>NZ_LKBR01000057.1:0-228740 GCF_002723595.1 Pseudomonas sp. ICMP 460
GCCCCGCTCCCACAGTTGACTGCATTCTCTGTTGAAAAAATCAGTCTCAACCAAACTGCCGGCCAGGATTCACAACTGCGGGTTATCTTCCGGCGGCTTGGTTTTGTCCACACCCGGCACGTGCAAGTTACCGTCAACCACTTGGTTACCTTCCAACTGCGGTTGCGTCACCCACGTGAGGATGTCGTAGTAACGCCGGATGTTAGCCACAAAATGCACCGGCTCACCGCCACGCGCATAGCCGTAGCGGGTCTTGCTGTACCACTGCTTCTGCGACAGGCGCGGGAGCATCTTTTTCACGTCCAGCCACTTGTTCGGGTTCAGGCCTTCCTTTTTCGCCAGGATTCGCGCGTCGTCCAGGTGGCCGGTGCCGACGTTATAGGCGGCGAGGGCGAACCAGGTGCGGTCCGGCTCGGCGATCTTGTCGTCCAGCTCATCCTTGATCTTGGCCAGGTACTTGGCGCCGCCCATGATGCTTTGCCTGGCATCCAGGCGGTTGGACACGCCCATTGCCTGGGCCGTGTTCTGGGTCAGCATCATCAGGCCGCGCACGCCGGTCTTGGAGGTGACGGCCGGTTGCCACAGCGATTCCTGATAGCCGATGGCTGCGAGCAAGCGCCAATCGACCTTTTCTTCCTTGGCATACGCGCGAAAGTGCTTTTCGTACTTGGGCAGGCGCTGCTGCAAGTGCTGCGCGAAGGTGTAGGCGCCGACGTAGCCAAGTACGTCGACATGCCCGTAATAGCGGTCTTTAAGGCGTTGCAAGGTGCCGTTTTTTTCGACCTTGTCGAGGTAGCTGTTGATCTCGTTGAGCAAGCTGTTGTCATCGCCTGCCGCCACGGCCCAGCTCTGGTTGCTGGCATTGCCGAGGTCGAACGCCACGCGCACGTTGGGGAAGTACACCTGGTTCATCGCGACTTCATTGGAGTCCACCAGCGTCAGGTCGATTTGCCCCTCGTCGACCATGCGCAGCAAGTCGACCACCTCAACGGCGTCGGACTCTTCGTATTCAATCGCAGGGTTCTGCTTTTTCAGCGCGGCCAATTGCTCGGCGTGGGTGCTGCCTTTAAGCACCATGATCTTCTTGCCCACCAAGTCCGCCGCACTGGTGGGGCGGGACTGGCCATTGCGGTAGATGATCTGCGGGGTCACTTCGAGGTAAGGATGCGAGAAACGCACCTGTTGTTCGCGTTGCTCGCTGCTGACCAGGCCGGCGGCGGCGAGTACCGGGCCCTTGGGCTTGCCCAACTGGCCGAACAGGTCATCGAGGTTGTCGGCGGTCTCGATCTCCAGCTTCACCCCCAGGTCGTCGGCAAAACGCTTGACCAGTTCGTATTCGAAACCGGTTTCACCGTTGCGGTCCTGGAAATAAGTCGCCGGGCTGTTCCGGGTAATCACCCGCAATACGCCATCCTCCTTGATTCGCTCGAGCGTGCTGGGTTTATCAACACAGGCGCTGAGCATCAGGAAGAGTCCGGTTGCGATGAGCCATTTAGCGCATCGCGGGCGCAAAGCAGTAGGGGAGAACATCTGCGCAGTATACGCAAACGACCCACGGCGCCATATCTCGACAGCACGGGACTTGTCTGCTAGCACCCGTAAAACCGGGCTGAAGCCCGCAGAAACGTGGGCTGGCGAAGGTTTGTGACGGTTAAAATAACTGCACGCAACGCCCGCGATACTGCCCTGATACCGTGCAAACCTTGCCAACTGACGTTCGGCAACGGCCAGCGGTGCCGTTTCGGGTGCCGTTGGCGCAGGTTTACGCTAGAATGCACGGCCTCAAAGCACACCCCTTCCCGAGGCTGTCCCGAAGATGTTGATCCTGCGCGGCGCTCCTGCCCTTTCTGCCTTTCGCCACAGCAAACTCCTTGAACAACTGAGCCAAAAGGTTCCAGCGGTTACAGGCCTGTATGCTGAATTTGCTCACTTCGCCGACGTTACCGGCGTGTTGACCGCCGACGAACAGCAAGTGCTCGCACGCCTTCTGAAGTACGGTCCCAGCGTTCCTGTTCAAGAGCCTGATGGCCGCTTGTTCCTGGTGCTGCCACGGTTCGGCACCATCTCGCCCTGGTCGAGCAAGGCCAGCGACATCGCCCGCAACTGCGGCCTGGAAAAAATCCAGCGCCTGGAACGCGGTATTGCCTTCTATGTAGCAGGGCAGTTCAGCGATGCCGAGGCCGAGCTGATCGCCAGCAGCCTGCACGACCGCATGACCCAGATCATCGTCAGCCAGCTGGAACAGGCTGCTGGCCTGTTCAGCCACGCCGCGCCCAAGCCGCTGACCGCGATTGACGTGCTCGGCGGTGGCCGCGCCGCCCTCGAGAAGGCCAACACCGAGCTGGGCCTGGCCCTGGCCGAAGACGAAATCGACTACCTGGTCGACGCCTTCAACGGTTTGAAACGCAACCCGCACGACATTGAACTGATGATGTTCGCGCAGGCCAACTCCGAGCACTGCCGCCACAAGATCTTCAACGCCAGTTGGGACATCGACGGTCAGAGCCAGGAAAAAAGCCTGTTCGGCATGATCAAGAACACCTACGTGATGCACAGCGAAGGTGTTCTGTCGGCTTATAAAGACAACGCCTCGGTGATCGTCGGCAGTGTTGCCGGGCGTTTCTTCCCGGACCCTGAAACCCGCCAGTACGGCGCGGTGCAGGAACCGGTGCACATCCTGATGAAGGTTGAAACCCACAACCACCCGACCGCGATTGCCCCGTTCCCTGGCGCAGCCACCGGTTCCGGCGGCGAAATTCGCGACGAAGGTGCAACCGGGCGTGGCGCCAAGCCAAAGGCGGGCCTCACCGGTTTTACCGTGTCCAACCTGCAGATTCCGGGCTTCGAACAGCCGTGGGAAGTGCCTTACGGCAAGCCCGAGCGCATCGTTACCGCGCTCGACATCATGATCGAAGGCCCACTGGGCGGCGCCGCGTTCAACAACGAATTCGGGCGCCCGGCGCTGACCGGTTACTTCCGTACCTTCGAGCAGTCCATCACTACACCGCGTGGCGATGAAGTGCGCGGCTACCACAAGCCGATCATGTTGGCCGGCGGCATGGGCAACATCCGTGAAGAACACGTACAGAAAGCCGAGATTCTGGTCGGCTCCAAGCTGATCGTGCTCGGTGGCCCGGCGATGTTGATCGGCCTCGGCGGCGGCGCAGCGTCCTCCATGGCCACCGGCACCAGCTCGGCTGACCTGGACTTTGCTTCCGTACAACGCGAAAACCCGGAAATGGAACGCCGCTGCCAGGAAGTCATCGACCGTTGCTGGCAGTTGGGTGACAAGAACCCGATCAGCTTCATCCACGACGTCGGCGCCGGCGGTTTGTCCAACGCCTTCCCGGAGCTGGTCAACGATGGCGAGCGCGGTGGCCGTTTCGAACTGCGCAATATTCCAAACGACGAGCCGGGCATGGCCCCGCACGAAATCTGGAGCAACGAATCCCAGGAACGTTACGTGCTGGCCGTTGGCCCTGAAGACTTCGCGCGCTTCCAGGCCATCTGCGAACGCGAGCGCTGCCCGTTTGCCGTGGTCGGCGAAGCCACTGCCGAGCCGCAACTGACGGTTACCGACAGCCACTTCGGCAACAACCCGGTCGACATGCCGCTTGAAGTGCTGCTGGGCAAAGCCCCGCGCATGCACCGTTCAGCCGTGCGTGAAGCCGAGTTGGGCGATGACTTCGACCCAAGTTCGCTGGAACTGGCCGACAGCATCGAACGCGTTCTGCACCACCCCGCCGTGGCGAGCAAAAGCTTCCTGATCACCATCGGCGACCGCACCATCACCGGCCTGGTTGCGCGTGACCAAATGGTTGGCCCGTGGCAGGTGCCGGTGGCTGACGTTGCCGTCACCGCCACCAGCTTCGACGTGTACACCGGTGAAGCCATGGCCATGGGCGAGCGCACACCGCTGGCGCTGCTGGACGCCCCGGCGTCGGGCCGTATGGCGATTGGTGAAACCCTCACCAACATCGCAGCCTCGCGTATCGGCAAGCTGTCCGACATTAAACTGTCGGCCAACTGGATGTCCGCTGCCGGCCACCCCGGTGAAGACGCGCGCCTGTATGACACTGTGAAAGCAGTCGGCATGGAGCTGTGCCCGGAGCTGGGTATCACCATTCCGGTGGGCAAGGACTCGATGTCCATGGCCACCCGTTGGAACGAAGACGGCACCGACAAGAGCGTTACTTCGCCGCTGTCGCTGATCGTCACCGGTTTTGCACCGGTCACCGACATCCGCCAGACCCTGACCCCGCAATTGCGCATGGACAAGGGCACCACCGACCTGATCCTGATCGACCTCGGCCGTGGCCAGAACCGCATGGGCGCCTCGATCCTCGCGCAAACCCACGGCAAGCTCGGCAAACACGCGCCGGACGTGGATGACGCCGAAGACCTCAAAGCCTTCTTCGCCGTGATCCAGGGCCTGAATGCCGACGGCCACCTGCTGGCTTACCACGACCGCTCCGACGGTGGTTTGCTGACCAGCGTGGTAGAGATGGCCTTCGCTGGCCACTGCGGCCTGAACATCGTGCTCGACAGCGTTGCCGAGGATGCGTTTGAAATTAACGGCATCCTGTTCAACGAAGAGTTGGGCGCAGTGATTCAGGTGCGCCAGGACGCAACCCCGGACGTGCTCGCGCAATTCAGCGCCGCTGGCCTGGATGACTGCGTGGCGGTGATCGGCCAGCCGATCAACAACGGCGAAATTAATATCTCCTTCAATGGCGATACCGTGTTCGCCGGCCAGCGCCGTTTGCTGCAACGCCAATGGGCTGAAACCAGCTACCAGATCCAGCGTCTGCGCGACAACGTTGAGTGCGCCGAGCAGGAATTCGACGCGATCCTGGAAGAAGACAACCCGGGCCTGAGCACCACGCTCAGCTTCGACGTCAACCAGGACATCGCCGCGCCTTACATCAAAAAAGGCATTCGCCCACAAGTGGCCGTACTGCGTGAGCAGGGCGTTAACGGCCAGGTGGAAATGGCGGCCGCGTTCGACCGCGCCGGCTTCAATGCGATTGACGTGCACATGAGCGACATCCTCGCCGGTCGCGTTGACCTCAACGAATTCAAAGGCCTTGTCGCCTGCGGTGGTTTCTCCTACGGCGACGTGTTGGGTGCCGGTGAAGGCTGGGCCAAGTCGGCCCTGTTCAACAGCCGCGCCCGCGATGCGTTCCAGGGCTTCTTCGAGCGTAACGACAGCTTCACCCTGGGCGTGTGCAACGGTTGCCAGATGATGTCCAACCTCAGCGAACTGATCCCGGGCAGCGAGTTCTGGCCGCACTTTGTGCGTAACCGTTCCGAGCAGTTCGAAGCCCGTGTCGCCATGGTGCAAGTGCAGGAGTCCAACTCGATCTTCCTGCAAGGCATGGCCGGTTCGCGCATGCCAATCGCCATCGCCCACGGTGAAGGCCATGCCGAGTTCGAAAACGAAGAAGCCTTGCTCGAAGCCGACCTGTCCGGCTGCGTGGCCATGCGTTTCGTCGACAACCACGGCAAGGTCACCGAAACCTACCCGGCCAACCCGAACGGCTCGCCGCGCGGTATCACCGGCCTCACCAGCCGCGACGGTCGTGTGACCATCATGATGCCGCACCCGGAGCGTGTATTCCGCGCCGTGCAAAACTCGTGGCGCCCGGAAGAGTGGGACGAAGACGGCGCCTGGATGCGCATGTTCCGCAACGCTCGCGTGTGGGTGAACTAAGGCGGTGTACAAGCTTGCCTTCTTTGTGCCCACAAGCCATGTGGAGACGGTGAAAACCGCCGTCTTCGCAGCGGGTGGCGGGCGCATCGGCGACTACGACAGCTGCGCCTGGCAAGTGCTGGGCCAAGGCCAGTTTCGCGCTTTGGACGGCAGCCAGCCGTTTATCGGGCACGTCGGCCAGGTTGAAGTGGTTGAAGAATGGAAGGTGGAACTGGTGGTGGCGGATGAGTTGATTGTGGCCGTCGTGGCTGCGCTCAAGCTAAGCCATCCCTACGAGACACCGGCGTATGAGGTGTGGCAACTGGCGGATTTTTGATCCGACGGCTGTGAAACGAGAAACCCGCTGGGCCATCACGGACAGCGGGTTTTTTGTGCCTGAAAAACAGAAACCTCCTACAGAGGCTTTGTCGCCAGCGACGGTAGTGTGCCGCTCGGGTGCTTCGAGACAACGTATCCGCATCAGTGGCCGCGTGGATGTCTCGGGCTTGGACCCAGTCTAGAAGGTGTTCCTACATGAAGAAGAACCAGTGGATCGCAGGCAGTGCTCTGGCGGCTATGTTGATGGGTGCCGGAGCCGCTTGGGCGGTTAAGCCCGAGGCCAAGGGCAACGTCCAGTTTTACGATTCCGGGCGTTTTGACCTGCCATTTTCGGATGGCGTACGTGTAGGCAACGTGTTCTACACCGCCGGGGAAATCGGCGACGCTCACGGTTCCGACAAAGTAGTGCCAGGCGGTATCGTGCCGGAATCGCGCCAGGCGTTGGAAAACATTAAAACCACGCTCAAGGCCAACGGCTATGCGCTGACCGATGTCGTCAAGTGCACGGTTTTCATGGAAGATATCAAGGACTGGCCAGCCTTCAACGAAGTCTACAAAGAGTATTTCAAAAAGCCTTACCCGGCGCGTAGTGCGTTTGGCGGCACCCAGTTGGCCTGGAGCGCCAAGATGGAAATTGAGTGCATTGCGGCCAAGTGATGCGTTCGGATTGATTCGCTGGTTGTGAAACCGGAAACCCGCTGGGCCAATGTGGTCAGCGGGTTTTTTGTTGGCTGTCAGGGCCTCATCGGGAGCAAGCCCCCTCCCACATTGGCGTGATGTAGTACAGACAACCCGGTCAACTGTGGGAGGGGGCTTGCTCCCGATGAGGTCTCGGATATTTCTTACAAGCCTTTCAGGTTGTCCCTCGGAACTGGCGTCACTATTCTTCGCCAGTCGCTGCCAACGCAGCGATCGGGACTGCAAGCCCGCCGATAGTTTGTTAGTGCTCAACAGCACACCTATAATCGAGCCGCTTTAATAAAGCGGTTATTGAATTATGGTGGCTGTGCGCGGGAGACCTTAGGGTCTACCGGGGTCCTGGCAACTCGGTCTTGCAGGCCCGTGCACAGCTGCCACCCATCAACTGCAAGTGATGCCGGTAGCTCCCATTTTGGCTAGGAGTTTTACCATGATCAAAGACAGTCCAAATCCCCCGTCCGATTCCCCCCAACCCACTGACCAGCTCTTCAGCTTACTACCCGATCTCGACAACGAAACCTTACTGGCCAATGCCTCTCAAGACATAGCGTCAGCGTCGGCGCTTGCAGCCCATCTCGCATTTGAAGTCGACACACCACAACGTGATGTGGCCTTGGGTATTTGCCGCATGCTGGAAGGCACCCAGCTGATGGTAGATCGTGTGCTGGACACTCACGAACTTCCCACCGCCAAGTAATGATCGTAATGATCGTTCCCATGCTCCGCGTGGGCATACATCCCGTGACGCTCCGCGTCACCGCTGAACGCAGAGCGTCCAGGGCGGCATTCCCACGCAGAGCGTGGGAACGATCAAGTAACGATCATGTGAAGTTAATCGGGTTGACGATGATGTTTTTATAAACTACTGTATGAATGTACAGTTAATGTGCACATGGCCAGGACGGCCATGTTTCATTCTTGACCCGAATAACCGGGTCTTATGATTAAGAGAGGGAACTCATGTCTTATCCAGAAAGCAAACTCACTGGCCTCACCGGCTTTGCCAAAGCCGCTAAAGTTACCGGCGGCTGGTCCGGCCCGGTTGTCAGTATCACCACCCTTGATCAACTCAAAGCCAATATCGGTGATGCCACACCGCGCGTGTTGGTGATCAACAGCAATATCTCAACCTCCAGCCTGACCAAAGTTTCCCTGGGCTCGAACAAAACCCTGGTCGGTTCTTTTCAGAACCGCACGCTCAACAACATTCATTTTCGTGCGACCTCCGCTTCGCAAAACATTATTTTTCAAAACATCATCTTCCAGCATTCCGCGAGCATCAAAGACAACGATGACATCCAGCTGTACCTCAACTACGGCAGCAAGTACTGGATCGACCATTGCTCCTTTGTAGGCCATAGCTGGTCCGCCAACGATGGCAGCCTCGACAAGCTGCTGTACATCGGCGACAAGGCTGACTATACGACCATCAGCAACTGCTTCTTTGGCAGCCACAAGTACGGTTTGATCCTTGGTCACCCGACCGATGACAACAACACCGCTTTTAATGGTTTCCCACGTCTGACGATTTGCCATAACCGCTTTGAAAATATGGAAGTGCGTGCACCGGGGTTGATGCGTTATGGCTACTTCCATGTCTATAACAACTACATCAACAAGTTCCACCTCGGTTTTACGCTGGCGCAAAACGCCAACATTCTTTCCGAGAGCAATCACTTCGGTGAGGGCAGTGAAAATAAAGGCATGTTGGATGACAAAGGCAACGGCACATTTACCGACATTGGCAGTGTGCCTGCGATCACTAATCAGAAGTCGCCAAAAGCGCAGTGGACGGCTTCTTCCAACTACACTTACGCCTTGAAAACCGCCGCACAAGCGAAGGACTTTACGGTGAAAAATGCGGGGGCGCAGTCGGCGAACCTGGTGTTTGGCGGGTAAAGCGAGGTGGAGCCAGGCGCCTGAGTTATTGGGCGTCTGTTGAACCCATCGCGAGCAAGTCGAATCGTCGCACCGCCGCTCCCACATTTGAATGTATTCACAAATCAAAATGTGGGAGCGGCGGTGCGACGATTCGACTTGCTCGCGATTGGGCCATAACAGCCACTACACCTCTAAACCCTGCCACCCACCAACCGCGCCAACGCCTCACCCAACCCAGAAGCATTGTCACCCACCAGCAGGTGTAAAACACCGCTGTCCAGTCGACTGACGCCTTGGCAACCAAGCGCAGTGAGCTGATCGTGCGACACCACCGATTCATCCCCCAACTCTACGCGCAACCGGGTCATCGCCACCGCTTGCAACTGGCGCACATTGGCTCGACCGCCCAAGGCACTCAGCCATTCTTCGGCCTCCTGCTCATTCACCGCAATCGGCGTATCCACCGCTGCGACCGCTACAGGCACCGTCGCCACAAAGGCTGGCATCGCCAAGCGAATCTCATCGGCGATGCTGTCCGCCATTGGCCCGACCACTACCTGCAAGCTCCCGCCATTGCCCGGCCGAACCACCGCCATGGCGCCGAGTGCTTTCAGTTCGGAGTCGACCACCTTGTTGCGGTCGCGCATGTCCAAGCGCAAGCGCGTGGTACATGCGCCCACACTCAGCAGGTTGTCCGCGCCGCCCAGCGCACGGATGTACGCGCTGGCGCGTTGGTTGTCGCTCATCGCTTCGGCCTGCACCACCGGAATATCTTCACGGCCTGGCGTCTTCAGGTTGAAGCGGCGAATGCAGTAGTTGAACACGCTGTAGTAGATCACCGCGTAAGCCAGCCCGACCGGGAACACCAGCCAACCATTGGTGGACTTGCCCCAGCCCAACACCATGTCGATAAACCCGCCGGAGAAGGTAAAGCCCAAGTGGATATTCAGCAGGTTGGTCACCGCCATCGACAGGCCGGTGAGCAGCGCGTGGACCAGATATAAAAACGGTGCGAGGAACATGAACGCAAATTCAATCGGCTCGGTCACGCCGGTCAAAAACGAGGTCAGCGCCATCGACAGGAAAATCCCGCCCATCACTTTGCGCCGCTCCGGCAATGCGTTGCGGTACATCGCCAGGCACGCGGCAGGCAGGCCGAACAGCATCACCGGGAACATGCCGGTCATGAACTGGCCGCCCTTAGGGTCGCCAGCGAAGTAGCGGGTCAGGTCGCCGGTGACGACGGCGCCGGTCACCGGGTCGGTGAAGCTGCCGAACACAAACCACGCCATGTTGTTGAGGATATGGTGCAGGCCGGTGACGATCAGCAGGCGGTTGAACACGCCGAAAACGAACGCGCCGAAGCTGCCGCTTTCCATCAGCAACACGCCGAAGCTGTTGATACCTTGCTGAATCGGCGGCCAGATCAGGCCGAATATCACCCCTAAGCCCACCGCACTGAAGCCGGTGACAATCGGCACAAACCGCCGCCCGCCAAAGAAGGCGAGGTACTCCGGCAGCTTGATGTCCTTGAAGCGGTTGTACAGCCCGCCCGCCATCAAACCGCTGGCGATACCGGCGAGCATGCCCATGTTGATGCTGGTGTCCATCACCTTGAGCGTGGAGACCATCACCAGGTAACCGATGGCACCGGCCAGGCCCGCCG
Source organism: Pseudomonas sp. ICMP 460 (assembly GCF_002723595.1). Lineage (NCBI taxonomy): Bacteria > Pseudomonadati > Pseudomonadota > Gammaproteobacteria > Pseudomonadales > Pseudomonadaceae > Pseudomonas > Pseudomonas sp. ICMP 460. The sequence continues at coordinate 10,278 of NZ_LKBR01000057.1, forward strand.
TGCCGTTATTGTCGCGGGCAAAACCCACGGCGATGCCGATGGCGAAGATCAGCGCCAGGTTGGCGAAGATAGCCTGCCCGGCGTCGTGCATCACGGCGATGTTCAACAGGTCGGTGTCGCCCAGGCGCAGCAAGAGGCCGGCGATGGGCAAGATTGCGATCGGCAGCATCAGCGCGCGGCCGAGGCGTTGCAAGCCTTCGATAAAATGTTCGTATATGGCGTGTCTCCCTTTTTCTTGTTGTTGTCAGCTCAGCGGCCAGTGGTGGTGACAGGCTTGGCGAACGGCTTTGGCGCTGCTCAGGTCGAGCAGGCCGTGGCTCAATTGCCGGCATTGCGCCGCGTCCAGGTGGCGGACGCGGTGTTTGATTTCGCCGATTTGCGGCGGGCTGACCGACAGCTCGCGCACGCCCAGGCCAACCAGCACCGGGGTGGCCAGCGGGTCGGAGGCGAGGGCGCCGCAGACACCCACCCAACGGCCATGTTTGGCTGCGCCCAGGCAGGTTTGCGCGATCAGTCGCAACAGCGCCGGGTGCAAGGCATCGACCCGCGCGGCCAGGCCTGCGTGGTCGCGGTCCATGGCCAGGGTGTACTGGGACAGGTCATTGGTGCCGATCGACAAAAAGTCTGCGTGCTCAGCCAATTGCTCGGCCATCAGCGCCGCGGCGGGCACTTCGATCATCACGCCCAGTTGCGGGCGTTGGGTCAGTTCCAGCTCTGCGCACAATTCATCCAGACGCTGGCGGATCTGCAGCAGTTCGTCGACTTCGCTGACCATCGGCAACAGGATGCGGCAGCGTTCAAGCGGGCGCACCTGCAGCAGCGCGCGCAGTTGTTGGTCGAGCACATCCGGGCGCACTTGGGCCAGGCGAATGCCGCGCAGGCCCAGTACCGGGTTGGCTTCGACCGGCAGCGGCAGGTAGTCGAGTTGTTTGTCGCCGCCCACATCAATGGTGCGGATGATCACCGACCTCTCGCCCATCGCATCCAGCACGGCTTGATAGGCTTGGCGCTGCTCCTGTTCATCCGGCGCGGTGCGGCGGTCGACAAAAAGAAACTCGGTGCGCAACAGGCCGACGCCATCCGCGCCGTTTTCAAACGCCGCCTCGGCTTCGGCACTGGAGGCGACATTGGCGGCGACTTCGATGCGCACCCCATCGCGGGTTTGCGCCGGTTGTTGGGCGTGGGCCTGTTGCTGTTGGCGACGCAGCGTTTGCGCCTCGCGAAGCTGGTGGACTTCGGCGTGGCGCGCCTCGCTGGGCGCAAGTTCCAGGCGCCCGTTGGCAGCATCCAGCACCACGCGTTGGCCGTGTGGCACATCCAGCAGTTCGGCGCCCAGCGCGACCACGCAGGGCAAGCCTTTGCCGCGCGCGAGGATGGCGACGTGGGACGTCGCGCCGCCTTCGGCCATGCAGATGCCGGCTGCGTTTTGCGCACTCAGTTGCAGCAGGTCCGAGGGGGTCAGTTCATGCGCGCTGACGATTGCGCCGGCAGGCAGTTCGACGTGCCAGGCTTCACCCAGCAGCGCACGTAATACACGCTGTTGCAGGTCGCGCAGGTCATTGGCACGTTCGGCAAACAGCGGCTTGCCCAATGCCAGCAACACCGCGCACTGCGCCTGTATCGCATCGCGCCAGGCGTGGGTGGCGGCGCTGCCGTGTTCGATGGCGGCGGTGGCTGCTTGCAGTAACGCTGGGTCTTCGAGCAGGGCCAGGTGCGCCGCGAATATCTCCTCCTCCTCGACCTGCTTGCGCTGCCGGGCATGGTTCAGCGTGGTGCGGATTTCGTCGCGCACTTGCTCAAGCGCAGTGTGCAGTTGTTGCAATTGCTCAGCGGCGGCGTGGTTGCCAGTGTCTTGCGCCAACTCGATGCCGGTAAGGCGAAACAGCGGCCCGCAGACCAGCCCCGGCGCCGCACACACACCCTGCAATACACCGACTTCGGTATTGACCCGACGTACGGCGACCACAACCGGTGCGTGGTGTTCTTCTTTGATAACCACCGACAGCGCGGCGACCAACGCCTGCAATGCGGCTTCGGCGTCCTGGCCGCGACAGCTGACGCGCACCTCATCGCCTTCGCCAATGCCCAGCCCCATCAGGCCGATCAAACTCTCGCACGCCGCCGACTTACCGGCGAAATGCAGCTGCGCCTGGCTGCTGAAACCTTGCGCGGTCTTGCGGATTAACGCGGCGGGGCGCGCATGCAGGCCGCCACGGTGAGTAATGCGCACGCTCGCGCTGACTTCCGCGACCGAGTTATCCACAGCCGTCTGCGTTGTGCTGGCTGAGCGCGCCACAATCTGCAACAACGGCTCGCCAACCTTCACGGTTTTGCCGGCAATCGGGCGCAGTTCAAAGTCATCGCCATTGGTCAGAATGATCAGGCTGACCAGGCTTTTGCACTGGCGCGCAACGCGGTCCAGATCAAACTGCACCAGCGCCTGCCCGGTGCGCACCCGCGCACCTTCCTGCACCAGCAGGGTAAACCCTTCGCCATTCAGTTCCACCGTGTCGATGCCCACATGCAGCAACACTTCGGCGCCGTTTTCGGCGCGAATGCTCAGCGCATGCGCGGTGCGCGCAACCTGCATGATCAACCCGTCACACGGCGCGTGCAGGCAGCCATTCAGCGGGTCGATGCCGATGCCGTCGCCCAGCGTGCCGCTGGCGAACACTTCATCGGGAACATTGCGCAGGCTCAGCACCGGCCCGTTTAAGGGGGCGCAGAGGGTCAGTTGATTATTGTTGTTGGACATGGGCACGGTACTCATCAGGAAAACGCTGCAAACCACTCAGTGAGTGCGGGTAACTTTGCTTAAGTGACGCGGCTGGTCCGGGTCCATGCCCCGTGCGACCGCCAGGCCTGCGGCCATCACGTAAAAACTCTGGATCGCCAGGATCGGGTCCAGGCTTGGGTGTTGGGCGCGGCTCAGGGTCAGGTCGCGCTCGGCAATGTCGTCTGGCGCCGCCAGCAACACGCGGGCGCCGCGCAGGCGCATGTCGGCGGCCAGGCTCAACAGGCCAGCTTGTTCGGCGCCGCGTGGAGCGAACACCAGCAGCGGGTAGTTTTCGTCGATCAGCGCCATTGGCCCGTGGCGTACCTCGGCGCTGCTGAAGGCTTCGGCCTGGATCGCCGAGGTTTCCTTGAGCTTGAGCGCCGCTTCCTGGGCGATGGCAAAACCGGCGCCACGGCCGATCACCATCAATTGCTGGCAGCCGCGCAGTGCCTCAATGGCCTTGCTCCAGTCTTGCTTGGCGGCTGCGCGCAACTCATCGGGCAGGGCGCGGCAGGCCTGCAACACATCCGCTTCCTGGTTCCAGTGGCCGATCAACTGCGCGCTGGCGCTGAGGGTGGCGATAAAACTTTTGGTCGCGGCCACGCTGAGTTCCGGCCCGGCGCACAGCGGCACGTGGTATTCGCAGGCGGCTTGCAGTGGCGAGTCTTCGGCGTTGACCAGTGAAATACTCAAGGCGCCGCGTTTGCGCAGCAGGCGCAAGCTGTCGACCAGGTCCGGGCTTTGCCCTGACTGGGAGAATCCGAACGCCACCTGGCCGCTGACCTTCAACGGCGCTTGCAACAGGGTCACTACCGACATCGGCAACGATGCCACCGGAATGCCCACGTGTTGCATGGCCAAGTAGGCGAAGTAGCTGGCGGCATGGTCGGAGCTGCCGCGCGCGATGGTCACGGCCACCTGCGGCGGCTGGTGGCGCAGGCGAGCGGCCACGGCTTCCAGCAGCGGGTCGAGGCTTTGCAGTTGCGCGGCCACGGCGTCACCGGAGGCCAGTGCCTCCTCAAGCATTTTTGAAGTCAATGGTTTCTCCTTCGACCATTACGTCGGTGAGGTGCAGGGAGCGGTCCATGCGCACGCAGTCGGCAAAGCTGCCGGGTTGCAGGCGCCCGCGTTCTGGCAGGCCCAGGTAGTCCGCAGGGAATTGCGACAGGCGTTGTGAGGCTTCGCTGATCGGCAGGCCGATTTTCACCAGGTTGCGCAGCGCCTGGTCCATGGTCAGGGTGCTGCCGGCCAAAGTACCGTCGGCCAGGCGCACGCCGCCCAGGCATTTGGTCACCGTGTGGCTGCCCAGCTTGTATTCGCCATCGGGCATGCCGGCGGCGGCGGTGGAGTCGGTCACGCAGTACAGGCAAGGGATCGAGCGCAGCGCCACGCGCATGGCGCCGGGGTGCACGTGGAGTAAATCCGGGATCAGTTCTGCGTACGTGGCGTGGGCCAGGGCGGCGCCGACAATGCCGGGTTCGCGGTGGTGCAGCGGGCTCATGGCGTTGTACAAATGCGTGAAACTGGTGGCGCCGGCGGCGAGGGCGGCGACGCCTTCTTCGTAGCTGCCCAAGGTGTGGCCGATTTGCATGCGCACGCCGCGTTGGCTGAGCGTGCGGATCAGCGCGTCGTGGCCGGCGATTTCCGGGGCGATGGTGATCACCCGGATCGGCGCCAGGCGCAGGTAGTCTTCGACTTCGGCGAGCAACGCGGTGTGCGCGAAGTTGGGTTGTGCGCCGAGTTTTCCGGGGTTGATGTACGGCCCTTCAAGGTGCACACCGAGTACACGGGCGCTGGCTGCCGGGCGTTGCTCGCAGAAGCTGCCGAGTTCGCCGAGCACGCGGGAAATCTCGTCGACCGGCGCGGTCATGGTCGTGGCCAGCAGCGAGGTCGTACCAAAACGCACATGGGTGCGGGTGATGGTTTCGAAGGCGCTAGCGCCCTCCATGATGTCTTTGCCGCCACCGCCGTGTACGTGCAGGTCGATAAAGCCTGGCAGCAGGTACGGCAGGTCATTGTCAGCCGGGTCGCACGGCGTGCCTTCGGTGGCGACCACTTTGCCGTGTGCGTGCACTAGGCGGCCGCGAATCCAGCCTTGGGGCGTGAGGATATTGTCTTCAGACATGGGGCAGTTCTCTAAGTCTCGCAATGGGCGGCAACGGCCTGTTGGCGCGGCGTTCTAACGTCGAAGCTCTGCGACAAAGTCGTAGTAGTCGTTGCGGCAGTAGGTGTCGGTGATTTCAATCGGCGTGTTGTCGGCGGTGTAGCCGACCCGGGTCATCAGCAGCATGGCGGTGCCGGGGGCGATGCCCACCAGCGTGGCGAACTCATCCGAGGCATTGATCGCCTGAATATGTTGCAGGGCGCGCACGATGGGCTTGCCGATGCCGTCGAGGTATTCGTAAAGCGAATTGCCGATGGCCTGCGGGTGCGGCAGCACCGAGGCGGGCATCGCGGTCATTTCAATCGCCATCACCGTGTCGTCGGCTTTACGCAGGCGTTTAAGCCGCGCGACTTTATCGGTGGGCGACAGCGCGAGGCGTATCAGCTCTTCATGGGTCGGCTGGGTGATGTCGCGCTCCAGCCACTGTGAGCTGGGCACAAACCCCTTGAGCCGGAGCATTTCGCTGAACCCCGAGAGGCGTGACAGCGGTTGTTCCAGGCGTGGCGTGATGAACGTGCCGGAGCCTTGGCTGCGGCGGATCAGGCCTTGCGCAAACAACACTTCCAGCGCTTTGCGGGCGGTGACCCGCGAGAGGCTCAACTGCTCGCTGAGGACGCGCTCGGACGGCAATGCCTGCTCGGATTTCCACTGGCCAGCATGGATCGCAGCTTCGAGGTTGCGCGCCAATTGCAGGTACAGCGGCGTCGATTGTTTGTCGTCGGGGCGCAGCGCCAATATGGGGTTCATCATTAAGGTTTCCGACGCGGTTATTAGAGTGTTGTCGCCCGGTAATGGCTGGAAACTAATACCACTTAAATACCATGTCAATGCTGCCAAAACGGTGCTGGCAATGGTTTATAGGCGCTTTATGGGTGCGTGGTGGCAAGTGGTATTAGAGAGGTCTTTGGCGCGCGCACAAGTGCGCCGCCCGCGCAGTGAACTGGTATTCACCGGCAGGCAGTCGTGAGGGCGGAAAATATTTTTGAAATTTATTACCGGTGGTCAGCGATCAAGGCCGAATCTCGATCATCGTGCCGTCCTTGACCAGGTTCCACACTTCGCGCATGTCCACGTTGCGCATGCCGATGCAGCCGTCGGTCCAGTCCAGCGTATGGAACCACTGCTCCGGGTATTCCTCGGTGTCGGGGGTGCCGTGAATCATGATCATGCTGCCCGGTTTCACACCCTCGCGGCGCGCGCGGGCGGCGTCACTGATGTTCGGGTAAGAGATGTGCATGGCGAGGTTGTAGCGGTCGCTGTTTTTACGCCAGTCGATCCAGTAAAAGCCTTCCGGCGTGCGGCGGTCGCCTTCAAACAGCTTGGCGCCCTTGGGGTTTTTGCCCAACGAAATGCGATAGGTCTTGAGCGGCTTGCCGTCGTTGATCAGTTGCAACTGGTGGGCAGACTTGAGCACCAGAATTTTCTCGACAGGTTTGCCGCCGATGGTTTCCACCGAGGAGGCCGACGACAGGGTAGCGAACGACAAGCAGATAAGAGCGAGCAACCAACGCATTAAAACGTTTTCCCTTTTAAAAGGTGCGGCCTGGAGTTGTTATTTGGCCGACCGCGTCATCGGCGGCACCGACTCGCTGCGCACCGGGAACACTTGTTGCCGACGGTCAGCGAAAAAGCATTCTAAGGTACGCCCGACCGTGCGGAAAGCCAGCTCGGACCAAGGGATGGAAGCTTCATCGAACAGTTGCACTTCAAGGCTTTCGGGGCCTGCGGCAAAGTCCAGGTCGACCAGTTCGGCGCGGTAGAAAATATGCACCTGGCTGATGTGCGGCACATTGATCAAGGTGTACAGGCTCAGGTTGCGCACGCGGGCGCAGGCTTCTTCCTGGGTTTCGCGTTCGGCGGCCTGTTCCACGGTCTCGCCGTTCTCCATGAAGCCTGCGGGCAGGGTCCAATAACCCAGGCGCGGCTCGATGGCGCGGCGGCACAGCAGCACTTTATCGCCCCACACCGGCAGCGTACCGGCAACGATATTGGGGTTCTGATAGTGAATGGTCGAGCAGTGGTCACACACAAAGCGCAGGCGCGAGTCGCCTTCGGGAATGCGTTGGGTCACCGGTTTACCGCACTGGCTGCAGAAGTTCATGCTGGGGTTCCTGAAGAGTGGGCACATCTTGGCTTGGTGCCAGGCTTTACTGCAAGTTGTGGTTTAACGACAGGCAGCGGGTTTTGGGGTTGGGCGCCCGCACGCTTTGGTGCATGATGCAAGGTAGCCAACAGACCGAGATGACTCATGCTGGACGAGCTCCTTCGCCGGGTAAGCAACCATACCCCGCACACTCTCGAAACCGACGGGCGCTTCCCCGAGGCTGCCGTGTTGGTGCCGATTACCCGCAGTGATGAACCTGAGCTGATCCTGACCCTGCGCGCCAGCGGCCTGTCGACCCACGGCGGCGAAGTGGCGTTCCCTGGCGGGCGCCGCGACCCTGAAGACCCCGACCTGATCTTTACCGCGCTGCGTGAGGCGCAGGAAGAAATCGGCCTGCCGCCGGGGCTGGTGGAAGTGATCGGCCCGTTAAGCCCACTGATTTCATTGCATGGCATTCGTGTCACGCCGTTTGTCGGCGTCATCCCGGACTACGTCGAATACCTGGCCAACGACGCCGAAATCGCCGCGGTGTTCAGCGTGCCGCTGGAGTTTTTTCGCCAGGACCCGCGTGAACACACCCACCGCATCGATTACCAGGGCCGCAGTTGGTACGTGCCCAGCTATCGCTTCGGCGAATATAAAATTTGGGGCCTGACGGCGATCATGATTGTCGAGCTGATCAACCTGCTGTATGACGACGCTCACATCAGCCTGCACCAACCGCCCAAGAGCTTCATCACTACCTGAGCCATCGTTTGAATGGCGCGCCGTGAGGAAACACCATGAAATACCGCTTGGGCGACGCCCGCGTAGAGACTCATCCACACAGCTGGGTGGCCCCGAATGCCACGCTGGTGGGCAAGGTCAAGCTTGAGGAGGGCGCCAACGTGTGGTTCAACGCGGTATTGCGTGGCGATAACGAACTGATCCTGATCGGCAAAAACAGCAACGTGCAGGATGGCAGCGTGATGCACACCGACATGGGCTACCCGCTGACGCTGGGCACCGGCGTGACGATTGGGCATAACGCCATGCTGCATGGCTGCACCGTCGACGACTACAGCTTGATCGGTATCAACGCGGTAATCCTCAATGGCGCAAAGATCGGCAAGCACTGCATCATCGGCGCCAATTCGCTGATCGGGGAGGGCAAGGAAATTCCCGACGGTTCTTTGGTGATGGGCTCGCCGGGCAAAGTTGTGCGTGAGCTGACCGAAGCGCAAAAACGCATGCTCGAAGCCAGCGCTGCGCACTATGTACACAACGCGCAGCGCTATGCGCGTGACCTGGTTGAGCAGGAACAATGAACCCGACCGAACGCCCCGTCGCCTCGCCGTGCGTGAGCATTTGCGCGCTGGATGATGACGATATTTGTACGGGCTGCCAGCGTAGCGTGGAGGAGATTACGCGCTGGAGCCGCATGGACAATGCCGAGCGCCGCGTGGTGCTGGGGTTGTGCCATGAGCGGGCGTTGGCGAGCGGCTTGGTGTGGATGATGCCGGGTAAATCCGGCGCCTGACAGACCGCTCCTGTGGGAGGGGGCTTGCTCCCGATGAGGCCCCTGAAGACGACATATTCAGAAATGTGAAGTACCCTAGCCGGCTTGTTCACAGGTCCCGTTCGCCATGCTCTTCCTGATCGCTTACATCAGCAGCGTCGTGCTGATCAACTTCGCTTTTTCCACCGCCCCGCACCTGGATGTCATCTGGTCCGCGTGGGGCGGCCTGGTGTTTATCTTGCGCGACATGGTGCAAACGCGCTTCGGCCATGGCGCGATCATCGCCATGCTGGCCGCGCTGGCGCTGTCGTACATCACCTCCGACCCGTCCATCGCGCTGGCCAGCGCCACCGCGTTCGGGGTGTCGGAGTGCATCGATTGGCTGGTGTTCAGCATCACCAAGCGCCCGCTGCATGACCGCCTGTGGATAAGTTCGGCGCTGAGCATTCCTATCGATACCTTTATCTTTTTCGGCCTGATCGGCGCGCTGACGCCGGCGGTGGCAGGCACTGCATTGGTGTCCAAGTTCGCCGGCGTGACGGTGGTGTGGCTGATCATGGCCTGGCGTATCCGCCAGCGCACTGTCGCCAACTAAGGCCAATTTTTACAGTTCATGTAAAATGCCGGCCTTTCTCCCCATGATCCGCTCCCCTGAGGACCTGAGATGACCCGAATCGGAACTCCATTGTCGCCAACCGCGACCCGCGTTTTGCTGTGTGGCTGCGGTGAGCTGGGCAAGGAAGTGGTAATCGAACTGCAACGCCTGGGCGTTGAAGTGATTGCCGTGGATCGCTACGCCAACGCACCGGCCATGCAGGTTGCGCACCGCAGCCATGTGATCAACATGCTCGACGGCGCCGCCTTGCGTGCGGTGATCGAAGCGGAAAAACCGCACTTCATCGTGCCGGAAATCGAAGCCATCGCCACCGCCACGCTGGTTGAACTGGAAGCCGAAGGCTTCACCGTGATCCCGACCGCGCGCGCCACCTCGCTGACCATGAACCGTGAAGGCATCCGTCGCCTGGCCGCTGAAGAGCTGGACTTGCCGACCTCGCCGTACCACTTCGCCGACACCTTCGAAGACTACAGCAAGGCCGTGCAAGACCTCGGCTTCCCGTGCGTGGTCAAGCCGGTGATGAGTTCGTCGGGCAAGGGCCAGAGCCTGTTGCGCAGCACTGACCACGTGCAAAAAGCCTGGGAGTACGCTCAGGAAGGCGGCCGTGCCGGTAAAGGCCGCGTGATCATCGAAGGCTTCATCGACTTCGATTACGAAATCACCCTGCTGACCGTGCGTCACATCGGCGGCACCACCTTCTGCGCACCTGTCGGCCACCGTCAGGAGAAGGGCGACTATCAGGAATCCTGGCAGCCGCAAGCCATGAGCCCGATTGCCTTGGCGGAATCCGAGCGGGTTGCCAAAGCAGTCACCGAGGCACTCGGTGGCCGTGGCCTGTTTGGCGTAGAGCTGTTTATCAAGGGCGATCAAGTGTGGTTCAGCGAAGTCTCGCCGCGCCCGCATGACACCGGTTTGGTGACCTTGATTTCGCAGGACCTGTCGCAGTTTGCCTTGCACGCCCGGGCCATTCTGGGCCTGCCGATTCCATTGATTCGTCAGTTCGGGCCTTCGGCGTCGGCGGTGATTTTGGTGGAAGGGCAGTCGACTCAGACTGCATTCGCCAACCTCGGCGCGGCGTTGAGCGAGCCGGACACGGCGTTGCGTCTGTTTGGCAAGCCGGAGGTGAACGGCCAGCGCCGCATGGGTGTGGCGTTGGCACGGGATGAGTCGATTGAAGCGGCGCGGGCCAAGGCTACGCGTGCTTCGAAGGCTGTTGTGGTAGAGCTCTAGAGCCGCGTCGAGTCCATCGCGAGCAAGCCCGCTCCCACATTTTGAACTGTGAATACATTTCAAATGTGGGAGCGGGCTTGCTCCCGATAGCGGTCTATCAGGCCACCTTGTTCAAATCATTATCGCGCGTCTCTTTCAGGCACAGCACAGCGATCAAGCTGAGCAGCGCCGCCGCCGACACATACCCGCCCACATAACTCAGCCCACCCATCGCCACCAGCTTGGTCGCGAAGAACGGTGCGGCCGACGCCCCGACAATCCCACCCAGGTTATACGCCGCCGACGCGCCGGTATAACGCACACGGGTCGGGAACAGTTCCGGCAACATTGCGCCCATCGGTGCGAAGGTTATGCCCATCAGGAACAGCTCCAATGCCAGGAACAACGCCACGGCCCACGTCGAGCCATGCGTCAGCAGCGGCTCCATGGTGAACCCCGACAAAATCGCCAGCACCGCGCCGACGATCAGCACCGGCTTGCGCCCGTAGCGGTCACTGGCCAAGGCCGCCAGCGGTGTCGCCAGGCCCATGAACAACACGGCGAAACACAACAGCCCAAGGAAGGCCTCGCGGCTGTAACCCAGCGTCGAAACGCCGTAGCTCAGGGAAAACGCGGTGGTGATGTAGAACAGCGCATAGCACACCACCATCGACGCGGCGCCGAGTAACACCGGCAACCCGTGTTGGCTGAAGAGTTCCACCAGCGGCACTTTCACCGGCGCTTCGTTGGCCACGGCCTGGGTGAACACCGGGGTTTCATGCAGCTTCAGCCGTGCATACAGGCCGACCATCACCAGCGCGGCGCTGAGGATGAACGGGATACGCCAGCCCCAGCTGCGAAACTGCTCGTCGTTCAGGCTCATGGCCAATATCAGAAATAAGCCGTTGGCGGCCAAAAAGCCAATCGACGGGCCGAGTTGCGGGAACATGCCGAACCAGGCGCGCTTGCCTTTGGGCGCGTTCTCGGTCGCCAGCAACGCAGCGCCACCCCATTCCCCGCCAAGGCCCAAGCCCTGGCCGAAGCGCAGCACACACAAGAGGATCGGCGCCCAGGCGCCGATGCTGTCATAACCCGGCAGCAAGCCGATCAGCGTGGTGCACACGCCCATCAGCAGCAAGGATGCGACCAATGTGGATTTGCGCCCGATACGGTCGCCGAAGTGGCCGAACAGCGCCGAACCCAGCGGGCGGGCGATAAAGGCGATGCCGAAGGTCAGGAACGACGCGAGCATCTGCGCGGTGCCGGAGGTCTGCGGAAAGAACACGGGGCCGATCACCAGCGCTGCCGCGGTGGCATAGATGTAGAAGTCGTAAAATTCGATGGCGGTGCCGACGATGCTCGCGGTCGCAACCCGTGCGGTCGAGTTGAGCGGGGCGGCGGGCGCGGCCTCGTTATAGGTGCTGCTCATTGAGGTATCCCTGAAGGTCATTGCGCGTTTGGACGCGGATTATTATTGGTCGAGCACCCATGGGTCAGGGTTGTGCGCGGTGCGGCTCGGGATGGGAGCAAACACGCGGTGGGGCAGGGCCGGTAAGCCGCCCCGATTATAGGAAGGGGTGTGCGCATACAACAAGGGCAGCGTGGGAGGGAGCAAGCCCCCTCCCACATTGGACTGAGCAGTGCCAGGCAGGTCAGGCAGCCACCGGCACTCGGCTGGTGTGCCAGATCAGCACTTTGCTGACGCGGTTGTCCTCGGTCTCGAGGATTTCCAGACGGTAGCGGCCGATTTTCAGGCATACCGCGCAGTCCGGAATAGTCTCCAGCGCTTCGGTCACCAGGCCGTTAAGGGTTTTGGGGCCGTCACTCGGCAGGTGCCAGGCGAGGCTTTTATTCAGCTCGCGGATTGAGGCGGCGCCGTCGATGATGTAGCGGCCGTCGGGCTGCGCTTCAATATGCGGGTTGTCCGCACTCTGTTCGCTTTCAAATTCGCCGACGATTTCTTCAAGGATGTCTTCCAGCGTCACAATGCCCAGCACTTCGCCGTACTCGTCCACCACCATGCCCAGGCGGCGTTGCTGTTTGTGAAAATTCAGCAATTGCAACTGCAGCGGCGTGCTTTCCGGGACGAAGTAGGGTTCGTGGCAGGCGGCCAGCAGGGCTTCTTTGCTCAGCGTGGCATCGGGCAGCAGGTGTTGAATCTGCCGCGTATTCAGCACGGCCTGCACCTGGTTGATGTCGCTGTGGAACACCGGCAGACGGGTGCGCTGCGAGGTGCGCAGTTGCGCGATGATGTCCTCGATCGGGTCGTCCAGGTTGATGCCGTCGACTTCGCTGCGCGGCACCAGGATGTCGTTGACCGTGATGTTGTCCAGCGCATGGATGCCGGGCATGTCAGGCGTGCGGTCGTCGTCTGTGTCGGGCTGCGGTTCATCGTCATGCTCGGGCAACGGCTCGTCGCTCTTTTTCACCGTGCCGGATTTGCGCGCAAAGGGGCGCAGCAACAACAGGCTGATGCCATTGAGCAACCAGGCCAGTGGGTAGAGCATTTTCAACGGCACGCCCAACAGCGTGTTGCCAAAACCCAGCACCGCTTGTGGGTGGCGAGTGGCCAGAGCGCGCGGCAGGTAATCGGCCAGCACCAGCAGCACGGCGCATGAGATCAGCCAGCCTAGCCATGGGCCATTTTGCGCCCAGGCGTAAATCGCCAGCAGGGTGCACAGAATCACCACTGCAGCGCGACACAGGCTGTTGCACAGAATCAGGCTGTGCCGTGGGAAGTTCAGGCGGGCGGCGGCTTTGTCACCCTGGCGTGTACCGGGGCGCAGGGCCAGCAGGTGTTGTTGCGCGGCCTCGATGGCGGTAAACAGCGCCGCCCACAAAACCAGCAAAGCGATTACCGCGAGCATCGGCCCAAGGGGCAAGTTGTCCATGATTGCTGCCCGTCAGATATGCAGGATGTATTCGCGAACCAGCTTGCTGCCAAAATAGGCCAGCATCAGCAGGCAGAAACCGGCCAGGGTCCAACGTATCGCCTTGTGCCCACGCCAGCCGAGGCGGTTACGGCCCCACAGCAACACGCTGAACACTACCCAGGCCAGGCACGCCAGCAGGGTTTTGTGCACCAGGTGCTGGGCAAACAGGTTTTCGACGAACAGCCAGCCGGAAATCAGCGACAGCGACAGCAGCGTCCAGCCGGCCCAGAGGAAGCCGAACAGCAGGCTTTCCATGGTTTGCAGCGGCGGGAAGTTCTTGATCAGCCCGGACGGGTGCTTGTTTTTAAGCTGGTGGTCTTGCAGCAACAGCAGCAACGCCTGGAATACCGCGATGGTGAACATGCCGTAGGCGAGGATCGACAGCAATATATGCGCGAGGATGCCCGGCTCTTCATCGATCACCTGCACGGTGCCGGTCGGCGCAAATTGCGCCAGCAATACCGTCAGCATGCCCAGCGGAAACAGCAGCACCAGCAGGTTTTCGACGGGGATGCGGTAGCAGGCCAGCAGGGTCAGCGCGATCACGGCGGCGGCGATCAGGCTGGCGGCGCTGAAAAAATCCAGGCCCAGGCCGACCGGCGTCATCAGGTGGGTAAACAGGCTGGCGGCGTGAGCCAGCAGGGCGGCGACGCCAAGGCCCACCAACAGACGTTTATCCGCTTTGGTGCCTTGGGCCAGACGAGTGCCCTGATAGAGAGTCGCAGCGGCATACACAATGGCGGCGGCGAGGCTGGGTAGCAAACTGGGTGACAAGGGGAGCATAAATCCTGATAGACAAGCCCGAAAGGCGCTGAGTTTGGCACACACCAACGCTGCACGAAAGACTCCCGGGCCAGACAGCGGGTGTGCACAGGCGCAGTCTTCGCTATAATCCGCGACCTGCCCACGCCGCAGGCTCGCCGAGCGCTGTTTTTAACAGCGATTTACCACAGCCTCGGCCGCCATTACCTCGGTCTACCGATGCACTTCGATGAATAGGGCCTGAAAGGATCGCGCATGTTTGAAAACCTGACTGACCGTCTCTCGCAGACGCTGCGCCACGTAACCGGCAAGGCCAAGCTGACCGAGGACAATATTAAAGACACCCTGCGTGAAGTGCGCATGGCGTTGCTGGAAGCCGACGTGGCGTTGCCTGTGGTCAAGGACTTCGTCAACTCGGTCAAAGAGCGTGCGGTCGGCACCGAAGTGTCGCGCAGCCTGACCCCGGGCCAGGCCTTTGTGAAGATCGTGCAGGCCGAACTCGAAAGCCTGATGGGCGCGGCCAACGAAGATTTGAACCTCAGCGCCGTGCCACCTGCCGTCGTGCTGATGGCCGGTCTGCAAGGTGCGGGTAAAACCACCACCGCCGGCAAACTGGCGCGCTTCCTTAAAGAGCGCAAAAAGAAAACCGTGATGGTGGTGTCGGCTGACGTTTACCGTCCGGCGGCGATCAAGCAGTTGGAAATGCTCGCCAGCGAAGTCGGCGTGACCTTCTTCCCGTCCGACCTGAGCCAAAAGCCGGTCGACATCGCCACCGCTGCGATTAAAGAAGCCAAGCTCAAGTTCATCGACGTGGTTATCGTCGATACCGCCGGTCGCCTGCACATCGACGAAGAGATGATGGGCGAGATCAAGGCGCTGCATGCCGCGATCAACCCGGTCGAGACGCTGTTTGTGGTCGACGCGATGACCGGCCAGGATGCGGCCAACACCGCCAAGGCCTTCGGCGACGCACTGCCGCTGACCGGCGTTATCCTCACCAAGGTCGACGGCGATGCCCGTGGCGGTGCCGCGCTGTCGGTGCGGGCTATCACTGGCAAGCCGATCAAGTTCATCGGTATGGGCGAGAAGAGCGAAGCGCTCGAACCGTTCCACCCTGAGCGTATCGCCTCGCGTATTCTCGGCATGGGCGACGTGCTCAGCCTGATCGAGCAGGCTGAAGCCACGCTCGACAAGGACAAAGCCGACAAACTGGCTAAAAAGCTCAAGAAGGGCAAAGGCTTCGACCTCGAAGACTTCCGTGACCAGCTGCAACAAATGAAGAACATGGGCGGCCTCGGCGGCCTGATGGACAAGCTGCCGAACATCGGCGGTGTGAACCTGGCGCAAATGGGCAATGCCCAGGGCGCGGCAGAGAAGCAGTTCAAGCAGATGGAAGCCATCATTAACTCCATGACACCGGCCGAGCGCCGTGACCCTGAGCTGATCAGTGGTTCGCGCAAACGTCGCATCGCCATGGGCTCCGGTACTCAGGTGCAGGACATCGGTCGCTTGATCAAGCAGCACAAGCAGATGCAGAAAATGATGAAGAAATTCTCCGCAAAAGGCGGAATGGCCAAAATGATGCGCGGCATGGGCGGTATGTTGCCCGGCGGCGGCATGCCGAAAATGTAAAGAATTCGAGCGGGAGCCCAGCTCCTGCTCCGACCCACAAGGATGTGGGATCTCCAGCAAACCCGCAGTTAGCGGGAGCTGACCAGCCGTTTTAACCGACGGCTCTATAGCAGATCTGAGTGGCACGCTGATAGGCGCCAGAAAAAGACATTTGCAAAAGTCCGGATATTCCTTAGAATATGCGGCCTTTCGGGCACCTATGCCCGCTGTGCATTTAGATTTGCAGCACCGACTACAGGAACGATGTTCACATGCTAACAATCCGTCTTGCCCTTGGCGGCTCCAAAAAGCGCCCGTTTTACCACTTGACCGTAACCGACAGCCGCAACCCGCGCGACGGTTCGCACAAGGAACAGGTTGGTTTCTTCAACCCTGTTGCTCGTGGTCAAGAAGTTCGTCTGTCCGTAAACCAAGAGCGCGTAGCCTACTGGCTGAGCGTTGGTGCACAGCCATCCGAGCGCGTTGCAAAACTGTTGAAGGACTCGGCTAAGGCCGCAGCCTGAGCAATATGAACGCGACGCCAGCTGTTGCTGATGATTTGATCGTTATCGGCAAGATTTACTCTGTTCATGGCGTTCGCGGCGAAGTGAAGGTGTATTCCTTTACTGATCCGACTGAAAACCTGTTGCAGTACAAAACCTGGACGCTTCGGCGCGAAGGTAGTGTGAAACAGGTCGAGCTGGTCAGTGGACGCGGGAGCGACAAGTTCCTGGTCGCAAAGCTCAAGGGTCTTGATGATCGTGAAGAAGCGCGTCTTCTGGCCGGTTATGAGATCTGCGTGCCGCGCAACCTGTTCCCTGAATTGACCGACGGCGAGTACTACTGGTACCAGTTGGAAGGTCTGAAGGTTATTGATCAACTCGGGCAATTGTTCGGGAAAATCGATCACCTTCTGGAAACCGGCGCCAATGATGTAATGGTGGTCAAGCCTTGCGCTGGCAGCCTGGATGATCGCGAACGCCTGTTGCCGTATACCGAGCAATGCGTGTTGGCTATCGACCTGGCAGCAGGCGAGATGAAGGTGGAATGGGACGCGGACTTCTAAGCGTGGCTAATTTGCGCATTGAAGTGATCAGTTTGTTTCCCGAGATGTTTTCCGCCATCAGCGAGTACGGCATCACCAGTCGGGCGGTGAAGCAGGGGCTGTTGCAGCTTACCTGTTGGAACCCGCGAGACTACACGACGGATCGGCATCACACTGTGGACGATCGCCCATTTGGCGGTGGCCCGGGCATGGTGATGAAGATCAAGCCCCTGGAAGACGCATTGGTTCAGGCCAAAGCCGCCGCCGGGGAGAAGGCGAAGGTAATTTACCTGTCCCCTCAAGGCCGCCAGCTGAAACAGGCTGCGGTACGCGACATGGCGAATGAGGAAGCATTAATCCTGATTGCCGGTCGCTATGAAGGCATTGACGAGCGGTTTATTGAAGCTCATGTCGATGAAGAGTGGTCGATTGGGGACTATGTTCTGTCTGGCGGCGAGCTGCCGGCGATGGTCCTGATAGATGCGGTTACACGACTGCTGCCTGGAGCTTTAGGGCATGCGGACTCCGCGGAGGAAGATTCCTTCACGGATGGTTTGCTGGATTGCCCGCACTACACCCGACCGGAGGTGTATGCGGATCAGCGTGTTCCCGACGTATTGCTAAGTGGCAATCACGCACACATCCGGCGTTGGCGTTTACAGCAGTCCCTTGGTCGGACCTATGAACGACGCGCCGATCTTCTGGAAAGCCGCTCGCTTTCTGGAGAAGAGAAGAAGCTGCTCGAGGAATACATCCTCGCGCGGGACGATAGTTAACAACGTATCGATGGTAGGTCCATTGACTTACCTTAGGAGCACAGCATGACTAACAAAATCATCCTTGCACTCGAAGCAGAGCAGATGACCAAAGAAATCCCTACCTTTGCCCCGGGCGACACTATTGTCGTTCAGGTGAAAGTGAAGGAAGGCGACCGTTCGCGTCTGCAAGCGTTCGAAGGTGTTGTTATCGCCAAGCGTAACCGCGGCGTAAACAGTGCTTTCACCGTGCGTAAAATCTCCAACGGTGTTGGCGTAGAGCGTACTTTCCAGACCTACAGCCCGCAAATCGACAGCATGGCCGTTAAACGTCGCGGTGACGTACGTAAAGCCAAGCTGTACTACCTGCGTGACCTGTCTGGTAAAGCAGCTCGCATCAAGGAAAAACTGGCTTAAGCCCAGCTTCCCGATGCAGAAAAAAGCAGCCTGCGGGCTGCTTTTTTGTGCCTGAAATTTGTCACTTTGCCGTTCATCCAAGTATTCCCCCTGTGGCAGCGGGCTTGCTCGCGATAGGATGTCACCGACAACACTTTTTCCACGCTTGAGCGCCTATGCCCGCCATCGACCACCCGCTGATTGACCGTTTCCTCGATGCCCTGTGGCTGGAAAAAGGCCTGTCCGACAACACCCGTCAGGCCTATCGCAGCGACTTGGCCCTGTTCAACGGCTGGATGCAGGAGCAAAACCTCGAACTGATCAATGCCGGCCGTGAGCTGATCCTTGATCACTTGGCCTGGCGCCTGGAGCAGCACTACAAGCCCCGTTCGACTGCGCGATTCCTTTCCGGTGTGCGTGGTTTCTATCGCTACCTGTTGCGCGAAAAATTGATCGCCGTTGACCCGACGCTGCAAGTCGATATGCCGCAACTCGGTAGACCATTGCCTAAATCCCTGTCGGAAGCTGACGTGGATGCCTTGCTTGCCGCGCCCGACTTGAGCGAGGCTATCGGCCAGCGCGACCGCGCCATGCTTGAGGTGTTGTACGCCTGTGGCCTGCGGGTAACCGAGTTGATCAGCTTGACCCTGGAGCAAATCAACCTGCGCCAAGGTGTGCTGCGCGTGATGGGCAAGGGCAGCAAGGAGCGGCTGGTGCCGATGGGCGAGGAGGCAATCGTCTGGGTTGAGCGCTATATGCGTGATGCTCGTGCTGAATTGCTCGGCGGGCGTCCCAGCGATGTGCTGTTTCCCAGCCTGCGCGGCGAACAGATGACCCGCCAGACGTTTTGGCACCGTATCAAGCACCAGGCCAAGGTCGCCGGGATCAGCAAGAGCCTTTCGCCGCACACGTTGCGCCATGCGTTCGCCACGCATTTGCTCAACCACGGTGCTGATCTGCGGGTGGTGCAAATGCTGCTCGGGCACAGCGACTTATCCACCACGCAGATTTACACCCATGTGGCGCGGGCACGTCTGCAAGAGATGCACGCCAAACATCACCCGCGCGGGTAAAAGTCTGTCGGAAAAGGCCCAATTTGCTTGCCGCCGTCTGCCCCCCGGCCCAACTGTGGTAGGCTTCGCCGGTTAGTTAAGGGGACGGCCTGACTTGTGTTTGCAGTGCCTGGTTTGCTTATCGGTGTTGCGCACCCGTCCCTGCATCTGCCTTCAGGAGTTCCCATGCGCTTGACCCAGATTATTGCCGCCGCAGCGATTGCGTTGGTTTCCACCCTAGTCGTCGCCGACGACGCCGCCGAGCAAACCATTCGCAAGAGCCTGGCCGCGCTGCAGCTCGACACGCCGATCGAAAGCATCAGCACCAGCCCGATGGCCGGCCTGTATGAAGTCAAGCTCAAGGGCAGCCGCGTGCTGTACGCCAGTGCCGATGGCCAGTACATCGTCCAGGGCTACTTGTTTCAGTTGAAAGACGGCAAGCCGGTCAACCTCACCGAGCAAGCCGAGCGCTTGGGCGTGTCCAAGCTGATCAACGGTATTCCGGTGGCTGAAACCGTGGTTTACCCGGCGATCGGCGAAACCAAAACCCACATCACGGTGTTCACCGACACCACCTGCCCGTATTGCCACAAGCTGCACGCCGAAGTGCCTGCGCTGAACAAGCTGGGTGTGGAAGTGCGCTACGTAGCCTTCCCGCGCCAGGGCCTGGGTTCGCCCGGCGACGAGCAGTTGCAGGCGGTATGGTGCTCGACCGATAAAAAAGCGGCGATGGACAAGATGGTCGATGGCAAGGAAATCAAGGCGGCGAAATGCGCCAACCCGGTTTCCAAGCAGTTTGCCTTGGGCCAGTCAATCGGTGTGAACGGTACTCCGGCCATCGTTTTAGCTGATGGTCAGGTGATTCCGGGCTACCAGCCAGCCCCACAAGTTGCCAAACTGGCACTGGGCGCTAAATAAACCAGCATCGTCGAACCTTTGACGATCATGGCCCGCCGACAGATCGACGGGCCATTAATTGAAAGCCGCAGCGATGCGGCTGTTTTTCCGCGACCGACCCAGTGTCGGTCGTTTCATGGGGAGTTCTTCAGTGAAACCGGTCAAAGTTGGCATCTGTGGGTTAGGGACCGTCGGTGGCGGCACCTTTAACGTACTTCAGCGTAATGCTGAAGAAATTTCCCGCCGTGCAGGGCGCGCGATTGAAGTGGCGCAAATTGCCACACGCTCGCCAAAGCCTCAGTTCCAAACGACCGGTATTGCGATTACCAACGATGTTTTCGCCATTGCCACCAACCCTGAAATCGACATCGTCATCGAGCTGGTCGGCGGCTACACCGTCGCCCGCGAGCTGGTGCTCATGGCCATCGAGAACGGCAAGCATGTGGTCACCGCCAACAAGGCGCTGATCGCCGTGCACGGCAATGAAATCTTCGCCAAGGCGCGTGAGAAGGGTGTGATCGTTGCGTTCGAGGCCGCTGTGGCGGGTGGTATTCCGGTGATCAAGGCGATCCGTGAAGGCCTGTCGGCCAACCGTATCAACTGGGTGGCCGGCATCATCAATGGCACCGGTAACTTCATCCTCACTGAAATGCGTGAAAAAGGCCGTACGTTCGAAGACGTGTTGGCCGAAGCCCAGGCACTGGGTTACGCCGAAGCCGACCCGACGTTTGACGTGGAAGGCATCGACGCGGCGCACAAGCTGACCATCCTGGCGTCCATTGCCTTTGGTATCCCGCTGCAGTTCGACAAGGCCTACACCGAAGGCATCACCAAGCTGACCACTGCCGACGTGAACTACGCCGAAGCCTTGGGCTACCGCATCAAACACTTGGGCGTAGCGCGCAGCACATCGGCCGGTATCGAGCTGCGTGTACACCCGACGCTGATCCCGGCTGACCGACTGATCGCCAACGTCAACGGTGTGATGAACGCGGTAATGGTCAACGGTGATGCTGCCGGTTCGACGCTGTTCTACGGTGCCGGCGCCGGCATGGAGCCGACCGCATCGTCGGTGATTGCCGACCTGGTGGACGTGGTTCGCGCCATGACCAGCGACCCGGAAAACCGCGTGCCGCACCTGGCCTTCCAGCCGGATTCGCTGTCGGCCCACCCGATCCTGCCGATCGAGGCGTGCGAAAGTGCTTACTACCTGCGCATTCAGGCGCAGGACCATCCGGGTGTGTTGGCGCAGGTTGCCAGCATCCTGTCGGAGCGCGGTATCAACATCGAGTCGATCATGCAGAAGGAAGTCGAGGAGCAAAACGGCCAGGTGCCGATGATCCTGCTGACCCATCGCGTGCTCGAACAGCACATGAACGACGCCATCGCCGCCCTGGAAGCCCTGCAAGGCGTGGTTGGCCCGGTGGTGCGGATTCGCGTCGAACATCTAAATTAATTCAGCTGCAAGCGCCAGGCGGCAAGCCTCAAGTACAAGCAAATCTGCGTTAACTTGAAGCGTGTCACTTGAAGCTTGAAGCTCAAACCAAAGGTTTGCTCCTATGCGTTACATCAGCACCCGCGGCCAGGCACCGGCCCTGAATTTCGAAGACGTTTTGCTCGCAGGCCTTGCCACTGATGGCGGCCTGTATGTGCCGGAAAACCTGCCACGCTTCACCCAGGAAGAAATCGCTTCCTGGGCTGGCTTGCCGTACCACGAGCTGGCGTTCCGGGTAATGCGCCCGTTCGTCACCGGCAGCATTCCGGATGCGGATTTCAAAAAGATTCTGGAAGAGACCTACGGCGTATTTTCCCACAGCGCTATCGCCCCGCTGCGTCAACTGAACGGCAACGAATGGGTGCTTGAGCTGTTCCACGGCCCGACCCTGGCGTTCAAGGACTTTGCTCTGCAACTGCTCGGTCGCTTGCTCGATTACGTGCTGGAGAAGCGCGGCGAGCGCGTGGTGATCATCGGCGCGACCTCCGGTGATACCGGCTCGGCGGCCATCGAAGGCTGCAAGCACTGCGAGAACGTCGACATCTTCATCCTGCACCCGCACAAGCGCGTGTCTGAGGTGCAGCGTCGCCAGATGACCAGCATTTTTGGTGAGAACATCCACAACATCGCCATCGAAGGCAACTTCGATGACTGCCAGGAAATGGTCAAGAACAGCTTCGCCGACCAGAGCTTCCTCAAAGGCACACGTTTGGTGGCAGTGAACTCGATCAACTGGGCGCGGATCATGGCCCAGATCGTCTACTACTTCCACGCGTCCCTGCAGTTGGGCGGCCCGGCGCGTTCGGTGTCGTTCTCGGTGCCGACCGGCAACTTCGGCGATATTTTTGCCGGTTACCTGGCGCGCAACATGGGTTTGCCGATCAACCAGTTGATCGTTGCCACCAACCGCAACGACATCCTGCACCGCTTCATGAGCGGCAACCAGTATGCCAAAGAGACCCTGCACGCAACGCTGTCGCCATCGATGGACATCATGGTCTCGTCGAACTTCGAACGCCTGTTGTTCGACATGCACGGTCGCAACGGTGCGGCGATTGCCGGTTTGATGGACACCTTCAAGCGCGGTGGCGGTTTCAGCGTCGAACAAGAGCGCTGGACCGAAACCCGCAAGCTGTTCGATTCACTGGCCGTGGACGATGCGCAGACCTGCGAAACCATCGCCGAGGTTTACGCCCAGACTGGCGAGCTGCTCGACCCGCACACCGCTATCGGCGTGAAGGCCGCACGCGAATGCCGTCGTAGCCTGGACATACCCATGGTGATTCTGGGCACGGCCCACCCGGTCAAATTCCCGGAAGCGGTGTTGAAGGCTGGCGTTGGCAAGGCGCTGGAATTGCCGGAGCACTTGGTTGACCTGTTCGAGCGTGAAGAACGCTGCACCGTGCTGGCGAACGACCTGAAGGCTGTGCAGGCGTTTGTCAGCCAGCACGGCAACCGGGGTAAGCCGCTGTAAGGCAAACCGCTGGCGCCTTGGCGCAGACAAGAACGCCGCTTTCCCTTCCTTGGGTCAGCGGCGTTTTTCGTTGTTGGCAGGCCCGGCTTCGCTCAGGCTTACGTGAGCAGTTTGATGGCCAAGGCCGTGACGGTGGAAATGGTCGCTGTTACAGCCATTGCTACACCCATGGGGTACCAAAAAGTTTCTCGAGTTATCTTGCCGACTTCTGCGTTGTACTTCCGTTGCTCTGCGTACATTCGCGATATGTCCGCGTGAATCTTCTCGAGCGCAGCCTGCCTTTCGTCGTGTTCCAGCATCGTACTCATCCTTCGCAATCAGGGCCTTAGACATGCACGTTTGCCTGCTAGGCAAAATGACGCGTGCTCACCGAGTATAAGGTTCGCCTTGAGACTCAGTACCCGAAAAACCCCAAAACAACCGCCCATTGCGTAAGCAGTTATGTGGATGCGTTTTCTGATTGTCATGTTGCAAGCGCATGCTGGTTCTCGTCACTCCCCGAAGGCCGCACAAAGACGAAAAAGCGAACTTTCCTACGTCATAACCAGTCACTAGGAGAGATGCAGCTCCCGTTGAAACGCATGTTTGCGAACTATTGAGTGGTGATCGAAATGGAAAGTATCAGCCTATTGCTCGAAGAAGCACTGAGCCCTTATCAGGTTACGCTGACCACCTGCGGTACGCAGGGCGATTGCCTGGTGACGGTGAAGAGCCCTGCTGGCGCCATTGTGGTAGAGCGCGAAGTCGACCAGGCGCAATTGATGGATAAACGTGTGTTGGTGGATGTGGTCGACTGCTTGCTGCGTGACCTGAAAATCGCCGAAGGCCGCCTGGAGCCTTCCGTCATTGCAGCCTTGCGCAATGCCGCGCAAACCCGCGGCGGCGCCTTGGCATGAAGAATTGTTTAATCGAGGAAACTTCCTACAGCATGGCCGGTCAGATTTCATAACAGCAAGAGCAAACATTGTGCTCCGGTGTTTGTGGCTTGTTGTACTGGTCATTGTAGGCCACGTTTAACCCCGAAGTGTCTCCCCACGCTTCGGGGTTTCTTTTGCCTGCGATTTGTCAGGGCTCCGGGGAATTCTGGAAAAAGCTCGGGTTGTCGAGCAAGTAGCGCTCCCGCATGACCGGGTCCAACCACGCGGCGTAGGATTGCTGCAGCGGTTGCTGGGGGATGTCGCTTAACACCTGGTTGATTCGCTGCATGGCCTCGCGACCTTGAGGCGTGTCTGAGCAACCGATATGCGTAAGCTGGTAAGGCGCTGAGCCTTTGATGGGGTAGAACATCAGGTCGTGGCTGGCGATGTGCTGTTGTGCAGCGTGGTAGCGGATTTCCGACGCGTAACCCAGCACCACCTCCAGTCGCCCCAGACGCTGCATTTGCAACAAGCTGCCCAGCGCATCATTGCCGTAATGCAGGGCCAATGTGTTTGGGGCGGCGCCTTTGAGCTGGTCGTCGATGAAAGGGCCGTAGCTTCGTTCGGCGGTAGCGCCAACGCGCGCGTGAGGCGAGTCGAGAAAGGCCTGCAGGTCAAAGTGGTCCTCGACAATAAACGGCGCCATTTTGTCTAACTGGCTGCGTCGCACTGTTACGCCGTTGGCCACCGAGACGTAAGCCAAGTCGGAAAACACCATGTACTTGGCCCGTTCCGCTGTCCACAGCACTGACGGATCGCAGGTGAGCGTGGGGTCGCGCAGCATTTGAATGCTGCGGGCACGGTTGACGTGCATTACCTGGTGGCGGTATTCCGGCAGGCGCGCGGTGAGCATCAATAGCAGTTGGTCCAGCGCGCCCTGGCCCTTGTGTGGCCCCTCAAAGAGGGTGATGGGCGGCAGGTCGCGCAGCAACCAGATCAACGTGTCTTCGGCCTGGGCCGAGAGCGGCAATATTGCGCCTAGCGCGCCGGCGAGGCACAGATGAAGGAGTCGTCGTCTGCGCGGACTGGCCATCAGATCGCGCCATCCTCACGCAGACGCTTGATGGCTGCGGCGTCGTAACCCAGCGCGTTGAGCAGCACGCTGTTGTGCTCGCCCAGTTGCGGCCCAACCCATTCACAACTGCCCGGTGTGTCCGAGAGTTTGGGCACGATCCCGGGCATCTTGAAGTCCTTGCCGCCCGGTAGCTTGGCCTGAAGAAACATCTCCCGCGCCAGAAACTGCGGGTCACCCAGCATGTCTTCGGCGCTGTAAATGCGGCTGGCGGGTACTTCGGCTTTGTTGAGCTGCTCAACCACGTGGTCCAAGGGCAGCGAATTGACCCAGCGATCAATCACGCCGTAAAGCTCATCGCGGCGGGCGTCACGTCCGTCATTGCTGGCCAGTTGCGCGTCGTTGGCCAAGTCTTCACGGCCGATCGCAACCATGAAACGCTTGAAGATCGCGTCACCGTTGGCACCGATTTGTACGTGCTTGCCATCAGCACTGGTGTGGATGGAGGAGGGCGTAATACCCGGCATGATGTTGCCGGTGCGCTCGCGAATAAATCCGAATACGTCAAACTCCGGGATCATGCTTTCCATCATCGCGAAAATAGCCTCATACAGCGCCACATCCACCACTTGGCCGAGGCCGCCGTTGACTTCACGATGACGCAGCGCCATCAGCGCGCCGATCACCGCCCACAACGCTGCAATCGAATCACCGATGGAAATTCCCGTGCGCACCGGCGGGCGGTCGGCGAATCCTGTGATGTAACGCAAGCCGCCCATGGACTCGCCCACCGCGCCAAAGCCCGGCTGGTCTTTCATCGGCCCGGTCTGGCCAAACCCAGAGAGGCGCACCATCACCAGCTTCGGGTTGAGTGCGTGCAAGGTTTCCCAGCTCAAACCGAGCTTTTCCAGCACGCCGGGGCGAAAGTTTTCGATCAGAATGTCGGTGTCTGCCAACAACTGTTTAAGAATCGCCAGGCCGTCCGGATGCTTGAGGTTAAGCGTCAGCGACTTTTTGTTGCGTGCCTGTACAAACCACCACAGCGACGTACCTTCATACAACTTGCGCCATTTACGCAGCGGGTCGCCGCCGTCCGGGGATTCGACCTTGATCACGTGCGCGCCGAATTCGGCGCAGATGCGTGAGGCAAAGGGGCCAGCGATCAGGGTGCCCAGCTCGACGACTTTCAGGCCAGCAAGTGGTTTGGCATTAATCGACATGAGGTTCCTCATCAAACGAACGGCGGTGGTATGAAGCCTTTTAACATAGGCGAGTGACACAGGTATAAGGATGATGCAGCGCAGTATTCGTTGAATGCCCCCGCCATCGGTTAGACTGGCCGCCTTTCCCTGTCTCTAGAAGCCCGTTCATGGCCCAGCCGTCCACGACCTACAAATTCGAACTGAACCTCACCGACCTCGACCGTTCGGTGTACGAGAGCGTCAAACAGACCATCGCCCGCCACCCTTCCGAAACCGAAGAGCGCATGACAGTGCGTCTGCTGGCCTACGCGCTGTTTTACAACGAGCAGTTGGCGTTCGGTCGTGGCCTGTCAGATGTGGACGAACCGGCCTTGTGGGAAAAAAGCCTGGATGATCGGGTTTTGCACTGGATCGAAGTCGGTCAGCCCGACGCTGATCGCCTGACCTGGTGTTCGCGCCGTACCGAACGCACCAGTTTGCTGGCGTACGGCAGCCTGCGCGTGTGGGAAGGCAAAGTAGTGCCCGTGGCCAAAAACCTGAAAAACGTGCACATCGCCGCTGTGCCGCAGGAAATCCTCGAAACCCTGGCCAAGGACATGCCTCGCGTTATCAAGTGGGACGTGATGATCAGCGAAGGCACACTCTTCGTCACCGATGACCGTGGCCAGCACGAAGTGCAACTGGAATGGCTGGTCGGCGAGCGAGACTGAATAGACGCAGCTGCAAGTTAATAAGCTGCAAGCTGCAAGCTTGAAGCTACGAGCTTGAGGCTTGCAGCTTGCAGCTTGAGGCTTGAGGCTTGAGGCTTGAGGCTTGCAGCTTGCAGCTTGAGGCTTGAGGCTTGAGGCTTGAGGCTTGAGGCTTGAGGCTTGAAGCTTGAAGCTTGAAGCTTGAAGCTTGAAGCTTGCAGCTTAAACCCTACCTTTCCCCTACAGAGAATTCCCCGACGTCCCATGCGTATTGATCCTCGCCCGTTGCCCGCTGTACTGCCGTTTCTCGGTGAATTGCCGCCGCTGTTGACCCGTCTCTACGCCGCGCGCGGGGTGCAGTCGGAAGCCGAGCTGGACAAGAGCCTGGCGCGGTTGATTCCCTACCAGCAGCTCAAGGGCATCGATGCGGCGGTGGACCTGTTGGTGACGGCCCTGGAGCAGCGCCAGCGCATCCTGATCGTCGGTGACTTCGACGCCGACGGTGCCACTGCCAGCGCCGTCGGTACACTGGGCCTGCGTTTGCTCGGCGCGGCGCATGTCGACTACCTGGTGCCGAACCGCTTTGAGTACGGCTATGGCCTGACCCCGGAAATTGTCGCGGTAGCACTGCAGCGTGAGCCGCAGTTGCTGATCACCGTGGACAACGGCATTTCCAGCGTCGAAGGTGTGGCGGCGGCCAAGGCGGCGGGGTTGCAGGTGTTGGTCACCGACCACCACTTGCCGGGCGATGAATTGCCGGCGGCAGACGCCATCGTCAACCCGAACCAGCCCGGTTGTGAGTTCCCCAGCAAGGCGCTGGCCGGTGTCGGCGTGATCTTTTACGTGCTGATGGCCTTGCGCGCGCGTTTGCGCAGCCTGGGCTGGTATGACAGCAAGCCCCAGCCGAACATCGGTGAACTGCTCGACCTGGTGGCGCTGGGCAGCGTCGCCGACGTGGTGCCGCTGGACGCCAACAACCGCATTCTGGTCTATCAAGGCCTTGAGCGTATTCGCGCCGGTCGCGCCCGGCCCGGCATCAAGGCGATTCTCGAAGTGGCCAAGCGCGACCACGCGCGCATTACCTCCACCGACCTCGGTTTTATTCTGGGGCCACGGCTCAACGCCGCCGGGCGCCTGGATGATATGAGCCTGGGCATTGAGTGCCTGCTCACCACTGACGTTGCGGCCGCACGCGAGATGGCTGCGCAGCTTGACGGCATGAACCAGGACCGCAAATCCATCGAACAAGGCATGCAGCGCGAGGCGCTCGCCCAGCTCAAGGACCTGCCGGTGGAGTCGATGCCTTACGGCTTGTGCCTGTTCGACCCGGAATGGCACCAAGGCGTGATCGGTATTCTGGCCTCGCGCATGAAAGAGCGTTACTTCCGCCCGACCATCGCCTTTGCGGATGCCGGTGATGGCCTGCTCAAGGGCTCTGGGCGCTCCGTGCAGGGTTTTCACATCCGTGATGCGTTGGCGGTAGTGGCAAGCCAGCACCCTAACCTGATCGCCAAATACGGCGGCCACGCGATGGCGGCGGGTTTGACGTTGCCCGAAGCAAATTTCCCGTTGTTTGCCGAAGCCTTTGATGCCGAAGTGCGTCGGCAACTGCGTGAAGAAGACCTCACCGGGCGCTTGCTGACCGATGGCACGCTGGCGGTGGAAGAATTTCATCTGGAGCTGGCGCGCGCACTGCGACATGCCGGGCCGTGGGGGCAGCATTTCCCCGAGCCGCTGTTTCACGGTGTGTTTCAGTTGGTGGAGCAGCGTGTGGTAGGCGAGAGGCACCTCAAAGTGGTGCTCAAGAGCGAGTGCGGGTCTGTGAAGCTTGATGGCATTGCGTTTGGCGTGGACCGTGAGGTCTGGCCCAACCCGACGGTGCGTTGGGTTGAATTGGCCTACAAGCTGGACGTGAACGAGTTTCGTGGGCAGGAAACCGTGCAACTGATGATTGCGCACATCGAACCGCGCTAGTTATTGGCCACACCCCAAAAACAAATGTGGGAGGGACCCGGGTCCCTCCCACATTTTTGATTGATGCAAACCTCAGGCTTACTCGGTTTTATCCTTGGCCTGATGCTTCACGATGATGTCCACCAAGCGCTTGGCCAGCGCCGGGTAGTTTTCATCAAAGTGATGCCCGCCCGGCAGCTTCATCGCCTCACCGACAGCGGTCTTGTCGGTGCAGCCACTCTCGTCGACTTCTTCGGCACCGTAGATGCACACCACTTTGTCAGCCGGCAGCTTGGCCATTTCCGGGCCGGTAGCGGCTTCTTTGCCGGCATTGCCCAACCAGCCTTCGACTTCGATTTCAAAGCTACCGGTGCGTGCGAACGCGAGCAGAATGATGGCATCGACGCGTTGCTGTTCGTTTTCCGGCAAGCGGTTGTAGATCGCCGGCAGTACGTCGGCACCGAACGAATAACCGGTCAGCACGAAGCGCTTGGTGCCCCACTTCTGACGGTAATGCTGCATCAGTTCGGTGAGGTCCTTGGCACTCTGTTCCGGGGTTTTGTGCTGCCAGTAATAGCGCAGGGTGTCGATGCCGACCACCGGGTAGCCGATCTTGGCCATTTCACCGGCCACGTCGCGGTCCAGGTCACGCCAGCCGCCGTCACCGGAGAGGAACAGCGTGACGGTGTCTTTGGCCTGGCCAGCCGGCACTTCGACCACAGGAATCGCCAGGCCGCCATTGTCCGAGCCGACCAACTGCTTGCGCAGTTCGTTGTTCAGCACTTGCGGGTAGTGAATGTCGTAGTCGCTGATGCTGGTGGTCGCGCGCGGTGTGTCGCGTACGAAACTGGCGCTTTCATCGTCAGGGTTATCGTTCCACGCCACCAGCCAATTGCCATGCGCGGCAGTTTTCGGCAGCGGGTCTTTGCACCCTTCCTGCACCAGCGCGAAGCCAACAGAGATGGCGTTGGCCTTGTCGTCGTTCTGCGTGGCCAGCCAGCGCCAGGCGAGTGCCGCGCCAGGGCCGATGCCGCTGACCAGCGTCGCCGGGCCTTTGAGCTGGGCCAGCGCGCTTTGCAAGGCTTGTTCCTGCAACGCACAGTCATCTTTGGGCAGGACCACTTGAACAATTTGCGCCGCGCCGCCTTGGCTCAGCGCGATCAGTTGGCTGTCGGTGAGGGTTTCATCGGCCATAACGGCCACCGCCACGCGGGCTTTGGCAGTGCCAGCCGGGGTGACGCGGGTCATCACAGAACCGTCGGCCTGGGGCAGTTGCTCCAGAGCCGGTTGCGCGGCAGGGCGCTTCATGTACCAAAAGCCCCCCGCCGAGATCAGCGCAAGCAGCACCACAAAGGCCAAGACATACCGCCAGGAGCGTCGAATCATCAGCGTTTCACCAATCCAGTCAAGCCGCCCGCAATCAGGGCGGCGGTATCAGCCAGTGCCACCAGCGGATCAAGTCCTGCGGGCACGGCCATATAACGGGGTTCCCAGTCAGGCTGGAACTTGTCTTTGAAGCGGCGCAAACCTTGGAAGTTATACAGTTGCTCGCCACGGCGGAACACCATCGAACCCAAACGCTGGGTCAGTGGCGCGCCACGTCGCGGTTGCAGGCCCGACAACGGCACCATGCCGAGGCTGAAGCGGGCGTAGTCGTGGTTTTTATAATGTTGAATCAGGCCGACCATCATGAATTCCATGGTCAGCTTTGGCGCGTCAGGATGCGCACGCATCAAGTCGAGGCTGGCCAGGTCGTGGTTGTAGGTCTCGAGCAGGTTGGCGAAGGCCACCGTGCGCCCTTCGAAGCGAATGATAGCGATGCGAAAGTGCTTGAGGTAGTCGTCGCTGAAGCGGCCCAGGGAGAAGCCCTTTTCGCGCACGTTCTTGCCGGTCAGCCAGGCATCCGAGATCACTTTGAGTTCATCCATCGGCGCATGGCCCGGCTCAAATATCTCCAGCGACAGACCGTCCCGCGTGCCGCGGTTCCAGGTGTAGCGCAGGTCCTTCATCTCTTTGCCCTTGGCTTCCAGGTCAAAGCGTTTCAGGTCGACGCGGGCTTCTTCGCCCAGCTTGATCGCGGTGAGGCCGATGTCCATGTAGTACGGCAGGTTCTCGGCGCGCACCTGGTAGAACACCGGGCGGGCGTGATGGATGTCGCACAGGTCGCGGAACTGCCAGATCATTTCGGCGCGCGGTTGCGTTGGCCCAATCGGGTCGTACAACGCCACCAGGCTGCGACCGCGACGCGCGTACATCAGGAAGGCTTCGTCGTTGGGGTGAAACAGCAGCGCCTTGTCACCGGTCAGCGCCAGGCCGCCATCGGGTTGGGACGAGGCCATCAGAATTTTAGTCGCGCGGGCCAGTTCATCCGGTGTCGGCAAGTGGATGATCGGGCGTGCGGTGCGCAGCAGCCAGGTCAGCGACACAATCACCAGCAGCACCGCCGCACCCAGCAATGAGCGCAAGCCACGTGGGGCGTTGGCGTCGAGGGTGAACTGCCACCACAGTTGGTGGCTGTACGGCACGTCTTGATAGGCGAACAGCAGCAGCCAGATTGAAGCGCCCAGCACACACACGCTGGCCACCAGGTACAGCGGCGAAAATGGCAGCTCGGTCAGGCGGCTGGCGCGGTAGAACGAGCGACGGAAGATCGCCAGCAACACCGCGGTCATGATCATCAAGCTGGCTTCTTCCCAGTCGAAGCCTTTGAGCAACGACAGCAGGGCGCCGGTCAGCAGCAGCACCATGGTCAGCATCCAGGCAGCCGACAAGCGTCGACGCAGGCCTTGAGCGAGCAGCAGGGACAACACGCCGATCAGGCTGGCACCAAAGTGCGAGGCATCAATCAGGCGGTGGGGAATCAGGAAGCCGATGTTTTCCAGGCGTGAGTCGATTTCTGGCGTGGCCCCGGAAAACAGCAGAACCACGCCTGACAAAAAAACCAGCACGGCCAGCACCGGCGCGGCCAGGCCGGAGGCAACCCGCAGGCTTTGCTGGGTCTGGAACAGGCGCTGAGCTTCGTTGACCAGCAGGAACACGCAGGCGATCAGCAGCGGCAGCACCACGTAGATCATCCGGTACAGCAGCAGGGCGGCAGCCAACGGCGCAGCACCGAGCTTGTCGGCAAATGCCGCCAGCAGAATCGCTTCAAACACACCCACGCCGCCCGGTACATGGCTGAGTACGCCTGCGGCCAGTGCCAGCAGGTACACCAGCAGGAACGGGCCGAACGGCGGCGCTTCGGGCAGCAGCATATAAAGGACGGTGGCGGCAGCGGCGACGTCCAGCGCGGTGATGATCAGTTGCAGGAAGGTCAGGCGGCGGCCGGGCAGGCGCAGGGTGCGACGCCCAGCCTTGACCAGCAGGTTGTCCGGGTAGGGTTGTTCCGGCAAGCGGCGACGATAGATGCCGATGCACAGCGCGGCCGACAACAGCAGCACTGCACCCGCAATGCCACCGAGCAAACCTTGCGATAAATGCAGGTAAGTCGATGCAGCCGGCAGGTTGCTCAGCGTGGCCAAGGCGGCCAGCGGCGGCAGGGCAGTGCCAAGGGCCAGGCTGGCGAACACGGTCATGTGCGCCACTTCCGAAGCGCCGATGCCATGGCGTGCATATAAACGGTAGCGCACCGAACCGCCCGAGAGCATCGACAGGCCGATGGCATTGCCGATGGCAAAGGCGGTGAAGCCACCCAGGGCCAGGGTCTTGGCAGGCAGTTTTACCCCGGCGTAGCGCGCGCCGGAGAATTCATAACCCAACAGAATGATAAAACCTGCGACGGCCGCGCCAAACGCACCCAGCAGGGCGGGCTTGGGCACTTCCAGTATCGAGTCGTGGAGGGCGTAGAGGTCCAGCTCCAGGAGCAAATGTCGACAGGCGATCAGGGCTATTGCGAACAGCAACAGGGTAACGCCCAGCCCGATGGGCTGACGATACTTGCTCAACAGATCCAGCCAACGCAAACGGGTGGGAGTGATCGGTTGTGTCGCTGTGACAGTGTCTTGTGGTTCAGACGAGTTGGCGCGCATCAATCACCTCGTGGATTGTGCGCGACAGGATGGAGGTATCCAGCCAAGTTACCAATCCCTATGGACAAAATAATTACAAATATTAACGCTTATCGCCGGGTGGGGCGACAGCGGCCATTGGTCGTAGAGGGTAGCGCTTGAGTATTGAGCATAGCTTGCAATGACATGGACTCTACAAACCGCATACGGTTTCATGAAAGATGCCATGCCATTGTTTCAGAAGAACTTTTTCATCAGATACAAAAAAGGCCACTCTTTCGAGTAGCCTTTTTTGATGTTTGGTTGCGGGAGCCGGATTTGAACCGACGACCTTCGGGTTATGAGCCCGACGAGCTACCAGACTGCTCCATCCCGCGTCTGTGGGCGGCATTCTACAGCGCAACGGCAGGGTG
Source organism: Pseudomonas sp. ICMP 460 (assembly GCF_002723595.1). NCBI lineage: Bacteria > Pseudomonadati > Pseudomonadota > Gammaproteobacteria > Pseudomonadales > Pseudomonadaceae > Pseudomonas > Pseudomonas sp. ICMP 460. The sequence continues at coordinate 43,258 of NZ_LKBR01000057.1, forward strand.
TCAACCGTTAATGGGCGAATAGGTCAAATAAGTGTGAATTAGCCGTTTGGTGACGGCTGCGCGCGGTAAGTGCGGGACACGCAAAGATTTTTTTGTCTTACAATTTTCATGCAGGTACAAAATACACGCGCACAAAAAGGGCCACTCTTTCGAGTAGCCTTTTTTGATGTTTGGTTGCGGGAGCCGGATTTGAACCGACGACCTTCGGGTTATGAGCCCGACGAGCTACCAGACTGCTCCATCCCGCGTCTGTGTGTCGGCATTCTACAGAGGAACGCAGGTGTGTCAACCTGTGAATTGAAGAAAAGCGCTTGTGGTTCAATCGGTTAGCGCCGAAAAGTAGCCCTTGAAGTGGTGCAGGGCCAGTCGGGCCGAGGGTTTCAGCTCTATCGGTAAGCTAAATTCGATTGAAAAAATAAATCCATCGGCGAGTTTTCCTACCGCTGAAACGGAAGATTCAAACTACTGGTGCTATATACAGGGGTGAGTGCGATACTGGCTGCCCGTAGGATTACACCCCCCGTTTATATGACGCAGCGCAAAATCATCCACGTCGACTGTGATTGCTTCTACGCCGCCATCGAGATGCGCGACGACCCCAACCTGGCGCAAAAACCATTGGCGGTTGGCGGCTCGGCGGATCGCAGAGGCGTGATCGCTACCTGCAACTACGAGGCGCGAGCCTACGGGGTGCGTTCGGCCATGTCTTCACGCCACGCTTTGAAGCTGTGCCCGGACCTGACCATCGTCAAGCCGCGCATGGATGCTTATAAAGAAGCGTCGAAGGAAATCCAGGCGATCTTTCGCGACTACACCGACCTGATCGAACCGTTGTCGCTGGACGAAGCGTACCTGGATGTCTCTGACAGCCCGCATTTTGGGGGCAGTGCCACGCGTATTGCCCAAGACATTCGCCGTCGGGTCTCCAACCAGTTGCATATCACCGTGTCTGCGGGTGTGGCGCCGAACAAGTTTCTGGCCAAAATCGCCAGCGACTGGAAAAAGCCCAACGGCCTGTTTGTGATCACCCCCGATCAGATCGAAGATTTCGTCTCGCAGTTGCCGGTGAAGAAGTTGCATGGCGTCGGCAAGGTCACCGCCGATAAGCTTGCGCGCCTGGGCATTGAAGACTGCCTGCAACTGCGCGAATGGAACAAGCTGGCGCTGGTGCGCGAGTTCGGCAGTTTTGGCGAACGGCTTTGGAGCCTGGCGCGTGGGATTGATGACCGCGTGGTGCAGAACGACAGCCGCCGGCAATCCATCAGTGTCGAAAATACCTACGATGTGGACCTGCCGGACCTCTCAAGCTGCCTGGCAAAATTGCCCGAACTGATGGAAACCCTCGCCGGGCGCATAGCGCGCATCGACAGCAGTTATCGCGCAGGCAAACCGTTCGTCAAAGTGAAGTTTCATGACTTTACCCAAACCACGCTGGAGCAGGCCGGGGCAGGGCGCGACTTGGAAAGTTATCAACAGCTGTTGACCCAGGCGTTCAATCGCGGCGGGAAACCGGTTCGGTTGTTGGGGATTGGGGTCAGGTTGCTGGACCTCAGCAACGGTAACGAGCAGCTCGAGTTCTCCTGGTAAAAACCGCAAGCCAAAGATGTGGGAGCCCACTCCCACAGTTGGATTTTTACTCGGCTTGAAAACTCAGCGTGCGCCGGGATCCGCTACCAATCGCCCTGCATCCTTGGTCAGTGCTTGCAGGAATTCCTGCTGCAACTCGGGATCATTGCGGGTCAGTTCGATCAGGCTTTGTTCCAGTTCACTGGCTTCTTCCTCCAGACCCAACTCCGCCAGGCGCTTGACCCTGTGGACCCACTGGTTGACTTCGTCGTCTTCCAAGTCGTCGTAGATCAGCCCGTGGGCCTCCAGCAACTTGCCGCGCAGGGTGTTGCTGATCGCCAGGGTTGAGTCTGTGTGCACATCGTCCTGGCCATCTTCCACGCTTATTTTCAGCGTGCTGACGCGGTTCAGGTCTTGTTCGGCGAACGGGCTGTCCAACAGGTTAAGGCGCAGAACGCCGTTACGGTCGGTGGTCAGCTCATGGGTCTGCTTGCCGGCAGTGACCTGTACCGGGCGTTCGCTCCAGGGCAGGCTCGAATACTCCACACGCTTGTCGCGCTGGACTTCATCGATGCCCGCCAGGTTCTGTTGCGCACGGCCGTGGGATTGCACGTTCATGAACGGGTTGATGCCGTCCACGCCGTAGCTCAGCCAGTCGTGGGTCATGCTGGTGGGCAGGTTGCCGAGGGCGAAGATATTCGCCACGTTGGCTCCTGCGCCCGCCACCAATGCGACCGCGCCCAGCGGCATCTCATAGACTTTGCGCCACGGTTGGTAGGGCGTGTAGCGATCGTAACGGCGGGTGACGTCGAATTCGGTGACCTCAAAGGTCTTCTGTTCGTGAATACGCACCCGACGTTGCGGCAGCTCCAGCACTTTGGGTTCACCTACATCTATCTGCAGGCTGTGATCGAGCAATTTACGCTCGACCCGCTCCTCGTGCTCACTGCGTTGCGACATCTGGTTGGCGCAGCCGCTGACGAGCAGGGCGCCGCACAAGGCGGCGCCCCCCAGGGCTCTGGTGTTTCGCTTGAACATGACTTCTCTTGATCTGGTTTTCAGCGACGAATACGCGCCTGAAGGAAAGACAGCACGTCAGCCACCGGCAACGGTTGGGCGCTGGCTTCGGTCCGGCTCTTGTATTCCAGGTTGCCATCGGCCAGGCCACGGTCACTGACCACGATCCGGTGCGGGATGCCAATCAGTTCCATGTCGGCGAACTTGATGCCCGGGCTGGTTTTCTTGTCGCGGTCATCCAGCAGCACTTCAAAACCGGCCGCCGTCAGTTCGACATACAGCTTGTCGGTGGCTTCGCGCACTTGCTCGGTTTCATAGCGCAGCGGCACCAGGGCGATTTGGAACGGCGCCAGGGTGTCGCTCCAGATGATGCCGTTCTCATCGTTGTTCTGCTCGATGGCAGCGGCAACCACGCGCGATACGCCAATGCCGTAGCAGCCCATTTCGAGGATGACCGGCTTGCCGTTCTCGCCCAGCACTTTGCAATTCATCGCCTGGCTGTACTTGTTGCCCAACTGGAAGATGTGCCCGACTTCAATGCCGCGCTTGATTTCCAGGGTGCCTTTGCCGTCCGGGCTAGGGTCACCGGCCACGACGTTACGCAGGTCGGCCACGGTCGGAACCGGCAGGTCGCGCTCCCAGTTCACGCCAAAGTAATGCTTGTCGTCGATGTTCGCGCCGATACCGAAGTCGCTCATCAGCTCGACCGAGCGGTCTATGATGATCGGCAACGGCAGGTTCAGCGGGCCGAGCGAACCGGCACCGGCGCCGATGGCGTCGCGCAGTTCGGCATCGCTGGCCATTACCAGCGGGCTGGCCACGCCTGGCTGCTGGGCGGCTTTGATTTCGTTGAGTTCGTGGTCACCACGGATCACCAGGGCGATCAGCTTGCCTTCTTCCTCGGCGCGAACGATCAGGGTCTTGATGGTCTTTTCAATCGGCAGATTGAATTTTTCCACCAGGGCCGCGATGGTCTTGGTCTCTGGCGTGTCTACCAGGCGCAGTTCTTCAGACGGCGCCGGGCGCGACGTTTCGCGTGGCACCGCTTCGGCTTTCTCGATGTTGGCCGCGTAGTCGGAACCGTTGCTGAACACGATGTCGTCTTCGCCGGATTCTGCCAGCACGTGGAATTCGTGGGAGCCGGCACCGCCGATGGAGCCGTTGTCCGCTTCAACCGGGCGGAATTTCAGGCCCAGGCGCGTAAACACGTTGCAGTAGGCCTGGTGCATGCGGTCATAAGTGACCTGCAAGGACGCCTGGTCGGCGTGGAACGAATAGGCGTCCTTCATGATGAATTCGCGGCCGCGCATCAAACCGAAGCGTGGGCGGATTTCGTCACGGAATTTGGTCTGGATCTGATACAGGTTCAGCGGCAACTGTTTGTAGCTGCTCAGCTCGTTGCGCATCAGGTCGGTGATGACTTCTTCATGGGTCGGGCCGGCGCAGAAATCGCGGCCATGACGATCCTTGAAGCGCAGCAACTCGGGGCCGTACTCTTCCCAGCGCCCGGATTCCTGCCACAGCTCAGCCGGTTGGGTGCTCGGCATCAACACTTCCAGAGAGCCGGCGGCGTTCATCTCTTCGCGAACGATCGCTTCGACCTTGCGCATCACCTTCAAGCCCATGGGCAGCCAGGTGTACAGGCCGGAGGCGAGTTTGCGGATCATGCCGGCGCGCAGCATCAGCTGGTGGCTGATGACGACCGCGTCGGAAGGCGTTTCTTTCTGTGTGGCGAGCAAATATTGACTGGTACGCATGGTAGGCCGTTGTCGGTTGCTTGAACTTGAAATGACTTGGGATTGTACGGGCGCTGGCTGCCGGAGTACAGGCATCAGAATGCACAGGGCTGTGTGGGAGCTGGCCCCCACATTGACTGCGGGGTGTCAGTCTTCCTCAGGCGGATTCAGTCGAATTCGGCGGTTTTCCTGAAACCAGTGCAAGGCAATCAGAAACAACGTCGGCAGCCCGAGCAAGCAGGTGATCAGGAAGAAATTGTGGTAACCGAACTTCTCTACCATCACGCCCGAATACCCACCTATCAGGCGTGGCAGCAGCAGCATGATCGAGCTGAGCAGTGCATATTGGGTCGCGGAAAACTTGAGGTTGGTCAGGCTCGACAAGTAGGCGACAAACGCCGAAGTGGCCAGGCCCGAGCTGAAGTTATCCAGGGAAATAGTGAAGATCAGCATCTGCAGATCGGGGCCCATGTCGGCGAGCATCACGAACAACAAGTTGGTGCCGGCCGAGGCGATGCCGCCGATAAACAGAATCGGCAAAATGCCGAACCGCACAATCAGCAGGCCGCCCATACCGGCGCCGAGCAGGGTCATGATCAGGCCGAAGATCTTGCTGACCCCGGCAATCTGGTCCTTGGTAAAACCCTGGTCGATATAGAACACGTTGGCCATCACGCCCATCACCGTGTCGGACATGCGATAGGTGGCAATCAGCCCAAGCAGCAGCAACGCTTGCCAGCGGTAGCGCAGTATAAAGTCGTTGACCGGCGTTAACACCGGCGCCAAGCCCCGACGGCCCATGGCCGACAGGCATAGCGCGGTGAGGATGATATAGAGGATGGCGCGCAGGAAGGCGCGATCTTCCATCAGCAATTCCCACAGGCTGACACCATGGAACAGCACGCTGGCGAAATCAGTGTTGTACAACTGGGTGAACATCGCCGGGACCGATACCAGCAGCACGATCAGCACAAACACCGAAACCAGTTGATGCACAAAGGTGTAGCGACCGGCCTGCAGTTGGGTGCGCAGTGGCACATTTGGTTCGCGCATGAACAGGGTGGTCAACAGCGCCGGAATCATCAGCAGGCCGAACAGCACGTAAGTGCCGGTCCACGCCGAGTGTTTATAGTTGAAACCGGTCGAGCCGAAGCCTTCGGCAAAAAACAGTGCGCCGGCCGTGGCCAGCAGTGCGGCAATGCGATAGCCGGACATATAGCTGGCGGCGAGTGCAGCCTGGCGGCTGTCGTCGGCGATTTCCAGGCGATAGGCGTCCACCGCGATGTCTTGCGTGGCCGAAGCGAACGCGACAATGACGGCAATGGCGATCAGCCAGGACAGGTGTTTTTGCGGGTCGCAGAACCCCATGCCGATCAACCCGAGGATCACCAGCGTCTGGGCAAGTACCAGCCAGGAACGACGGCGTCCGAGTTTACCGAGCAGCGGCAGGCGCCATTGGTCGAGCAGCGGCGACCAGACCCATTTAAAGGCGTAGGCCAAACCGATCAGGCTCGCATAGCCGATGGTCTCGCGGGCCACACCGGCCTCACGCAACCACACCGAAAGCGTCGAGAACACCAACATGTAAGGCAAGCCGGCGGCGAAGCCGAGCAACAACAGGACCAACGTCGAGGGGCTGGCATAGGCGGCGAGCGCGGCGCGCCAGGTTTTACGGGGCATGGGCTGGAGTCTGCCTCAGGTTTGCGGAAACAAAGCGCGCACTCTAACCGCTGTGCTCTACCGGGCGCCAGCCATGACGCTGAATATCAACGCGATTGTTCAGGATACTGACACCTTCGCCGCGTAAACGCGCACGTTGCTCGTCGCCTGAGGCACTGCCCACCGGTAAACTTATCCGACCACCGGCACCCAGCACCCGATGCCAGGGCAAGCGGGTGTCCTTGGGCAGTTGGCTCAGCGTACGTCCGACCCAGCGAGCGGCGCGGCCGAGCCCCGCAAGATGCGCCAGCTCACCGTAGCTCACCACGCAACCAGCGGGCACTTGCGCCAGGGTCAGGTAGAGCGCGGTGCGGCGGATGTCGGCAGGGCTTTGCGGGGTTTCTGCGGGTTGCTTCACTGTGGGTATGTCCGTTGAAATTGTCTGCGTATTTGTAAGAAACGTCTGTAAATAGGCGCCTGAGCAGTGAACCGAATACAAATACCTGAGTCAGTGGTTGCTAAGACGTTATCTAACACGATAATGCTGCCCTTTTTGTCAAACTTGAGCCCCGAATACGCTTATGTTGTCCAGAACCCTGTTGTGCCTTGCTGTTTTCAGTGCCTCCACGCCTTTGATGGCTGACACCGTCTGGTTGAAGAACGGTGACCGCCTGACCGGCAAGATCAAGGTCTTCGACGGTGGCAAACTGCTGATCCAGACCGATTACGCCGGGGCAATTCCGGTGGATTGGAAGCAGGTCAAAACCCTCGAAAGCGACCAGGAGTTACTGGTTCGACAGGACGCTTATTCCGGCGAAAAGGCTAAATCGCTGAAACCTGCAGATGACGGCAAAGTAGTGCTGGCCAATGGCGAGGCGCCCAAGACTGTGGAGTTGGCGAGCATCCAGCAAATCCTCAAGCCCAAGCCGGTTATTGAAGATTTGGTGTGGAAGGGCAATGTCGACATGGCGCTGGACTACAAGCGCGCCGATAAAGACACCAATGATTACGATGTCGACTTCAAAACCACCGCGCGCCACGGCCAATGGCGGCATACCGGCCAGGGCGAGTACAACCGCGAGTTTCAGGATGATGTGACCACGACTGACAACTGGGCACTGGAATATGACCTGGACCGCTTCCTTACCGAACATTGGTTCTGGCAAGGCCGCTTGACCTACAAGCGCGACAAGGTTGAAGACCTGTCTCGCCAGCGCACCGTCGGTACCGGCCCGGGCTACCAGTTCTGGGATGATGAGCTGGGCGCGTTCTCCCTCGGCTCGCTGGTCAACCGCACCGATTACCAATACAGCGATGACCGCAAGACCAACTTCTACTCGCTGGCCATGAAGTGGAACTACAACCGCTACCTGATCGGCAAGAAGGTCGAGTTCTTCACTAACGGTGAAGTGGGCAAACCACTCGCCGGGCCGGCTGATTACTCCCTGGATGCGGAAATGGGCCTGCGCTACAAGGTCACCGAGTGGGCGTCACTCAACCTCAAGGCGGAACGCGACATTATCAGTGGCGACTCGCAAAGCAATTTGAGCAAGACGCGCTACACCGCAGGCTTTGGCGTGGCTTGGTAATAAAACCCGACAAAAACCTCGCGGGCCGCCGCTGGCAACCTGCGCGCTTATTGATTACCTTGTGTTGAGATTGATTCCCATAGACATCCCAGGCTATGGGCGGTGCAATACCCAAGGAGTCATACGTTGAGCGCGCACGTTGCCAAAAACGCCCGAGAGCTGCTGCTCAGGGAATACCGTGGGGCTCTCTCCACACTGTCCAAAGCCATGCCGGGGTTTCCCTTCGGGTCGGTGGTGCCGTATTGCCTCGACGATCAGGGCCGCCCGATTATCCTGATCAGTCGCATCGCACAACACACCCACAACCTGCAAAAAGACCCCAAATGTTCGCTGCTGGTGGGTGAGCGCGAGGCTGATGATGTGCAAGCGGTGGGGCGCCTGACCTACCTGGCCGAAGCCGAAAAACTCGAGGACGCGGGCGCGATTGAAGCGGCTGCCGAGCGTTATTACCGCTACTTCCCCGATTCGGCCAACTATCACAAGGCCCACGATTTCGACTTTTGGGTGCTCAAACCGGTACGTCATCGTTATATCGGCGGTTTCGGCGCGATTCACTGGGTCGACCAGCTAACGTTGGCCAACCCGTTTGCCGGCAAGGCCGAGCGCAGCATGATCGAACACATGAACAGCGACCACGCCAAGGCCATCGCGCATTACGTCGCGCTGACGGGCTTGCCTGCCCGCGAACCTGCTCAATTGGCCGGTATCGACAGCGAAGGCATGCACCTGCGTATCGATCAATCCTTGCATTGGCTGCCGTTTGCCGCGCCTTGCAATACGCCGACACAAGTACGCGAGGCCCTGGTTTCATTGGCTCACGCCGAGGCATGGCCGAAAAAAGAGGCCGCCAACGCTTGAATTCACGAAATGGCGACGTCATCTAAGGTGGACTGGCAAGGCATTCTTGCGTTGAGGAACCATTTGATGCGCCCTTTTTTATTGCTCTTTCTGCTGTTCCCGGTGTTGGAGCTGTTCGTATTCGTCAAAGTCAGCAGCGCGATCGGCTTCTTCCCGGCGCTGCTGCTGATTATTCTCGGCTCGATGCTCGGCGTTCTGGTGCTGCGTGTCGCCGGACTGGCCACGGCGCTGCGTGCGCGTGAAAGCCTGAACCGCGGCGAACTGCCCGCCCAGACCATGCTTGAAGGCCTGATGATGGCTTTGGCGGGCGGCCTGTTGATTCTGCCGGGCTTTGTCAGCGACGTTGTCGGTTTGGTCATGCTGCTGCCGATCACGCGCAAAGTGCTGGCGAACAAGATGCGTAAACGCGCCGAAGAGGCTGCGATTCGCCAGCGTGCGTTTGCCGACGACCTGCAACCGCGCGGTGGCCCCGCGCCGCGCCAGCCGCTGGGGCGTGAAGGTGATGTGATCGAAGGCGAGTTCGAACACCGCGACAGCAAATAACCCGCTTACTGGCACGGCACCTTCGGGTGTCGTGTTGCTTTTAACCACCGCAAAACATAAAAAATTTACGCCGCGGCCCCTTGTAATAGGCGCATACGCCCTTATGTAACGGTCACCGCAAGGTTTCTGGTGGCGACACCAGACAGACTTCCGCGTTTCGCTTGGCGAAGCGCGACCGGCACCGCCGGATTACAACCCGCCGGTACTGATACCGGCCGATGAAAAACACAATTAGGAGAGATCGACAATGAGCAAGCTTCGTCCTCTGCACGACCGCGTCGTTATCCGTCGCAGCGAAGAAGAAAAGAAAACCGCTGGCGGTATCGTTCTGCCAGGTTCGGCTGCTGAAAAAGCCAACCACGGTGTGATCGTCGCTGCAGGCCCAGGCAAGACTCTGGAAAACGGTGAAGTGCGTGCACTGGCCGTTAAAGTCGGTGACAAGGTTGTATTTGGCCCTTACTCCGGCAGCAACACGGTGAAAATCGACGGCGAAGACCTGCTGGTAATGGCTGAGAACGAGATTCTCGCTGTTCTGGAAGGCTGATTTTCCCGCTCATTTTCCCGTTACTCCAAAGTATTTAAGGATTATCGATCATGGCTGCTAAAGAAGTTAAATTCGGCGACTCCGCCCGTAAAAAAATGCTCACCGGTGTTAACGTCCTGGCTGACGCAGTAAAAGCGACCCTGGGCCCAAAAGGCCGTAACGTGATCATCGAGAAGAGCTTCGGCGCTCCGACCATCACCAAGGACGGCGTTTCGGTAGCCAAAGAAATCGAACTGGAAGACCGTTTCGAGAACATGGGCGCGCAGTTGGTCAAAGACGTTGCCTCCCGTGCCAACGATGACGCAGGCGACGGCACCACCACCGCTACCGTTCTGGCTCAGGCTATCGTCAACGAAGGCTACAAAGCCGTCGCTGCCGGCATGAACCCGATGGACCTGAAACGCGGCATCGACAAGGCGACCATCGCCGTTGTTGCCGAGCTGAAAAACCTGTCCAAGCCATGCGCTGACACCAAGGCCATCGCTCAGGTAGGCACCATCTCTGCCAACTCCGACAGCTCCATCGGCGACATCATTGCCGAAGCCATGGAAAAAGTCGGTAAAGAAGGCGTGATCACCGTTGAAGAAGGCTCTGGCCTGGAAAACGAACTGTCGGTTGTAGAAGGCATGCAGTTCGACCGTGGCTACCTGTCCCCGTACTTCGTCAACAAGCCAGAGACCATGGTTGCCGAGCTGGACAGCCCGCTGATCCTGCTGGTCGACAAAAAAATCTCGAACATCCGCGAAATGCTGCCAGTGCTGGAAGCCGTTGCCAAAGCCGGCCGCCCACTGCTGATCGTTTCCGAAGACGTTGAAGGCGAAGCCCTGGCGACGCTGGTTGTGAACAACATGCGTGGCATCGTTAAAGTCGCAGCCGTCAAGGCTCCAGGCTTCGGCGACCGTCGCAAGGCCATGCTGCAGGACATCGCTGTTCTGACCGGCGGTACCGTCATCTCCGAAGAGATCGGCCTGAGCCTGGAAAGCGCCACCCTGGAAAACCTGGGCAGTGCCAAGCGCGTGACCATCTCCAAAGAAAACACCATCATCGTTGACGGTGCTGGCGTAGAGCAGGACATCCAGGCTCGCATCACTCAGATCCGTGCCCAGGTTGCCGAAACGTCGTCCGACTACGACCGTGAAAAACTGCAAGAGCGTCTGGCCAAGCTGTCCGGCGGCGTTGCAGTGATCAAGGTTGGCGCTGGCTCTGAAGTTGAAATGAAAGAGAAAAAGGCCCGCGTTGAAGACGCCCTGCACGCAACCCGTGCAGCCGTTGAAGAAGGCGTGGTACCTGGCGGCGGCGTTGCGCTGATCCGTGCTCTGGAAGCCCTGACCGGTCTGAAAGGCGACAACGCCGATCAAGACGTTGGTATCGCTGTGCTGCGCCGTGCTGTTGAAGCACCGCTGCGTCAGATCGCTGCCAACTCCGGCGACGAGCCGAGCGTTGTGGTCAACGAAGTCAAGAACGGCAAAGGTAACTACGGTTACAACGCTGCGACTGGCGTCTACGGCGACATGATCGAAATGGGCATCCTGGACCCTACCAAGGTGACCCGTTCCGCGCTGCAAGCTGCAGCCTCCATCGGTGGCCTGATCCTGACCACCGAAGCTGCGATTGCCGACAAGCCTAAGGCCGAAGGCTCGGCTGGCGGCGGTATGCCAGACATGGGCGGCATGGGTGGCATGGGCGGCATGATGTAAGCCAGCCTTACCCAGCACTGAAAAACCCCGCCTGCAGTGATGCAGGCGGGGTTTTTTATGCGCCGTCTGGCTGCGGCCTTAGCGTTCGCTCAGTTGTGGCACCGCGGCCTTTGTGCCTTTCCAGCTCAGCAACTGTTGCTTGAAGCCATAGCTGGCGGCCTGGTAGTAGGTAATTGCGCGTTGGATCAACGGGTCATCGCTGTCCACCCGTCGCTCCTGGCTTTCACCCAAGGCTTGGTCGTGGCGACGCAGGCCCTGGCGCGGGCTGAGAATCGCCAGATCGTTACCGTCAAACAACCCCAGGTGCTGGTAGTTGCCGACTACCACGCGCGGTGGCAGCGGGTTGTCTTGCAACAGGTTGCGGCCAAAGAAGGTCGACTCGTAGCTCAGGTTGATCAGGCCCAGCAAGGTCGGCGCAAGGTCGATCTGGCTGGCCAGTTGCGCGCTTTCACGCGCATCGATCAGCTTGGGTGCGTAGATGAACAGCGGGATCTGGTAGTTCTCGATTGGCAGGTCTTCCTTGCCCGCGCTGCCGGCGGTGTGGTCGGCGACAAACACGAAAATCGTCTTATCGAACCACGGCTTCTGGCGTGCTGCGTCAAGGAACTCGCCGATCGCGTGGTCGGTGTATTTCACCGCGCCATCACGGCCATTGCCGGACTTTATATCGATGCGCCCGTCCGGGTAGGTGTAAGGGCGATGGTTGGAGGTGGTCATCAGTTGCAACAAGAACGGCTGTTGCTTGGCGTAATCAGCGTCGGCCAGTTTCAGGGTTTGCCGGTAAAGGTCTTCATCGGCCATGCCCCACGCGTTTTTGAAGGAGATTTCTGCTTCAGGCACGCTGCTCTGGTCTACGACCCGGTAACCGTTACCGCTGAAAAACGCGTTCATGTTGTCGAAGTAGCCGCGCCCGCCGTAGACGAACACGCTGTCGTAGCCGATGGCGCCGAGTTGTTGGCCGAGGCTGGCGAAACCGCTTTCACGGCCAATGCGCTTGACGATTGAGCGGCCAGGCGTGGGCGGAATCGCCAGCGTAATCGCCTCCAGGCCTCGGTCCGTGCGGGTGCCGGTGGCATAGAAGTTATTGAAGTACAGGCTCTGTTTGCGCAGGGCGTCTAGGTTGGGCGTGAGGTTGCGCCCGTCGCCATTGCTGCCCATGTATTTGGCGCTGAAACTTTCGATGGTCACCAGCACGATGTTGGGTGTGCGCAGCGTGCCCGGGTTATCAATGGCGCGGCGAATGTCCAACGGGTCTGTGCCGATGAAACGAGCATTCGGTTCGCTGAGTTCAGCGCGTATTTGCTTGGCGACCACCGCGTCCGGCAGGCTTTTGTAAAACTGCGTGTAGTCGAGCTCGTTGTTGCGGAAGGCCGCGAAAAACTGATACGGGCCGTTGCTTGCCAGTTCGTTTTTGTAGGCGTTACCGCCTTGGGCACGCGGGCTGTCCTGGCTGATCAGTTGCAGGCTGAGGCCAGCGACCACCAGCAGGCTCAGGGCGCTCAACAGGCGACCACGCAGCGGCGGCAACGGCGCGCTCATCGCGGCATTAAAAGGCTTGCGCAAGGCCAGGCTCAAGACAATCGCGAGCATCGCCAGCAGGCTCAGCAGTTTGCCGATCGGGTACGACTCCAGCAGGTTGTTCAGCACCTCATTGGAGTACACCAGGTAGTCGACGGCAATAAAGTTGAAGCGCACGCCGAACTCATCCCAGAACAGCCATTCGGCCACCGAGGTAAACAGCATCGCAAACAGGCTGACGGTGAGTACCGCTTGCAGGAACCAGCGATGGCCAGTGCGGCGCCACAACGCGGGCGGGCATAGCAGCAAATACAGGCCCAGCGGCAACGCTGCATAGGCCAAAAAACCCAGGTCATACAGCAAGCCGACGCCAAACACCGGCAGCAGGTTGCCGTCTACTTCGTTCAGGTGCGTGAGGAGCAGCACGCTGCGCGTGAGCAGGAAAATAACCAGCCAGGTGCTGGTGACGAGCAGTAGAAAGCGCATAGGCGCAGTGTTGAGAAACCCCATGTCCATGTTCCTTATATCGATGGGCGGTGATCTTCGGCCTGACACTGTAGTCAGTTTGTGAAGCTATAGTGAAAAACTTGTTGGTTTGTACGATTGGTTGAAAACCTGTATCGGCGCGCCTTTGAGGTCTATCCCTGAGCCCCGCTTGGCCTTAAGCTGCGCGAGCCAACACGGCGGCTACCGCGTACGGAGACACTGCCCATGCGAATTTTATTGGTTGAAGACAACCGCGATATTCTGGCCAACCTGGCCGATTACCTGGGGCTAAAAGGCTACACCGTCGACTGTGCGCAGGACGGTTTGTCGGGCCTGCACCTGGCCGCCACCGAGCATTACGACTTGATCGTGCTCGACATCATGCTGCCTGGCATTGACGGCTACACCTTGTGCAAACGCCTGCGTGAAGACGCGCGCCGCGACACGCCGGTGATCATGCTCACCGCCCGCGACCAACTGGATGACCGGCTGCAGGGCTTCAAGTCCGGCGCTGATGACTACCTGCTGAAACCGTTTGCCTTGTCGGAATTGGCCGCCCGCATCGAAGCGGTGCTGCGCCGTGCCCAAGGCGGCGGGCGCCGTGCCCTGCAAGTTGGCGACTTGACCTACGACCTTGATACGCTCGAAGTCACCCGCGAAGGGCGCCTGCTCAAGCTCAACCCGGTGGGCCTGAAACTGCTCGCGGTGTTGATGCAGAAGAGCCCGCACGTGCTGCGTCGCGAAATTCTTGAGGAAGCGCTGTGGGGCGATGACTGCCCGGACAGTGACAGCCTGCGCAGCCATGTTCACCAATTGCGCCAGGTCATCGATAAGCCTTTTGCCAAACCACTGCTGCAAACCGTGCACGGTGTGGGTTATCGCCTGGCCGAGGGTCGAGATGGAGTTTAAGCAAAGCCTTGCCCAGCGGATCATCATCGCCTTTGCCTTGATGAGTGCGTTGGTGGCGGGGGCGTTCGCCATGGGCATCGTTGCCACCGTGCACCTGGTGGAAGAAAAACTGATCTCGGCGGGCCTCGGTGGCGACTTGCAACGCCTGCTGTTGATGGACAGCGTTGAGGACTGGAGCCATCGCCCGGAGCCGGATCAACTGTTCTATTTCAGCGGCGGGCGTGGCGATTTCGAGCTGCCCAAAGATCTGCGCCACCTCGAACCGGGCTTTCATGAAGTGTTTCGCGAGGCGCTGTCGTACCACGCCATGGTCGAAGTGGTGGATGGTCGGCGCTATGTGCTGTTGCAGGACCAAAGTGATTTCGAGGAGCGCGAGCGCGTTCTGTTTGCCGTGGTGCTGGTGGGCTTCGTGCTCAGCTTGGCGCTGGCGGTGTTCCTCGGTTGGGTGCTTGCGCGCAAGGTGATGGCTCCGGTCGTGCGCCTGGCCCGCCAGGTGCGTCATCGCGACCAGTTGCTGGGGCTGGCGCCGCCGCTGGCACCGGATTACGCGGCCGATGAAGTCGGCGAACTGGCGGTGGCCTTCGACGCCACGCTGGGCCGCTTGCGCCAGGCGTTGTCTCGCGAGCAATTGTTTACCAGTGACGTCAGCCACGAATTGCGCACGCCGTTGATGGTGCTGGCCAGTTCGTGCGAACTGCTGCTGGAAAACCCGGCGATTGATCAGCGCGGGCGTAACCAAGTCGAACGGATTGCCCGTGCCTGCGAAGAGATGCGTGAACTGGTGCAAACGTTCCTGATGCTGGCCCGCGCCAAACACGATGATTCGGCGATGTCGGCCCAGGTCACGTTGACGCAGGTGGCAGAGGACTTGCTCGGCATCTGGCGCGAGCCTGTTAAGCAAAAGGGCCTTGAACTGATTTACCAGCCGGGTACGCCGCTGGATACCCGCTACAACACCACGTTCTTGCACGCGGTGATGGGCAACCTGCTGCGCAACGCCCTGCATTACACCGAACACGGGTTTATCCGCTTGACCCTCGAACCCAGCGGTTTTGTGGTGGAAGACTCCGGCGTGGGTATTCCTGAAGACAAGCGTGAAGCGATGTTCGAGCCTTTCGTACGCGGTAGCGAAAAACGCGGTGAAGGCCTGGGCCTTGGCCTGTCGCTGGTGCAACGGATCTGCGAAAGCCAGGGCTGGAGTGTCAGCCTGAGTAACATGGAGCCTAACGGCTGCCGTTTTCACGTCGAGTTGAGCCAGGTCAACCCTTGACCGTACACCCTGCCACTGTCCTGTGGCAGGCACCGCGTTTTTCGGCGAAGATGGCCCCATGCCACTGCTTGTGTCTGTAAAGTCTTGAAATGTATGAGATTGGACAGGACAAGATTTTCACAACGAGTTGACCTGTTGATCACAGTTTGCTGCTTAAGGTTGTAGGCATCAGCTACTGGAGATCCGTTGATGCCTACCCCGATCAAGCTCGATTTTTCTGAAAAGTACGACGATCAGCACGCGCAGAATTATTTGCTCAAACATCAGGACAATCTGGCTCGCCGGTTGTCCCACAAGCGCGACGAGCAACTGGCGCGCGGTGCGCTGGCCATGGCTGGCGAACCCGGCCTGGTGTTGGACCTGCCATGCGGGGCCGGACGTTTTTGGCCGCTGTTGGCTGAAAAGCCCAACCGTGTGATTATCGGCGCCGACAATTCGGCATCGATGTTAAAGGTCGCAACTTCCGCTCAGCCTGCCGATGTGGTGAAACGGGTACGGCCTTTGCAAACATCTGCCTTCGATATCGATTTGCCCGATAATTCGGTCGACAGCATTTTTTGTATGCGCTTGATGCACCACATTGGTGACCCGGCGCATAGACTGACGATATTGCGGGAATTTCAGCGAGTTACGCGTGACAGCGTGATTCTTTCGCTGTGGGTAGATGGCAATTTCAAGGCCTGGAAACGCAAGCGTGCAGAAGTGAAACGTCGTAATAAAGGTGAGCAGGAAGGTTACCAAAACCGGTTCGTGTTACCGGCTGCTACTGTCGAGGCAGAGTTTGAGCAGGCCGGTTTCCGTGTTCAGGAATCCCTGGACTTCATACCGCTCTACGCCATGTGGCGAGTTTATGTCTTGCGTAAGAGGTAACAGGATGGCAATTGAGTGCGCAGTTGGCAGTCATGTAGCTCCCGAAGAACGATTTGATTTTTTTTGGCGTCAGCAGGGCGAGTGGGTCGAAGAACCCAATCGTCGACGCGGTGGTGAAAGCGGTGTGCAACGCGTGAAGAGCCCAAATGGTCGTTTGCTCTATTGCAAGCGCCAGACCGGGCATATCTACCGCAGTTGGCTGCACCCGTTTGGTCGCCCGACCGTGTTGCGTGAACGCGATGCCCTGAAAGGCCTGCGTTCACTGGATGTACGTGTGCCGGAATTGGTGTTTTGCGAGGCGCGTCGCGACCCTGAGCACCAATGGAAAGCGCTGTTGGTAACCGCGTCCCTCGACGGTTTCGACGAAATCGAAAACTGGTACGCCGCAGGTGGCCGTGAGCAATATGGCGAGCAGGTACACGAGCGTGTACTGAAAGAATTGGCGGGCACCCTGGCACGTATGCACAAGGGCCGCTGGCAGCATGGTTGCCTGTACATCAAGCACATTTTTGTACGGGTAACCGGCGAGCGCGATTCGGCCAATGTGGAAGTGGCGTTGCTGGATTTCGAGAAGTGCCGTCAGCGTTTGACCGCTTATCGCGCGGCCTCCCACGACATGCTGCAACTGCGCCGCCATTCGTCGTGGAATGCTACCGACTGGAAAAAACTCAGCTACTTTTACGAGACGGCGTTTGGCAGCGCTATCAAGGGTTTAACCAGATGAAGCTAGAAACAGCACGAGGTTTGTTTCTGGTCGGGGCGTTGGGCGTTGCAGCCCTTGCCCTGGCTGCGTGGGAACAACCTCGCACACAAGTGCTCAGTGCGGCGCAAGGTGGCGGGCAATGCCTGCTGCCGCGCATCGCCAAGGCCAGTGTGGCGGCCAGGCCTGATCATGACTTGTTGTTGTTCATGTTCGGCATGTCTCAAGGCATGCGGCCGCAGAGTTGATTAAAGCGTTGAAGATTCAAACCCCCTGAAAAGGCCTTGCGATGCGAGGCCTTTTTTTTGGCTGGGATAAACGATGCCGTCAGACCAGGTGCAGATGGTTATCCCAAAACCCCGACGGCAACTCCAATGGCTTAGCCACCAACGCTGTCTGGCGACAATCGTAAAAGCGGCAACGGCCTTGCCCGGAAGTCACCACAAACCCATCCTCGACCGCGCCGACGCCGGCACAGTCGGGCAAAGGCCCATCCAGCCGCAATTCACCACTGTCCATGTCCCAGATAAAAAAACGATTGCCGCGTGGCGCAGTCAACGCCACCAGCCGCAATTCACTGTGCACCGCGACGCTGGCGGTGTAGTGCCCCATCGCCTGTAATTGCTCGTCCGCCACCGCGAACGCCACAAACGGTTGCCCCGGCCGCTTGATCGCAAGCAACTCGGAGCGCTCCTGCGACGGCCCCATGAACTGCTGCCCGGTAAGAATGGTGCCATCGCTGGCAATTCCCATATGACGTACGCTGTTCATCTGCTGGCCCAACGTCTCCTTGCTGATCAGCGTGCCGTCACGTTGCATCAGCACCAGGCTCGGCTCCATGGCGTTGAGGTTCATCTCTACGCGGCTTTCAGCCTCGGTGCGAATGCCGCCGTTGGCCACCACCAGGGTTTCGCCATCGGGCATCCACGACACTTGATGTGGCCCAATGCCGTGGGTAGATATTTCGCCGCTGTGCACCAGCCGTTCGCCCTCGAAGCGGTACACGCCGAGCAAGCCACGCCCAGGGTCAGACGTGTCGTTCTCGGTGGCGTACAGCCAGTCGCCGCTTTTGTGAATGACCGCGTGCCCGTAAAAATGGCGATTGGCGTTCGAGGTGATGGTTTGCAGCAGCGCGCCATCCCGCAGGTTGATCAGGTAACTCTCGGTGCCAGGGCGCCGGGCGACGAACAGTGCAATCGGCAGCGTCGGGTGGTTGATGATGTCGTGACAGCGCTGGCCAACTTCGGTGGCAAACACACGTTTGCCGTCCAGGCGGAAGCCGACAGCGTAGTGCTTGCCGTCGGCGTCATCGCGCGCCGACAGCAGCAGCGGGCCTTTGTCCTTTTGCTTGAAAAGCGTCCAGCCACCCAATGTGAGTGCACTGAGCAGCACGCTGCCAACGGCCAAAGCCTGTCGCCTGAGCATCATCAGTCACCGTCGTTGGCGTTAAAGCCCAGTTGGATGCCCAGCGCCTTGGCCAACTCACCTTCGTGCAGGCGGTGGACCACGTTAAGGCTGTCATAGAGGTCGTTGAGTTGCTGGCGCCCGGCATCGTCGGCCAACAATTCGTTGAGGGTGCGCTGGGTGCTGGCGAACAGTTTCAGGGAGGCGGCATAGGCGGCGTCGATCTTGTCGGCCAAGGGTTTCTGGTCCGACGGCAACAGGCCGCGCAGGCCTTTGTTGTCGACCCCGGCCCACACGGTCTGGGCCGCCGCGAGGCTGGCTTGCAGGCTTTGCAGGGACGATTGGCTGCGCCATGCATCGGCCTGGAACGGTTGCGGAATGCCCTTGGTCTGGCGGCCCATCGGCGTGCCGAGCTTTTTCTTCAGGGTGTCGAGTGCCGTCACTTGTACGCGCAGCAGATCGGCGATGGCTTCGTGGGAGTCGGCGTAGCGCTGGTTGGGAAACGTGGTCATCTGCGCGAGCATGCCGTCGGTGCTGTTCCAACTCGCCAGAATCTCTTCAGCCAGGGCTTTCTGGCGCTCGCCGATGGCCATCAGCAGTGGGCAGTATCGGGCCTTTTGGGTTGGCTCGGCGATGTCGGTCTTGGCGTCGTACAGAATGTATTCGTAGGCCGACAGGCCTTGCACCACCACGCTGGACTTGGCCAGGGCGGCGGCATCGATTTGCGGCTGGGCGCTGACCAGTTGCTCGACTTGGCGGCCCACGAGGTTTTTCTTGTCCGGCCAGAACTGCACTTGCCACGAGCGGTTGCCCTCGGCCAGCGGGCCAATCAGCAAGGGTTGCAACTCGGCCCAGGCCTTTTGCGCGTGGAGGAAATCGGCGCGGGCGGTGTCCAGGCTCTGAGTGCCCTGGCAGTAGGCGAGGGCGCTGACCGCCAGTTGACGGTCGGCGTCAACCCAGCGGCTGTAGGTCGGCAGGATCACTTGCTTGGCGATGGCCGCCGAGGTCACTGCTTGCGGGTCCTGCGGCGAGCAGGCGCCGAGGGCGAGGGCCGCCAGGCTGGTGAACAACAACTTGGGACGGAACATGTCGAGCTCCCTTCTGTAAGTGGGGCACAGCTTATAAAGAATTCAGGAACGCCAGCAACGCAGCCCGCTGCTCGGCATTAAAAGACAACACATGCTGCTGCGCCGCTTGCGCTTCACCGCCATGCCACAGCACGGCTTCCAGCAGGTTGCGGGCGCGGCCGTCATGCAAAAACTGCGTGTGGCCACTGACGGTTTGCGTCAGGCCAATGCCCCACAACGGCGGGGTGCGCCAGTCGCGGCCAGTGGCTTTGAATTCGCTGCGGTTGTCGGCCAGGCCGGCGCCCATGTCGTGCAACAACAAGTCGCTGTAGGGGCGAATCACCTGGTTGGCCAGTTCGGGTTCGGCGGCATTTGCGGCCGTGGTGAAGGTCGGCTTGTGGCAGCCCTGACAACCGGCCTGGTAGAACAGGTTTTTCCCGGCCAGCACCTGCGGCGTGTCGACGCCACGGCGTGCCGGCACCGCCAGGTTGCGCGTGTAGAACAGCACCAGGCGCAGGATGTTATCGCTGACTTCAGGTTCGCCCTCGGGGCCATTGCCATTGGGCGCCTGTTTGCAGGCAACTTGGGCGTCGGTGCAGTCATCAAACGGTCTCAGCGACGTGGTGAGGCCCATATCACCAGAGAACGCGTGAACATTTTGTTGATTGAGGTTGGGTTGCCCGGCTTTCCAGCCAAAACGCCCGAGTACGCTTTTGTGCTGCGCGTCATCCCATACCCAGTTGGCGCGGCCGATGATGGCGTGTTTATCGGCGGTTTCAGGGTCGGTATTACGCAGCACATCAGCATCGCTAATCGCTTCGAGCAGGCCGAGGCCGATCATCGGCGGGGCGATGCGCGCAGAAAAAAGTGTATCCGGGTGCATCGGGCCGTAGCCGAGTTGGGTGATTTGCAGGTCCGGCTTGCGCAGCTCAACCACAGTGCCATCTTTGAAGGTCACAGTGACGGGCGTGTAGTCGANGGGCGTGTAGTCGCCCCGCACTTTGCCTTCGGGCGCTACGCCAGGCACACCCATGTCTTGCAACTGCCCGCCGTAAACCGGCTCGGGCACTACGCCGATCTGCTCGATGAGCTTGGCGTAGGCCGGCAGATCCGGTGCTGGCGCGGGGATCGACAGGCGCACCAGCATCGACACCGCGTTGGGCGCATCGGGCAGCGGCGGATGGCCGCGGCCGTCCTTGATGTGGCAGTTCTGGCAGGCATTGGTGTTGAACAGCGGGCCGAGGCCGTCGCGCGCCGTGGTGGTGGAGGGCGCGACCACCCACGGGCTGCGAAAGAAACTGTTGCCGACGCTGAAATCCAGGCGGCGCGTGGGTGCAAGGTTGGCCGAGGGCAGGGAAAACGCATTCTGGTCGCGCTTGTTCACGGTCGTCGCGCCGCCGGCTCGCGCTTCACCGGGCTCTGCTTGGGTGAAGCGCGGGGCGTCGTCGCAGGCGGTCAGGCACAATGCCATTAACGCTGCGGACAGGCGAAAAAGCGAACGGAACATCGAGTTTCCCGAGCGGAGGCGAAAAATCAGGCCGCAAAGTCTAACAGGGCGGGCCAGATTGAATAAGAGCAATTATCGTTTGGTGGAATCCGATTCATTCCCGCTAGAATGACCGCACATTTTTTTCTGGAGGTGGCCAATGCAGGCTCTCGACGCTTTGCTCAACCGTGTTTCCGTGCCGCGTTTGCTGGAACCGGCGCCGACCCAAGAGCAGCGCGATGTGCTGTTCGCCGCCGCCATGCGTGCGCCCGACCACGGGCAGTTGCGCCCTTGGCGGTTCCTGACTGTGGAAGGCGCCGCGCGTGAGCAAATGGGCACGCTGCTGGCCGAAGCTGCGCGCCTGCACGACGCCCAAGCCCCGCAAGCCGCCATCGACAAGGCCCAGAACGGCCCGCTGCGCGCCCCGCTGGTGGTGGTAGTAATTGCGCGTTTGCAGGAGCACTTCAAAGTGCCGAAGTCCGAGCAATTACTAGCGGCCGCCTGTGCAGCCCACGGCATTCTGCTGGCCGCTTATGCGCAGGGGATTGGTGCGGTGTGGCGCACTGGCGAACTGTCCTACTCGGCCCACGTCGCCAAAGGCTTGGGGTTGACGGCGGAGGAGCAAGTGATTGGCTTCCTCTATTTGGGCACGCCGCAGAACCCGCCGCGTACTGCGCCGAAAGAACAGCTGGCGCCGTTTGTTAAGGCCTGGACCGGGCTCTAAAAGAGCGTGTTGTGGAGAGCGTGCCTACTGTGGCGAGGGCGCTTTTGTGGCGAGGTGGCTTATGTGGCGAGGGGGCTTGCTCCCGTTGGGTCGCGCAGCGGCCCCTCTAAACACCACCCGTTTCTACTGTTACGAACGCGGTGCCTGGTTTTAGGGCCGCTGCGCAGCCCAACGGGAGCAAGCCCCCTCGCCACAACAGCTCGCCACAACAGCTCATCACGGCAGGCTGGCTTACACCTTGAATTGATCCATCAACTTCATCTGCTGGCTGGCCAACGCGTTGAGTTGGCTACTGACAGCCGCTGACTCGGTAGCCTGCCCGGTGAGGGTTTCGGTCACGGTGCGGATCGCCGAGACGTTGCGGTTGACCTCTTCGGCCACGGCGCTTTGTTCTTCGGCGGCGCTGGCGATTTGCAGGTTCATGTCGCTGATTACCGTCACCGCATCACTGATCTTGCCCAATGCCTGCACCGCTTGATGAATCTGCCCGGCATTGCTTTGGGCCTGCTGTTGGCTGGAATGCATGGTCGCAACCACGCCACGCGTGCCGCTTTGGATGCGTTCGATCACCAGGCGAATCTCTTCCACGGAGTCCTGTGTGCGTTTGGCGAGGTTGCGCACCTCGTCGGCGACGACCGCAAAACCACGCCCGCTTTCGCCTGCGCGCGCAGCTTCGATGGCGGCGTTGAGCGCCAACAGGTTGGTCTGTTCGGCAATACTGCGGATCACTTCCAGCACCGAGCCAATTTGCTCGCTGTTAACCGCCAGCGCCTCGACTTCGGTGACCGCTTTGCTGACTTCTTCAGCCAGCGTGGTGATGTCGCGGGTGCTCTGTTCAATGATCGACATGCCTTCACGCGCCGACTGGTCCGCGCCGCGTGCCGCGCTGGCGGCGTTCGACGCGCTGCTGGCGACGTCATGCGCGGTGGCGCTCATTTCATTCGAGGCAGTGGCCACCTGGTCGATTTCGCGGAACTGCACCTGCATGCCTTCGCTGGTCTGGCGTGCGATGGCTGAGGATTGATCTGCCGTGGCGCGCGCTTCGGTGATGCTTTGCTTGATCTGCGCGATGGTCGGTTGCAGCTTGTCGAGGAAGCGGTTGAACCAGTTCGCCAACTCGCCCAATTCGTCTTTTTTCGCATAGGTCAAGCGTAGGGTGAGGTCGCCTTCGCCGCTGGCGATATTCTTCAGCATTGCGGCCACGTTGTTGATAGGGCGGGTCACGCCGGTAGCGGTCAGCCAGATCAACAGCAAACCCAACAAGGCAGCAGCGGCGCCGACCAACAATGCCTTGAGCGTGGCGGCGTCTTGGGCCTGGTTGAGTACCGCTTGCAGCTTTACGGTGTCAGCCAGCATCACCGCTTTTGACAGCTTGATCACCACACCCCACGACTTGGCATCGGCAATCGGCTTGACCGGGTACACCGCGCGAATGGTGTCGTCCTGTTCGCGGACCTTGCGCGTATCGTTGGCTAACAGTTGCACGATCTCTTTGCCTTCAGCGCCAATGATGTCGCTGAGGTTTTTGCCGACTCTGGCCGGTTCGCCACTGTAGGCCGCGATCACGCCGCTGCTGGAGAGAATCTCCAAATGCGCGGCGCCGTCGAACAGGTCATTTTGCGCGCTGTCAGTGGTGGCTTGCAGCGCGTTGAGGGCGATGTCGACACCCACCACGCCGATAACCTTACCGTCCACCTGCAATGGCACGGAAATAGTGGTCATCAATACCGGTTTGCCGGCTACCGTGTGTTCGTAGGGTTCAAGCAGGCACGTAGCGCGGGTGTCGCGTGGGCAGGTGTACCAAATGTTGTAGGGCGTACCGCTGGGCGTGGGCGCGGTCTTGGTCAGGTCTTCTTCGACCATCACGGTGTTCAGGCCATCGCCGCCCGCACGACTCCAGTAGCTGGCGAAGCGGCCGCTCTGATTCGAAACGCGGGCTTTGTCGTCAACAAACTCGCTGTCCTTGCCATCCAGGGCATTGGGCTCAAATGAAAGCCAGATGCCGAGTACCTTGTTGTTGCGTTCAAAGGCGGTCTTCAGGCTTTGGTTAAGTTCTTCACGCAGCGCGCCGGCGTCCAACCCACGTTTGGCGGCCGTAATGCGCAGCCCCTTGATCTGGTCGGCCAATGCGGTGAGTGCGACGAGGTTTTCGCCAAAGTTTTTTTGCAGCTGTACCGCTTGTTCGCCAGCTTTGGCTTGCAACAGGTTTTGCACACTGTTGGTGAGCATTCTCGAGCTGGAATCGCTGACCAGGCGGTTATTTTTATCGGCCTCGTGCAGGTTGATGCCAACAATCAGTGCGATCACCCCCAACAGGCACAGGCCGGACAGCAGCACGATTTTCAGGCGGATAGAGAGGGTGTCGAACATGGGATCACTCGCGATTGGACTTTTCTAGAGGGCAAGCAGGGCGAGCCAAGTCCATTCGGCGTGATGTTTGAAATATCGGCGTAACAATATGTTTCGTGAGGAAAAGGCGATGAATGGTAGCTAAACGCCTGCATGCGGCGCTATGGATGGGCGGCAAGGCGTTCCGGGCGGGACCATATCCACAGGTTGCCGAGGCTCATACCGGCAATCGCCAAGTAGATCGGCCAGCCGTGATCGAGCATCACCAGCATCAACCCTGCACACAGCAGCATGCTTGCGGTGGCGCTGATTTTGGCGCGGCGCGCGATGATTTTGCCATTGCGCCAGTTGGACAGGATCGGCCCGAACAACCGGTGGTTTTCCAGCCAGGCGCTGAGGCGCGGCGAGCTTTTAGTCGCGGCCCAGGCGGCGAGCAGGATGAATTCGGTGGTGGGCAAACCCGGTATCACAATCGCCACCAACCCAATGCCCAGGCTGACATAGGCCAGCAGGCCGAAGAGCACTCGTGCGATTTTTGAGGTGGATTGGGTGTTGCGGGTCATGGGCTTGGGCAATGTAAAGGGATCAAAAAATCAGTTTGAAAGGGTACTCAAATGTGGGAGGGGTTTGCTCCCACAGGTGACCGCGTTTCAATTCTGGAGTCAGGCTAGCTCTGGGAGCGTAGCGTACGCCTGTTCCAGCAGCACGGTGAAGCGCACAAACGCGTCGATTGCACCTTTTTCTACTGCGGCTTCTTCCTCGGCGCTCAAGTGCAGGCCGTCGAGGGTACGCGTGAAGCGTTTCCAGCCTTCGGCGCGACCACCGGCTGGCTCGCCCAGGTGGCGCGCGCCGAAGGTTTCGCTGAGGCCCAGGCCCACGGCGCGTTTGATCAGGAAGGCGGCGCCCAGTTTGGAGCCTTCGGACACGAACAGCCAGCCCAGCGCTTCG
Organism: Pseudomonas sp. ICMP 460; assembly: GCF_002723595.1. Classification (NCBI taxonomy): domain Bacteria; kingdom Pseudomonadati; phylum Pseudomonadota; class Gammaproteobacteria; order Pseudomonadales; family Pseudomonadaceae; genus Pseudomonas; species Pseudomonas sp. ICMP 460. The sequence goes on from NZ_LKBR01000057.1 coordinate 68,198, forward strand.
GCCTTGCCCGGGTTGTTCACGGCGCCGGCGACCGGTGCCGGCACGTCGGTGTGCAGGTCGGCGAGGTCCAGCCTGGCGGCGTCGGCGCGGCAGCGCTCGGCCAGGTCAGGCACGATCTTGATCAACTCCGGGTCGTTGTACAGCGCCACCAGTTCCGATTGGAACAGGTATTGCGCCACCACAAAGCGCGCGAAGTTGGCTTGTGTTTCAAACGGGGCGTGGGCCTTGACCAGCGCATCCAGCGTGGTGTGCGGCACGTGCGTGATCTGGTTCAGGCGCTGCGAGCGCAGGCTTGGGCGTTCTGCGGTATTGGAAGCGGTCATGAAAAGTCCTTGAGAAGGGGAGCGCCTTGATGCTCTGACGTGTTGCAGAGGGGGTTATCAACTAGACGAACAAGGAGACGTGGCACAGTAAAAAAACCTCACCTCGCCGCTGAAATATCGACGAGGTGAGTGCGGGTTTGATCAGATGTCCCAGATCACGTTGATCGCAACGTTACGGCCAGGCTGGGTCAAACGGTCGAGGTTGGCCGGGCCGGTCACCGCCGCCTCGCCGACGCTGTCGTAGCTGCGCACGTCATCCCAGTTCCAGTACTTTTTGTCGGTGAGGTTGTACAGGCCGCCGTTGACGGTGATGTCGTTGGTGACTTTGTAAAACGCGGTGAGGTCGAGGATGCCGAAGCCCGGGGTTTTGAACGGGCCGTCGGTGCTGCCGTCGGGCGCGTGGAAGGTCGTGCTGTCGACGCGGTTCTGCTTTTTCACCAGGGTCCAGCTCAGCAGGCCGCCGTAGTTGTCCTGATCGTAGCCCAGGCCGAACACACCCTTGAGCGGGTTGACGCTGTTCAGCGGTTTGCCGGTAGCGTCGTTGCGGCCGTAGGCGTACGAGACCGCGCCTTGGCTGTACAGGCCTTGCGGTGCGCCGAATGCATCCAGGTTCAAGCGGCCCTTGGCCTCTGCGCCCTTGATGGTGGCACGCTTGATATTGACCGCCTGGAACTGCTCGACGGTGCCGCCGACCACGGCGTTGTCTTCATCGATAAAGTTGCGGTACTTGTTGTAAAACACCGCGATGTCAAAGGAGCCCGCATCGAACTTGCCGCGAATCCCGGTTTCGATGCCTTTGCTGGTTTCCGGCTTGAGGTCGGGGTTGGGCTCGACGGTGTAGCCCTGGTTGAGGTTTTCAAAGCGCCCGTAGAGCGCCTTGGCCGAGGGCGTGCGGAAGCCCTCGGCGTACTGGCCAAACAGCGTGTATTGATCGGTCAGCGCATAGGTCAGGCCGAACTTGGGGGTCACGCGGTGCCAGGTTTTTTCCTTGTCGCTGACCGGTAACAGGCCGGTCGGGTCGACGCCGCTGAGAAATTCCTGGGTCAGCTTGGGTTTGAGCCGGGTGTAGTCGTAGCGCACGGCAGGCAGGAAGGTCCATTTGCCCCAGTTGATTTGGTCCTGCGCGAATAACGAATACGTGTTGATGGTCGGGTCCGGGAAATCGCTGACCTTCTTCACACTGTCGCTGGCTGACGGGCTGGGCGCGCCGATGGCGGTGCAACCGGCACCGACGGCGAGGCAGGTGGCCGATCCTTCGCGTGACCCGGTGACTTTTTGTTGCTTGAGAGTGGTGCCGTAGGTCACTTGGTGGTCGGTTTCGCCGAGGCTGAATGCCTTGTCCAACTGAGCGTCGAAGACCCACTGTTTTTCTTCGTAAAGCGTGTCACGGGTGCGCAGTACACGACGGCCTGGCTGGTAGATTTCGGCAGTGGTCTGGTCGGTCTTGGCGATCTGATAATTGAGGCTGGTTTTGATGCGGTCGGCGATCGGCGATTCAAGCGCCAAGGTGTTTTCCAGGCCGAAACGCTCACGCGTGATGGTGTCGTTACCGCGACGGTCACGATAAAGGTTGAAGCCCTGGCCACCCACAAACGGGCCGCCGACCGCGTTCTTCAAGTTGACGTCGCGATCATCCTTGTACTTTTCATAGGTCAAGCCCAAGCGGTTATCGTCAGCGTAATTCCAGCCCAGCTTGGCCAGTACGTTGGTGGTGCGCGCATCTTCCGGGTTGGCGCCGGTGCGGGACAGGCCCGTGGCGTTATTGCCGTCGTAGGCCTGCATTTCATGGCCGTTGCGCTGGCTCAGGTGCAGCAAACCGTCAACATCCTGCACACGGCCGGCGACGGTGCCGGAGGTCAGCCAACTTTCATCGGCCGAGCTGTAGCCGGTTTTCAGGCGGGCCCCGACGTCCTCGCCGGGCTTGATGATGTCGTCCGGGTCGAGGGTGAAATAGCTAACCGCACCGCCGATGGCGCTGCTGCCATACAGCGCCGAGGCCGGACCGCGCAGGATTTCGACGCGCTTGACGATTTCCGGGTCAACGTAGTTGCGGCGCGTCTTGGCGTAAGGGCCGTTGAAGAAATTGTCGGGCACTTCTACGCCATCCACCTGCGTCAGAATGCGATCACCGTCTATGCCGCGAATGTTGTAGCCCGCGTTGCCGGAGCGGGTGCCGGCGCCGCCGACGGACACGCCGGGCTCATAGCGCACCAGTTCGCGAGTGGTGTTGACGGTCTGGCGGTCCAGCGTCTCGCGGTCGTGCACGCTGACGGTGCTCGGCACGCTGCTGACGTCTTGCTCGTTACGCGTGGCGCTGATCGTGACTTGTTGCAGGTTGAGGGTGCTGCCCGCCGCGCGCTTTTCCAGCACGATGTTGTTGTTGCCCAGTTTGCGGTAGCTCAGGTTGGTCCCCACCAACAGCCGGTCCAAGGCTTTTTCCGGCGACAACGCGCCACGCACGCCAGGCGAAGACACACCTTGGCCCAATTGCGCCGGCAAACCGACTTGCCAGCCGGTCACGGCGGTAAAGGCATTGAGTGCCGAGACCAGCGGCTGCTGCTCGATGCTGAACGTGTAATTGCCGTGGCTGCGCGCGACCGGTTCGGCGGCGGTGGCGGCCATAACCGGCGCGCTGGCCAACAGGAGGGCGGCGGTCAGCAAGGACAGCACGGGTGAAGAAGACCGGTGGTTGAAACAAGACGACATCGAGAGCGCTCCGGGAATACGAATCTTATAGTTGCGAGCTGAATCAAATAGGAATCAGTTGCATTGGCTAAGACGAGACGTACCACCGGCAGCTATCGAGTAAAAATAATTCTCATTTAGTTCAAGATGACCAGTGCGGGGTATTCCGACAGTTTGGCCGAGGTGATGTGCGCCAGCGAACGCACCACGTCCAGCGGCTGGTCGAGGCGATAATTGCCGGTGACGGCGGTGCTTGCGAGCGTGTCGTTGGTGTTGACGATCCAGCCGGGGTAGTAGCGGCGCAACTCGGCGAGCACTTCGCTCATCGGGCAGTTTTCAAACACCAGCCGACCCTGAACCCAGGCCAGGTCTTTGCCGGCCTCCAGCTTGGCCGGTGGCCCGAAGCCTTTGGGGCCGATGCGGATGCTCTCACCGGCGCTCAGGCGCACACGCGCATCGTTGAAGGTATTGCTCAGGTCGACGTCGCCACGCTGCACCTGCACTTGCGCCTCGCCGTTGAGGTAACGCACGGCAAAGTCGGTGTCGCGCACGCTGGCACGCACCGGGCCGGCGTCGATCTCCAGCGGCAGGCCACGGTTGGCGGTGATTTCAAAAAAAGCCTCGCCCTGATACAGCCGCGCGACGCGTTGGTTATCCTTGATGCTGCTGGAGAACGCCGAGTCGGTGTTCAACAACACCTTTGAGCCATCGTCCAACTGCAAGCGCTGGCGCTCGCCGACCACGGTGAGGTGGTCGGCCTGCAAACGCACGGGCAAATTGCTGAAGCTGAACAGGCCGAGCACCAGCACGGCGGCGGTGGCCAGCGGTTTCCAGTGCGGCTTGATGCGGCGCCAGGCTGAAGGCTTGCGCGGCGCCGCCAGGGCTACGGCGGCGCTGTGCACGGGCGCGCCACCCCAAGCCGCCTGGGCTTTGTTAAACGCGTGGACGTGCGCCGGGTCGCTGGCCAGCCACGCGTCGAACTCGGCCTGCTGCCCGGGTTGCGGGCACTGCAAGACGATGAGCCAGTCGAGGGCCTGGTCCATAGCCGTGTCTTGCAACACCTCATGAGCCAGCTCATGGGCGCGCAGTTTATTCGGGTCGGTCACGGTGTTCCTCGGGTCTTCGCCACGTTTTATTGATCTTTCCTACAGGCTGGATCGGTATAGCTGTCAGGTAAAGCTTAAGGCTGATCCAGGCGTTCGGCCACACCTACACAGATGGCCATGATCAATTTCAGTTCCTTTTGCACGGTGCTCAGGGACACTTGCAGTTGATCGGCGATCTCTTGGTAGCTGTAACCGTGCAGGCGGCTGAGGATAAAAATCTGCTGCTGGCGGGCGCTCAACTGGCCGAGGCTGACACTCAGGTGCTCAAGCAATTGCTCGGCCTGGGTTGCATCTTCCGGGGTGCTGACGGCGGCGGCGACGCTTTGCAGGATGTCCAGCGGCACATCTTCCTGCAGCGTGCGGGCTTGAATCCTGCGTGAGCGCAGGTGATCCAGCGCCAGGTTGCGCGCGGTTTGGTAGACGAAGGGTTCGAGGTGCTCGATCGGCCGCTCGCTGAGCGCCCGGGTGACGCGCAGGTAGGTTTCCTGCAACAGGTCCTCGGCGGTGCTGTGGTTGTTCACCATCCGCTGCAAGGTGCGTAGCAGAATCACCCGTTGGGTGAGAAAGACTTGGTTAAAGCGGGATTGGCTCACAGTGATACCAGCTCGATTTGCAGTGAATGATAATGCTTATCATCAACACAAATGGCAAGTGGCTATTCCTCTGAACCTGCCCAGGTGCAAGGCCCTGCACAAACCCCATGTGGGAGCGGGCTTGCTCGCGAATGCGGCGTGTCAGTCGACGAATATGCCCACTGAACCACCGCATTCGCGAGCAAGCCCGCTCCCACAAAAGCCGCCTCCCACAGGGTTATTCTGCGTTGCAGAGCGCCAGGCAGTTATCCAACATACGGTTAGAGAAGCCCCACTCGTTGTCGTACCACGCCAGCACTTTGAGCAGCTTGCCGCTTGCCTTGGTGTGGTTGGCGTCGAAGATCGACGACAGCGGGTTATGGTTGAAGTCACTCGAAACCAGCGGCAAGGTGTTGTAGCCGAGAATTTTAGAGTGCTGGCTGGCTTCTTTAAGCAGCGCGTTGACTTCCTCGGCCGTGGCTTCTTTTTTCAGCTGCACGGTGAGGTCGACCAGCGACACGTTGATCACCGGCACACGCACGGCCATGCCGGTCAGCTTGCCCGCCAGTTCCGGCAACACCAGGCCCACCGCTTCGGCGGCGCCGGTCTTGCTCGGGATCATGTTCTGGGTGGCCGAGCGCGCGCGGTACGGGTCGGTGTGGTAAACGTCGGTCAGGTTCTGGTCGTTGGTGTAGGCGTGAATGGTGGTCATCAAGCCGCTTTCGATCCCCAGTTCGCGGTGCAGCACTTGGGCCACCGGTGCCAGGCAGTTGGTGGTGCACGAGGCGTTGGAGATGATCTGATGGGATTGACGCAAGATGTCGTGGTTGACGCCGTACACCACGGTGGCGTCGGCGCCCTTGGCCGGTGCCGAGATGATCACCTTGCGCGCGCCAGCGGTAATATGCGCGGCAGCCTTGTCACGGTCGGTGAACAGACCGGTGCATTCGAACACCACGTCGATCTTGTGCGCAGCCCACGGCAGGTCGGCAGGGTTGCGAATGGCACTGACAGCAATCCGGTCACCATTGACGGTCAGGCTTTCCTGATCGTGGGCGACCTCTGCATCGAAAGTACCGTGCACGGTGTCGTATTTGAGCAAATGGGCATTGATCGAACTGTCGCCGAGGTCATTGATGGCGACGATCTGCAAATCCTGGCGGTAGCCTTGGGTATACAGTGCGCGCAGGACATTACGGCCGATACGGCCAAAACCGTTGATTGCGATACGAAGAGTCATTGGAAAGTGCCTATCGTCGATTTGTTGTAAGAATTACAAGATTATTCGCATAAAAATAGAAAACAAGCCTTTTTAGTGGCAATATTTTGTTCAATCTACAATTAGTGACCTGAATCAACTGGTCCGATGAGTCAAAAGAAACGCTGCCAGCACCTGCGCCGCGCGCTTTTGACCCGCAAAGGATCCAGGGTCGCCACATCCGTTAGCCTGGAGTTCTACACATGCATCCCCGCGTTATTGAGGTCACCGAACGGCTTATCGCCCGCAGTCGTGCAACCCGCGAGGCTTACCTTGCGCTCATTCGCGGCGCAGCCAGCGACGGTCCGATGCGCGGTAAGCTGCAATGCGCCAACTTTGCCCATGGCGTGGCCGGTTGTGGCACTGAAGACAAAAATAGCCTGCGCATGATGAATGCCGCCAACGTGGCAATTGTTTCTTCATATAACGACATGCTCTCGGCGCATCAGCCGTACGAACATTTCCCTGAACAGATCAAAAAAGCCCTGCGCGAAGTCGGCTCGGTTGGCCAGTTTGCCGGTGGCACCCCCGCCATGTGCGACGGCGTGACCCAAGGCGAGCCCGGCATGGAGCTGAGCCTGCTCAGCCGTGAAGTGATTGCCATGTCCACGGCGGTAGCGCTGTCCCACAACATGTTCGACGCCGCGCTGATGCTGGGCATCTGCGACAAAATCGTCCCCGGCCTGATGATGGGGGCCCTGCGTTACGGCCACCTGCCGATGATTTTCGTACCCGGCGGCCCAATGCCCTCGGGCATCTCCAACAAACAGAAAGCCGACGTGCGCCAGCGCTATGCGGAAGGCAAAGCCAGCCGCGAAGAACTGCTGGAATCGGAGATGAAGTCCTACCACAGCCCCGGCACTTGCACTTTTTATGGCACCGCCAACACCAACCAATTGTTGATGGAAGTGATGGGCCTGCACTTGCCGGGCGCTTCGTTCGTCAACCCGTACACGCCGCTGCGTGATGCGCTGACCCGCGAAGCGGCGCACCAGGTCACCCGCTTGACCAAGGCCAACGGCAACTTCACGCCGATTGGCGAGATCGTCGACGAAAAATCCATCGTCAACTCCATCGTCGCCCTCAACGCGACCGGCGGCTCCACCAACCACACCCTGCACATGCCGGCCATCGCGATGTCGGCGGGCATCATCCTCACCTGGCAAGACATGGCCGACCTCTCCGAGGTGGTGCCGACCCTGTCCCACGTGTATCCCAACGGCAAAGCCGACATCAACCACTTCCAGGCAGCGGGCGGCATGTCGTTCCTGATCCGCGAACTGCTTGAGGCCGGCCTGCTCCACGAAGACGTCAACACCGTGGCGGGCAAAGGCTTGAGTCGTTACACCCAAGAGCCGTTTTTGGTCGACGGCGAGCTGGTCTGGCGCGATGGCCCGATTGAAAGCCTTGATGAAACCATCCTGCGCCCGGTGGCCCGTGCGTTTTCGCCCGAAGGTGGCCTGCGTGTGATGGAAGGCAACCTGGGGCGCGGCGTGATGAAGGTGTCGGCCGTGGCGCCGGAGCACCAGATCGTCGAAGCACCGGCAGTGGTGTTCCAGGATCAACAGGATTTGGCCGATGCGTTCAAAGCCGGCGAGCTGGAAAAAGACTTCGTCGCGGTGATGCGTTTCCAGGGCCCGCGTTCCAACGGCATGCCGGAACTGCACAAGATGACGCCGTTTCTTGGCGTGTTGCAGGACCGTGGTTTCAAAGTAGCGTTGGTGACAGACGGGCGTATGTCCGGCGCCTCGGGTAAGATCCCTGCGGCGATTCACGTTAACCCCGAAGCCCAAAGTGGCGGGCCGCTGGCACGCGTCAAAGATGGCGATATTATTCGCGTCGATGGCGTGAAGGGCACCCTGGAGCTTAAGGTGGACGCCGAAGAATTTGCAGCGCGCATTCCTGCCACGGGCCTGTTGGGCAACAACGTGGGTGCCGGTCGCGAGCTGTTTGCATTTATGCGCTTGGCCGCAAGCTCCGCAGAGCAAGGCGCCAGCGCCTTTATCTGTGCCTTGGAGACGCTTAAGTGAAGCTAGCGCTGGTCGGTGACATCGGTGGTACCAACGCGCGTTTTGCGTTGTGGCGGGACCAGCAACTGCATTCGATTCGTGTGCATGCCACGGTGGATCACACCAGCCCTGAGGAAGCGATCAAGGCTTACCTGAAGGAAGAAGGCCTGCAAATCGGCGACATCGGCGCGGTGTGCCTGTCGGTCGCGGGGCCGGTGAGTGGCGATGAATTCAAATTCACCAACAACCACTGGCGGCTGAGCAAAACGGCGTTTTGCAAAACCTTGCAGGTCGACGAGTTGCTGCTGATCAATGACTTCTCGGCGATGGCCTTGGGCATGACCCGGCTAAAACCCGACGAATTCCGCGTGGTCTGCGAGGGCACCCCGGAACCGTTGCGCCCGGCGGTGGTGATCGGCCCAGGCACCGGCCTCGGTGTCGGCACTTTGCTGAACCTGGGTGAAGGCCGTTGGGCGGCGCTGCCGGGGGAGGGCGGGCATGTCGACCTGCCGCTGAGCAGCCCGCGTGAAACCCGGTTGTGGCAGCATATTCACGCTGAGATCGGCCACGTCAGCGCCGAGACCGCCTTGAGCGGTGGCGGGCTACCACGCGTGTACCGCGCGATTTGTGCGGTTGATGGGCATACACCGCTGCTCGACACGCCCGAAGCCATTACTGCCGCGGGTTTGGCGGGCGACCCGGTGGCGATGGAAGTACTCAACCAGTTCAGTATCTGGCTGGGCCGCGTCGCTGGTAACAACGTGCTGACCACCGGTGGGCGCGGTGGCGTGTATATTGTGGGCGGCGTGATTCCGCGGTTTGCCGACTTCTTTATCAACAGTGGTTTCGCCAAGAGTTTTGCTGACAAAGGCTGCATGAGCGACTACTTCAAAGGCATCCCGGTGTGGTTGGTGACCGCGCCGTATTCCGGGTTGACGGGCGCCGGTGTGGCACTTGAGCAGGCTTTTGCGTAGGCAGTGATGGCCTCTTCGCGAGCAAGCCCGCTCCCACATTCAACCGCATTCATCCAGCTGGAATGCGGTTAAATGTGGTAGCGGGCTTGCTCGCGAAGGGGGCCTTGAAAGCAACACATGACTCAGGTTTGGTCATAACAACAAGGGGGACCCGTGAGCGTAATCAGTAAATCGATTCTTCTGGTCGACGACGACCAGGAAATCCGCGAATTGCTGCAAACCTACCTCAGTCGCGCCGGTTTCCAGGTGCGTGGCGTGCCGGATGGCGCGCGGTTCCGCCAGGCAATGAACGAGGCGCCGTGCGACCTGGTCATCCTTGATGTGATGTTGCCGGACGAAGACGGTTTCAGCCTCTGCCGCTGGATTCGCCAGCACCCGCGCCAGGCGCAGGTGCCGATCATCATGCTCACCGCCAGCTCCGACGAAACCGACCGCGTGATTGGCCTGGAGCTGGGCGCCGATGACTACATTGGCAAGCCGTTCAGCCCCCGCGAGTTGCAGGCGCGCATCAAGGCCTTGTTGCGCCGTGCCCAATTCGGTCAGGAACGCAGCAGCGCCGGCGATGTGTGGGTGTTTGATGAGTGGCGCCTGGACATGATCAGCCATCGCCTGTTTCACGCTGATGGCGAAGAGGTGATTCTCTCCGGCGCCGACTTTGCCCTGCTCAAACTGTTTCTTGATCACCCTCAACAAATTCTCGACCGCGACACCATCGGCAACGCCACCCGTGGCCGCGACCTGATGCCGCTGGACCGTATCGTCGACATGGCCGTCAGCCGTTTGCGTCAACGCCTGCGCGATACCGAAAAACCCCCAAGGCTGATCCGCACGGTACGCGGCAGCGGTTATCAGTTGGCAGCCAGCGTGGTTGCCGGCAATGCCCACTGAGCATCTGACTGAGCGCCGCCGACGCTTCCCGGTGCCGCGCTCGCTGCTGGGGCGGATGTTGCTGCTGACCTTGCTCGCGGTGCTGTTCGCGCAAACGCTGTCCAGCGTGATTTGGGTCTCGCAATTGCGCGCCACCCAGCTTGAAGGTCTGGTCACCAGCGCACGCAGCCTGGCGCATTCGATGACCGCCAGCGTGAGTTACTTCCGCTCGCTGCCGGTGGCCTATCGCCCGTTAGTCCTTGATCAGTTGCGCAGCATGGGCGGCACCCGCTTTGTGGTGACGCTCAATGACCGTCCGCTGGACATGCAGCTGCTGCCGCAGACCCCGCGCAAACAAGCGGTGCTCAACGTGGTGGACGAAGTGCTGCGCCAGACCCTCGGCAGCGACGTGGATATTTCGGTGGAGTTCGTCAGCGCAGAAGACCTGCGCATTTTCAACGCCGGTTTGAAGCTCGATGAACTGCCGCGTTCCTGGGCGCATTACGCGCTGACCCTTGAGCCGGTTAACCCGCCGGTGCTGGTCACGCAGATCCAACTTGCCGCGGGCGAGTGGCTGTACATCGCCTCGCTGTTGCCCGAACCCTACACCAGCCTTGAAGAACAAGGCCTGCCGTCGCAGCAGGTGTGGTTCATCGTGCTGACCAGTGGTTTTCTGTTGTTGTTTATCGGCCTGTTGGTGCACTGGCAGAGCCGGCCGCTCAAGCGCCTCGCGCGGGCCGCGCGCGACCTGTCGTTGGGCGCCGATGTAGAGCCGGTGGCCGAAGGCGGTGGCAGTGAAGTGGTCGAAGTGGGCCGAGCGTTCAATGCGATGCGCGAACGCATCAGCCGCTACCTGACGGAGCGCAGCCAATTGTTCAGCGCGATTTCCCACGATTTGCGCACCCCCATTACCCGCCTGCGCCTGCGCGTTGAGCTGCTTGAAGACGAGAACCTGCAAGCCAAATTCGGCCGTGACCTGGACGAATTGGAGCTGCTGGTGAAAGGCGCGCTGCAATGCGTGAAAGACACCGACATCCACGAAAACATTGAGCCGGTCGACCTTAATCACGTGCTCGACTGCTTGGTGGAACCGTACCTGGCGCCCAATGGCAACGGCCGCATCACCCAGCACGGCCGCGCGCTGGCGCCGTACGCGGGCAAGCCGCTGGCGCTTAAACGCTGCATCGGCAACCTGATCGACAACGCCTTGAAGTACGGGCAGAACGCGCATTTGTATATCGAGGACGACGGCGCGGAGTTCATCCTGCATGTCGACGACGAAGGCCCGGGTGTACCGCAGCAGCGCCTTGAGCAAGTCTTCGAGCCGCACTTTCGCCTCTCTGGCCAGCAGCAAGGCTACGGCTTGGGTTTGGGCATTGCGCGCAACATCGCCCACAGCCACGGCGGTGAAGTGAGCTTGCAGAATTTGCGCGAGGGTGGATTGCGCGTCACCCTGCAACTGCCCCGAACCCTGGACTAAACAGCGCTAAACCGCAGAGCCAAACAACTCTTGGCAAAAAAACGCTGCACGCCAGAGTTCTGCAGATCAAATGTGGGAAGGGGCTTGCTCCCGATAGCCTTGGGTCAGCCAGCTCATCTCTAGCTGACACACCACCATCGGGAGCAAGCCCCCTCCCACCTGTTGATCTTGGTTGGGTCAGATACTCTGGCGCATTCTTGCCAGGTCTCTTAACGGCGGTGCACCAAACAGCCGGCTGTATTCGCGGCTGAACTGCGACGGGCTTTCATACCCCACCCGATACCCCGCCGCCGAGGCTTCCAGCCCTTCGGCAATCATCAGCCGTCGCGCTTCCTGCAAGCGCAGTTGCTTCTGGTATTGCAGCGGGCTCATGGCAGTGATCGCCTTGAAGCGGTGGTGCAACGTCGAGACGCTGAGGTTCACTTCCTGCGCGAGGGTGGGTTGCGGGTGACCTTGCAACTGCCCCGAACCCTGGACTAAACAGCGCTAAACCGCAGAGCCAAACAACGCTGGGCAAAAAAACGCTGCACGCCAGAGCTCTGCAGATCAAATGTGGGAGGGGGCTTGCTCCCGATAGCCTTGGGTCAGCCAGCTCATCTCTAGCTGACACACCACCATCGGGAGCAAGCCCCCTCCCACCTGTTGATCTTGGTTGGGTCAGATACTCTGGCGCATTCTGGCCAGATCTCTTAACGGCGGTGCACCAAACAGCCGGCTGTATTCGCGGCTGAACTGCGACGGGCTTTCATACCCCACCCGATACCCCGCCGCCGAGGCTTCCAGCCCTTCGGCAATCATCAGCCGTCGCGCTTCCTGCAAACGCAGTTGCTTCTGGTATTGCAGCGGGCTCATGGCAGTGATCGCCTTGAAGCGGTGGTGCAACGTCGAGACGCTGAGGTTCACTTCCTGCGCGAGGGAGGCCTGCGGGTGACCTTGCAACTGCCCCGAACCCTGGACTAAACAGCGCTAAACCGCAGAGCCAAACAACGCTGGGCAAAAAAACGCTGCACGTCAGAGCTCTGCAGATCAAATGTGGGAGGGGGCTTGCTCCCGATAGCCTTGGGTCAGCCAGCTCATCTCTAGCTGACACACCACCATCGGGAGCAAGCCCCCTCCCACCTGTTGATCTTGGTTGGGTCAGATACTCTGGCGCATTCTGGCCAGATCTCTTAACGGCGGTGCACCAAACAGCCGGCTGTATTCGCGGCTGAACTGCGACGGGCTTTCATACCCCACCCGATACCCCGCCGCCGAGGCTTCCAGCCCTTCGGCAATCATCAGCCGTCGCGCTTCCTGCAAACGCAGTTGCTTCTGGTATTGCAGCGGGCTCATGGCAGTGATCGCCTTGAAGCGGTGGTGCAACGTCGAGACGCTGAGGTTCACTTCCTGCGCGAGGGTGGGTTGCGGGTGACCTTGCAACTGCCCCGAACCCTGGACTAAACAGCGCTAAACCGCAGAGCCAAACAACGCTGGGCAAAAAAACGCTGCACGTCAGAGCTCTGCAGATCAAATGTGGGAGGGGGCTTGCTCCCGATAGCCTTGGGTCAGCCAGCTCATCTCTAGCTGACACACCACCATCGGGAGCAAGCCCCCTCCCACCTGTTGATCTTGGTTGGGTCAGATACTCTGGCGCATTCTGGCCAGATCTCTTAACGGCGGTGCACCAAACAGCCGGCTGTATTCGCGGCTGAACTGCGACGGGCTTTCATACCCCACCCGATACCCCGCCGCCGAGGCTTCCAGCCCTTCAGCAATCATCAGCCGTCGCGCTTCCTGCAAACGCAGTTGCTTCTGGTATTGCAGCGGGCTCATGGCAGTGATCGCCTTGAAGCGGTGGTGCAACGTCGAGACGCTGAGGTTCACTTCCTGCGCGAGGGAGGCCTGCGGGTGACCTTGCAACTGCCCCGAACCCTGGACTAAACAGCGCTAAACCGCAGAGCCAAACAACGCTGGGCAAAAAAACGCTGCACGCCAGAGCTCTGCAGATCAAATGTGGGAGGGGGCTTGCTCCCGATAGCCTTGGGTCAGCCAGCTCATCTCTAGCTGACACACCACCATCGGGAGCAAGCCCCCTCCCACCTGTTGATCTTGGTTGGGTCAGATACTCTGGCGCATTCTGGCCAGATCTCTTAACGGCGGTGCACCAAACAGCCGGCTGTATTCGCGGCTGAACTGCGACGGGCTTTCATACCCCACCCGATACCCCGCCGCCGAGGCTTCCAGCCCTTCAGCAATCATCAGCCGTCGCGCTTCCTGCAAACGCAGTTGCTTCTGGTATTGCAGCGGGCTCATGGCAGTGATCGCCTTGAAGCGGTGGTGCAACGTCGAGACGCTGAGGTTCACTTCCTGCGCGAGGGAGGCCTGCGGGTGACCTTGCAACTGCCCCGAACCCTGGACTAAACAGCGCTAAACCGCAGAGCCAAACAACGCTGGGCAAAAAAACGCTGCACGCCAGAGCTCTGCAGATCAAATGTGGGAGGGGGCTTGCTCCCGATAGCCTTGGGTCAGCCAGCTCATCTCTAGCTGACACACCACCATCGGGAGCAAGCCCCCTCCCACCTGTTGATCTTGGTTGGGTCAGATACTCTGGCGCATTCTGGCCAAATCTCTTAACGGCGGTGCACCAAACAGCCGGCTGTATTCGCGGCTGAACTGCGACGGGCTTTCATACCCCACCCGATACCCCGCCGCCGAGGCTTCCAGCCCTTCGGCAATCATCAGCCGTCGCGCTTCCTGCAAACGCAGTTGCTTCTGGTACTGCAGCGGGCTCATGGCGGTGATCGCCTTGAAGCGGTGGTGCAACGTCGAGACGCTGAGGTTCACTTCCTTGGCCAAGTCATCAATACGCAAGGGCTGTTCGTAGTTGCCGTTCAACCACTTGATCGCCTGGCTCACGCGATGGCTCTGACTGTTGGCCACGGCGATTTCATACAGCCGATAACCCTGCGGGCCACGCAGTAAACGGTAAAGAATTTCACGATTGATCAGTGGCGCGAGCATTGCCACGTCTTTCGGTGTGTCGAGCAGGCGCGCCAGGCGCAGCACGGCATCGAGCAATTGGCTGTCGATGCGGTCGACGTACATGCCGCGCGATGTCGGGCGCGAAGGCACGCCCATCGGCCCGGCTTCGGCGATCAGCGCAGTAAGCTGCGCCGTGTCGATGTTGATGCGCACCGAGAGGTTCGGCGCTTCTGGCGTGGCCTCGATGATCCGGCCGGCCACCGGCATCGCCACCGAGAAGACTAAATAGTTGAGCGGGTCGTAGGCAAAAATCTCGTCGGCCAGGCGCACTTCCTTGCTGCCGCTGGCCAGGATGCACAAGGCCGGCTCCACCAGCACCGGCATGAAGTTGCGCGGCGCGTTGTGGCGGTTCAGAAACAGCGAGGTAATCGCCGTGCCGTAAGAGCCATCTTCCCACGTGTGGCGCTGCACGATGCTGGCCAGCTCGGCGCGCTGTTTTTCCATCTCGGTATCGAGGGGCATGGCGTTAGGGGCATTCGACGACATGAGGCGTCCTCTGCGAGTTGCGTTAATGCGCCCAGATTAGCGGCGGAGTTTCAAAAGGTGTTACTTCGATTCTGCCTAATGCTTGCCTGATCCTGCGATAAAGCGTGAATCAGGCAAGTTTGGCGCCTGTCATCTGGCTGAAACATTGAGCCTGTGGCGGGAATAAAAACAGTGGGCTGCACGGCTTATCTACGCGTACGGCAGGATTGTGCAATAAGCCTGCAGGAATTGACTAACCGCGCCCACCGCCGCGCCGTTATCTTTGATCCTGTGGCAACACGCCCTCACAGTGTTTGCCGAGCATCACTTCTCAACGGGAGAGTCGAACATGCCAACCCCCATTCCCGCGAGCCATATGGCCTTTGTCCGCGCCCGTACCGGGTGCAGCACCGAACTCGGTGCACGCTTGAGCAGCTTGCTTGAACCTGGCCGCGAGGCGCAGGGCTGCCTGCAATTTTCGTTGCAGCATTCCCAGGTTGACCCCGATGTGTGGCTGGTCGCGGGTTTCTGGAGCAGCGAACAGGCGATGAGCGCCTACTTCAATTCCCCGGCCTTGATGATCTTTACCGAGCTGTTGAACGACGGCGTGGTCCGTAGCATCGACTTCCAGACCTTTACCGATGCATCCGCCGCGAATGCGTACGGCGAGTACCTGCAACTCGCCGGTTAAGGTTTAGAATGGTCGACTTTCCCATTGGCCAGGACCTGCAACATGGCACGTAAAGAGTTTGCCCACCACGAAGCCGTTTCCGCCTTGGTGCGTGAAGAAGAGGGTGGCTACAGCGCAGCCATCGCCGTCAAGGCACTGGATGGCATGGGCGCGCCACGCTTTCACAAAATCCTTGAGGGGCAGACCTTCAAGACCGCCTCCGACGCTGACGATGCGGCTGCCGTGCAGCTTGAACGGCTGCTGGATGTGGATGAAGAAGGCCAGTTGGCCTGGGCCACAGCGGCCAACTAACCCACTCCTGGAGGCGGCAAGCCGCTTCAGGATTTTTATGGCTCTGCTGTCAGCTTTTGCTGGCGCCAGGGCGATGCATCTTGAACAACGCCTCCGGCCCCAACTGGAAGTAATCCGCCGGGCCACCGCCGCGCAAGATCGGCTCGGCCGCGGCGGTGTCGTACACCCCGTCCTTGAGCAGCCACTTGGCGATGTGCACCGCCACCACCTCGCCGAGCACCAGCCAGCTTGGCACTAACTGTTGGTCGGCACGTTGCAGCTGAATGATCTGCGTCACCTTGCACTCGAACGACACCGGGCTCTCGCCGACGCGTGGTACGCCGACAACTCTTGAGGCCACCGGCGTCAGGCCGGACAACTCGAATTCATTCACCTGGGGCGCTACCGCCGCGCAACTCTGGTTCATCTGCTCGGCCAGTGGGCGGGTGGCCAGGTTCCACACAAACTCGCCGGTCTGTTCGATATTGTTCAAGCTGTCTTTGCGCCCGACGCTGGAAAACCCAATGATCGGCGGAACGTAGTTAAACGCGTTGAAGAAGCTATAGGGTGCAAGGTTCAGGCGGCCTTCGCTGTCGTGCGACGAGATCCAACCAATGGGCCGTGGGCCGACGATGGCGTTGAACGGGTCGTGCGGCAGGCCGTGGCCGTTGGCGGGTTCGTAAAAGTGAATATCGTCAGGCATGGCCGGGGTTCCTGCTAGTCAGTTCGGTGAGGCGCTCATAATGAAAGCCGTGGCGGCGAATTTCCATCTGCTGCATGCAATTTTCATTGATTACCCGCCTATTTTTCACAGCGCCACGTTCAGTCTGCCCGCCAGGTCGACACCCCCGTATAAGTCGGCCCACTGAAAGACTGAGCTCTGCAGAGCTGAACTGAACTGCCCGAAATGTGGGAGCGGGCTTGCTCGCGATGGCGGTGTAACAGTCAATTGATGTGTTGGCTGTCACACCCTCATTGCGAGCAAGCCCGCTCCCACTTTTTGCTGCGGCGCAGCGTCAGTCCGTGGTAATCCGAGAATGTTTGCGGGTGTCTTTCATGGTCACATAAACCACCAGCGACACCGCGATACACGCCGTCACATACCAGTAATAACCGGTTTCCATGCCAATGCTCTTGAACCACAGCGCGATGTATTCAGCGGTACCGCCGAAGATCGACACGGTCAGCGCATACGGCAGGCCCACGCCCAAGGCGCGAATTTCGGTCGGGAACAGCTCGGCCTTCACCACCGCGTTGATCGAGGTGTAGCCGCTGACGATGATCAGCGCCGCCATGATCAGAAAGAACGCGCCCCACCAGCTTTGAATGGTGTGCAGCGTGGTGAGGATCGGCACGGTAAACAGCGTGCCGAGGATGCCGAAAGCGATCAGGATCGGCCGCCGCCCGACTTTATCCGACAGCCCGCCGACCAGCGGTTGCAGGCACATGAACAGAAACAGCGTGGCCGCCGAAATGGTGGTGGAGTCGGAGATGCTCATGCCGACAGTGTTCACTAGGTATTTCTGCATGTAAGTGGTGTACGTGTAGAACGCCAGCGTGCCGCCCATCGTCAGGCCGACCACGGTCAACACTTCCTTGGGGTGGCGCATCAAGGTGCGCATGGCGCTTTCCCTGGATTTTTCCTTTTTGGTGAACGACTCGGTTTCTTCCATGCCGCGACGCAGGAACAGCGCGACCACTGCGCACAACGCGCCGATGGCGAACGGAATGCGCCAGCCCCAGGCATACAACTGCTCGGTGGTCAGCGTTTGTTGCAGCACGATCAGTACCGCCAGCGCTATGAGTTGGCCGGAGATCAGGGTCACGTACTGGAAGCTGGAGAAGAACCCGCGACGTTCCTTGGTCGCCATTTCACTCAGGTAGGTGGCCGAGGTGCCGTACTCGCCGCCGACCGACAGGCCTTGCAGCAAGCGTGCGAACACCAGCAGGATCGGTGCGCCGATGCCGATGGTGTCGTAACCCGGGGTCAACGCGATCAGCAGCGAGCCGAAGCACATCAGCAATACCGAGGCCATCAGCGCGGCCTTGCGGCCTTTGTAGTCAGCATAGAGGCCCATCAACCAGCCGCCGATCGGGCGCATGATAAAACCCACGGCGAAGATCGCGGCGGTGTTCATCAACTGAGCGGTGGAGGAGCCAGCAGGGAAGAAGGCCTTGGCGAAGTACAGCGAGAAGGCCGCGTAGACGTACCAGTCGTACCACTCGACCATGTTGCCGACGGAGCCGCTGAAGATCGATTTGATCCGGCTCGACGTAGTGCGTTCTTTTGCCGGCGCAGCCGCCGACCCCAAAGGCAAGGTGTTGGAGTTATCCATTGAAGGATCCTTCATCTAATTGTTTTTGTGGAGCGGCGCGAACGCTGCCTGGTTCGGGCTATAGCAGGAGCTGTGCCAAGTAGATGAAGGCCCGGTTTGGAAGGGTTGCAGAATACTTTTGAGCGGAAAGTCGCTGATGGTTTTGGGGATGTGAGCGGAAATCCGCTTATGGTTGTGGGCCTCATCGCGAGCAAGCCCGCTCCCACAGTTTGATTGGTGAATACCGCCCAATGTGGGAGTGGGCTTGCTCACGATGGCGTCCTGCCAGGCAACACACAAACCAGCCTAGATAAACGTTTCGCGCACCAACCCATGCCGCTGCATCTTTTCATTCAAGGTGCGACGCGGCAGTTGCAGTTCGGCCAGCACCGCCTTGATGTCGCCCTTGTGCCGCATCAGCGCCGCTTTCAGGCAGTGGGCTTCGAAGGCTTCCTGCTGCGCCGCCAACGACTGCCCCGCCTCAATGCCTTCCGGCTCAGGCTCGCCGAGGCCCAACACTTGGCGTTCGGCGACATTCGCCAGCTCACGCACATTGCCCGGCCAGTCATGGCTGAGCAGCCGCCCGAGTTGCGCGCCGCTCAACGGCTCGACGCTGCGGCCCAGGCGTTCGGCGGCGCTGTGTGCAAAGTGCTCGAACAGCAGCGGAATATCTTCGCGGCGCTCGCGCAGCGGCGGCAGGCGCAGTTGCGCGACATTCAGGCGATACGCCAGGTCTTCGCGAAAACGCCCGGCGCGGGCTTCTTCCAGCAGGTCGGGCTTGGTGGCCGCAATAATGCGTAAATCCACCTGAATACTTTGGTTGGAGCCCAGCCGTTCAAGTTTCTGCTCTTGCAACACGCGCAGCAGTTTGACTTGCTGGGCCAGCGGCATGCTTTCGATTTCATCGAGGAACAGTGTGCCGCCATGTGCATATTCGAGTTTGCCGATGCGCTTGCTTTGCGCGCCGGTGAACGCGCCACTTTCGTGGCCGAACAGCTCTGCTTCAAACAGCTGTTCCGGGATGGCTGCGCAATTGAGCGCCACAAAGGGCTTCTTGGCGCGTGGGCCAAAATCATGCAGGCAGCGCGCGACCAATTCCTTGCCGCTGCCGGTCTCGCCACGAATCAACACGTTGACGGGCAAGGTCGCCAGGTCCAGCACCTGGCGTCGCAGGTTTTGCACGCTGCGCGACACACCCAACAGGCTGCATTCCAATTGCGCGCGATGGTCGGCCTGTTGATGCAGGCGGCGGTTTTCCAGAATCAGCCCGCGTTTGTCGAGGGCGCGGCGCAGGCTGGTGAGCAAGTCCTGCGGGCTGAAGGGCTTTTCCAAAAAGTCGTAGGCACCGTCGCGCATGGCTTCGACGGCCATCGGCACATCGCCGTGCCCGGTGAGCAATATCACCGGCAAGCCGGCATCACGGCGCTGCACTTCGGCCAGCAGGTCGTGGCCGCTTAGCCCCGGCATGCGCACGTCGCTGAGAATCACGCCGGGGAAATCCTTGGGCAGTTGCGCCAGGCATTCCTCGGCGCGGCTGAACAGCTGCACGTCAAACCCTGAGAGGCTCAACCATTGCTCGACGGCCGTGCGAATGCTGGCTTCGTCATCCACCACAATCACTGCGTTCAACATGGTTCGGGCGTCTCCAGCGCAATAGGCAAGGTCAGGGTAAATACGGCGCCGTCGCCATGGTTGCCGGCGACCAAGCGCCCGCCCAGTTCGTGCACGATGGCGTAGGACACCGCCAACCCAAGGCCGAGCCCATCGCCCACGGGTTTGGTCGTAAAGAACGGGTCGAACACGTTGTTCAGGTGTGCTTCGGCAATCCCGCCGCCGCTGTCGCTGACGCTAAGCTGCCACAGTTGCTCATCGCTGTGCAGGCGGATTTCCAGGCGTTTGCGCGGCTTGCCGGCCATTGCATCAAGGGCGTTGCGCAGCAGGTTGATCAGCACCTGTTCCAGGCGGATTGCATCACCGCGTACCCAGGCCGGGCGGGTCAGGTTTAGCACCACGCCGATGGCTTCATCGCGCAAGCGCGCGTCGAGCAAGTGCAGGGACTGGTCGACCACGGTCGCCAGGTCGAGCCGTTCGCGCAGGCCGCTCGGGCTCTTGCGCGCGAACGTCTTGAGGTGGCCGGTGAGTGCGGCCATGCGTGTGAGCATCTCGTCCAGTGGCGTCAGCGCCTTGTAGGCGTCGTCCACGCGGCCGTGGTCGAGCAGCAGCCGCAGAGTTGCCAACTGCATGCGTTGGGCGGTCAGCGGCTGGTTGATTTCGTGGGCGAGGGCGGCCGACATCTGCCCCAATGCCGCCAGCTTGGCCGATTGCACCAGGCCATCCTGGGCGGTGCGCAGCGCCTGAGTGCGCTCTTCTACAAGCTGTTCAAGCTCTTCGCGGCTGCGTTGGCGCAAACGGCCGAGGCGCCAGCGTTGGGTCAGAAACAGCGCCAGAAACACCAGGGCCAGCCAGGAACCTGCAGCCGCGAGGCCGGCGTTGCGCTGGTCTTCAAAGGCGAACTGCGGTTTGCGCAGCAGGTGCAAGGTCCAGCCCTCGGCCTTCAAGGGCAAAGATTGCCAGAGGTAATTGGCGCTGCCGTCGGGGCCGTTGACGCGCATCAGGAGGCTGTTTTCGTCAAAACGCTGCAACGTTTGAGTCTCCAGCGGTTGCAGGTGTTTTTTGTCGTATTGGCGAGTGGCCGCAAGGTCGGCGAGGTCGTCCGCCGTCAACGCACGCAGGTTGCGATAACGCCAGCCGGGCTGGGTGGCGATAAACACAATGCCGCGCGCATCGCTGATCAGTAGCAGGTCATTGCCTTGCGCCCACTCGCGTTCAAGTTCGGGAAACTCCAGCTTGACTACCATGGCGCCGAGGAACTGTTGATGTTCGTCAAGCACGGCGCTTGAGAGGAAGTAACCCGGAATGCCGGTGGTCACCCCCACCGCATAAAAACGCCCGGTGCCCTGGCTCAAGGTCTGGCTGAAATAAGGCCGAAACGCGTAGTTGTGCCCGACGTAACTGCTCGGCAGGTCCCAGTTACTCGCCGCCACGGCCAGGCCGGTACGGTCCATCAGCTCGAGGGTAGAAGATTGCGCGGCGCCATTGATGCGCGCCAGTTTGCGGTTGAGCACGTCTTGGGTGGTGGCATCCAGCGGGCTTTTCAACGCGCTGATCATTTCCGAGTCCAGCGCCAATACGGCGGGCAGGGCGCGGTAGCGTTCGATCAGGGTGTGCAGCGAGTTGCCGTACAGCGTGAGCTGTTGATGGGCGCGGGCGGCGTCGTCGACCAACGCCTGGCGCTCGGCATGGCGCGTGGCCAAGGCAGCGGCCAGCACCGCGCCGGCGATGATCAGCAGCGAGTAGAAGGTCAGGCGCAGCGGGCGAGGGATCACGATCATACGGTGATGGGCAGGCACGGTAAGGGGTGGGCACCATAGCATGCGCGGCCTGGAACTGGTGGGGCCTGGCTTTTGTGTGGGGGCTTGTGTGGGGGCTTGTATGGAAAGGGGCTTGCTCCCGATGGCAGTGTGTCAGCTGCGCACAGGCTGACTGACACTCACTCATCGGCAGCAAGCCCCCTCCCACATGTTACTGCGTTCAGCGTTTGTCCTTGCGGGTAGGGTGCTTACTGCACTTCTACCGCGAGGCTTTGACTGATTTTTTTCTGCCAGATGGCAGGACCAGTGATGTGTACGGATTCGCCCTTGCTGTCCACCGCAACGGTGACCGGCATGTCTTTCACGTCGAACTCGTAGATCGCTTCCATGCCCAGTTCAGCGAACGCGACGACGCGCGACTTCTTGATGGCTTGCGCCACCAGGTAAGCAGCACCGCCGACGGCCATCAAGTACACAGCTTTGTGGTCTTTGATCGCTTCGATGGCGGTTGGGCCGCGCTCGGACTTGCCGATCATGCCCAGCAGGCCGGTTTGCTCAAGGATCTGACGGGTGAACTTGTCCATCCGCGTCGCGGTGGTCGGGCCAGCAGGGCCAACCACTTCTTCGCGCACCGGATCAACCGGGCCAACGTAGTAGATGAAGCGTCCCTTGAGGTCTACCGGCAGGGTTTCGCCCTTGTTCAGCATCTCGACCATGCGCTTGTGCGCCGCGTCGCGACCAGTGAGCATCTTGCCGTTGAGCAACACGGTTTCGCCCGGCTTCCAGCTCTGCACGTCTTCCGGGGTCAAGGTGTCGAGGTTGACGCGACGGGCCGACGGGCCGGCTTCCCAAACGATTTCCGGGTAGGCGTCCAACGATGGCGCTTCCAGCGACGCCGGGCCGGAACCATCCAGCACGAAGTGCGCGTGGCGGGTGGCGGCGCAGTTGGGGATCATGCACACCGGCAGCGAGGCGGCGTGGGTCGGGTAGTCCATGATTTTGACGTCGAGCACGGTGGTCAGGCCACCCAGGCCCTGGGCGCCGATGCCCAGTTGGTTGACCTTCTCGAACAGCTCCAGGCGCATCTCTTCGATACGGTTGGACGGGCCGCGCTTTTTCAGCTCATGAATGTCGATGGACTCCATCAACATTTCCTTGGCCATCACCGCCGCTTTCTCGGCGGTGCCGCCGATGCCAATGCCGAGCATGCCCGGTGGGCACCAGCCGGCGCCCATGGTCGGAACAGTCTTGAGCACCCAGTCGACGATCGAGTCGGACGGGTTGAGCATGGCCATTTTCGACTTGTTCTCGGAACCGCCGCCCTTGGCCGCCACGTCCACTTCCACGGTGTTACCCGGGACGATGGAGTAGTGGATCACCGCCGGGGTGTTGTCCTTGGTGTTTTTACGCGCGCCTGCCGGGTCGGCGAGGATCGATGCACGCAGCACGTTTTCCGGCAGGTTGTACGCCTGGCGCACGCCTTGGTTGATCATGTCGTCCAGGCCCATGGTGGCGCCGTCCCAACGTACGTCCATGCCCACGCGCACGAACACGGTGACGATACCGGTGTCCTGGCAGATCGGGCGATGGCCGGTGGCGCACATGCGCGAGTTGATCAAAATCTGTGCGATGGAGTCACGCGCTGCCGGCGATTCTTCGCGCAGGTAGGCTTCGTGCATCGCCTGGATGAAGTCAACGGGGTGGTAATAGGAAATGAATTGCAGGGCGTCGGCAACGCTCTGAATCAGGTCGTCTTGTTTGATCACGGTCATGAGTCGCGCTCCTCTATAAGGGAACATTCAATAAAGGTGGCTTCAGTGTTGCATCGGTCGGCTGAAGCCACCTTTCCAAGGCACGCCAAAGTGGTGCAGGCGCGACGCTAAAAAGGCGCGGCAGTATAACCCGGTGCGGTAGCTGATACACCCGACTATGGTCAAAGTCTGTGGGAGGTTTTACTGCATCTTTGATGTAGCGCTGTCGCGCTTGGGGTGTTCTTCAGGTTGGGTGTATATCCTTTATTTGGGTGATGGCTTGTATCGGTTCCGCTCTTACAGCGGGTCACTTTTGAAAGGACCCAAAAGTAACCAAAAGGTCCTCGCCCCACCACTCGGTGCCTCGCTTGGGCTCGGCATGCCCGCCCACAGGCTTGAATCCGTGGGCCGCCGCGATGGGCCATCCTTGGCCCAGCGCGGCTAACCCGGCGTCCTGCCGGGTTACCCACGGATTCAAGCCTGCGTGCGGCCATCGTGGTTTAACGGGGCGCTTCTAAGATCAAGATCACAAAGATCAAGAGCAAAAGCACGGCGGCCTGAAAGCCGACCTGAGTGGTTGAAGCGGATCAAGGGCGGGTTTTGCATACACGGCCGATCTGCTTTTTTTTGCTTTTTGTGGGAGCGGGCTTGCTCGCGATGGCATCAACCGGGTCTGCCTGATGTTCCGGGGCAGTTGCAGCGCAGGCATGCCCGGCTCACAAAAAAGTCGGGTTGCGCCAGGCGCCTCGCGTTATGGTTAGTGAACTTTTAAATGCTTGAGACCTATATGCCTGAACTGCACGTCGGCGAACGCCACTGGTCGGTAGCCACCGGCAGCAATTTGCTCGATGCCTTGAATCAGGCCGGTGTGGCCGTGCCTTACAGTTGCCGGGCGGGCAGTTGCCATGCGTGTTTGGTGCGCTGCCAGGGTGATGTCGAGGACAAGCAACCCGACGCCCTGAGCCCGGCGCAACGTCAGGATGGCTGGCGTTTGGCCTGCCAGTGCCAGGTCACCGGTGATGTGCAGGTCGAAACGTTTGACCCGGTGCGTGACGGTTTGCCCGCTCAAGTCGTTGGCGCTGATTGGCTCAGTGCGTCGGTGCTGCGCCTGCGTCTGCAACCGGAGCGCGGCCTGCGTTATCGCGCCGGGCAGCATCTGGTGGTGTGGGCGGGGCAGGTGGCGCGGCCTTATTCCCTGGCGAGCTTGCCGCAGGAAGATGCGTTTCTGGAGTTTCATCTCGATTGCCGCCAACCTGGCGAATTCAGCACTATTGCGCGGCAGTTGCAGGTAGGCGATTACCTGCGGCTCGGCGAATTGCGCGGCGGCGCGCTGCAATACGATTGCGATTGGCAATCGCGGCCGTTGTGGCTGCTGGCTTCCGGCACTGGCCTTGGGCCTTTGTGGGGCGTGTTGCGCGAAGCGTTGCGCCAAGAACACCAAGGCGCTATCCGTGTGATTCACCTGGCGCATGACGCCGACGCGCATTACCTGGCCGGGCCCTTGGCGGCGCTGGCCGCGCAGCACCCCAACGTGAGCGTGGAGCTATGGACCGCGGCTGAATTGACCCAGGCATTGGCACAACTTCGGCTTGTTTCGCGGCAAACTCTGGCTTTACTCTGCGGACACCCTGCCAGCGTCGAGGCGTTTTCCAAGCGCCTGTTTTTGGCGGGGTTGCCGCGCAATCAACTGCTGGCCGATGTGTTCCTGCCGCGTGGTTGAGCGCTGAACGTTCCAGTTGCGAGATTCGCCATGACCGATGCCATTTTAGTCCAGCGCGAGCGCGGGCTGCTGACGCTGCAGCTCAACCGCCCCGATAAAAAAAACGCCCTGACCCGCGCGATGTACACGCAACTGGCCGAGGCGCTGGAGCAAGCCGATGCGCAGGCAGACATTCGCGCCGTGCTGATCCAGGGCAGCAGTGAATGTTTTACCGCAGGCAACGATATTGGCGACTTTCTCGAACAGCCGCCGAGCGACCTCGACAGCCCGCCGTTTCACTTTATGCAGAGCCTGCTCAATTGCCGCAAGCCAGTGGTGGCCGGCGTGGCGGGTGCCGCGGTGGGGATTGGCACAACGTTGCTGCTGCATTGCGATCTGGTCTACATCAGCCGCGATGCGCGCTTGCGCATGCCGTTCGTCAACCTTGGGTTGTGCCCTGAATTTGGCTCAAGCCTGATTCTGCCGCGCCTGTTGGGGCATGCGAAAGCGGCTGAATTGTTGCTGTTGGGCGAAGGCTTTACCGGTGAGCAGGCGGCGCAGTGGGGCATTGCCACCGAGGCGTTGGGCAGTGGTGAGGCGGCACTCGCCAAGGCGCGGGAAATCGCCGAGCGCTTCGAAACCCTGGCGCCGGGAGCCGTGCAGGTCAGTAAACAGCTGATGAGAAGTGTTGATCGTGAGCAGTTGCGGCAGGTGATCGAAGAAGAGGGCGCATTGTTCACCCAGCGCTTGAAGTCGCCGGAGGCGATTGCGGCGTTGTCGGGGTTTATCACCCGGCGGTGAAGGTGGGTTGATGGGTCGGGCCTCATCGCGAGCAAGCCCGCTCCCACATTTTGATCTGTGAACACCGCCCACTGTGGGAGCGGGCTTGCCCGCGATGAGGCCAATACCGCCCACACAAAAATCGGCTCAAAAACGCAAAAAGCCCCGCCATTCACTGGCGGGGCTTTGGTTTTTCAGCCTGTCACATCAGACCATTGGGTCGCCAACGTGCAGGATTTTCATGCCGTTGGTGCCGCCGATCGTGTGGTAGCTGTCGCCCTTGGTCAGGATGACCCAGTCGCCTTTCTCCACTACGCCGCGCTTGATCAGCTCGTCGATGGCAGCCTGGCTGACTTCATGCGGCGGCAACGACGCCGGGTCGAACGGTACGGTGTACACGCCACGGAACATCGCCGCGCGCGCTTGGGTTTCGCGGTGCGGGGAGAACGCGTAGATCGGCACCGAGGAACGGATGCGCGACATGATCAGCGGCGTGTAGCCACTTTCGGTCAAGGCGATGATCGCTTTAACGCCCGGGAAGTGGTTCGCGGTGTACATGGCGGCCAAGGCGATACTCTGGTCGCAGCTTTCGAACTCTTTGCCGATGCGGTGGCTGGAGGTCTTGCTGGTCGGGTGCTTTTCGGCGCCGATGCAGATACGTGCCATGGCTTGAACAGCTTCCAGCGGGTAGGGGCCAGCAGCACTTTCAGCCGAGAGCATTACGGCGTCGGTGTAGTCGAGCACGGCGTTGGCCACGTCGGACACTTCGGCGCGGGTCGGCATCGGGTTTTGGATCATCGACTCCATCATCTGGGTCGCAACGATCACCGCTTTGTTGTGGCGGCGTGCGTGCAGGATGATCTTCTTCTGAATACCGATCAGCTCGGCATCACCGATTTCCACGCCCAGGTCGCCACGAGCAACCATTACTGCGTCGGAAGCCTTGATCAGGCCGTCGAGGGTTTCATCATTGGCCACGGCTTCGGCGCGTTCGATCTTCGCCACCAGCCAGGCAGTACCGCCGGCTTCATCGCGCAGTTTACGTGCGTATTCCATGTCGGCAGCGTCGCGCGGGAAGGACACGGCGAGGTAGTCCACTTCCATTTCGGCGGCGAGCTTGATGTCGGCCTTGTCTTTTTCAGTCAGTGCCGGGGCTGTCAAGCCACCGCCGCGACGGTTGATGCCTTTGTGGTCGGACAGCGGGCCGCCGATGATCACGGTGCAGTTCAGCTCGGTCGGGGTGGCGGTGTCGACGCGCATGACCACACGGCCGTCGTCCAGCAGCAACTCGTCGCCGACGCCGCAGTCTTTGACCAGGTCCGGGTAGTCGATACCCACGACTTCCTGGTTGCCGTCGGTTAGCGGGTGGCTGGTGGAGAAGGTGAATTTGTCACCGATTTTCAGCTCGATCCGCTTGTTGGCGAATTTGGCGATGCGGATTTTCGGGCCTTGCAGGTCACCCAGCAATGCCACGAAACGGCCATGCTTGGCGGCCAGGTCACGCACCAGCTTGGCGCGAGCCTTGTGCTCGTCCGGGGTGCCGTGGGAGAAGTTCAGACGGGCAACGTCCAAACCAGCCAGAATCAGCTGTTCGAGGACTTCCGGCGAGTTACTGGCCGGGCCAAGGGTGGCGACGATTTTGGTACGACGGACGGACATGCACAGACTCCTGAGTTCAAGCGCTGGGGAAGGCTACTATGCTCTTTCGTTGTAGTCATTGTTCGTTTGCACTACTTATCGACGATCGGCTTGTTTTTGCTGCGGTTGAATAGACCAACATCCTTGAAGATTTTCGGCGAGGGGTCGATACACTGCACAAGACAGGAGAACCCCTATGCGAATTTTGCTCGTTGCTGCCCTGGCCGTCAGTGTTGTCGGCTGTACCCGCTGGTCGATGGACCACCATTTGAACAACGCTTACCGCGCCTACGGGGTGGGTGATTGCCAGCGCGTTACTCTGGAGTTGTCGCAGGTCGACCGCGAGAGTCGCACCCGTCGTTACGTACAACCCGAGGTTTCAATGTTGCGCGGGCAATGCCTGGAACGTCAAAAATTGTTTGTTGACGCCGTCCAAACCTATCAGTTCATCATCAGCCAATACCCCGCAAGCGAATACGCTTACCGTGCCCGCGCCAGGCTCGATACGCTGCAGCAGTTAGGGCATTACCCCGGCGCCAGTGTTGCGCAGCCACGCCCGGCGTCGTTGTAATTATATATTTGTGACTGAGTGGGTGGCTCGATGCCGGTATTGGGCTATTGTTTAAATGTTCGTTTGTAGAGGTTTATATTCATACGAATGCTTAAACCTGACTCGGCATTTGTTTAGTGACCAATACGATGTTTTTGTCACGCCGAGCCTCAGGGAGAGTGAGCCATTGGCTCGTTCCGAATCATAGGCACGGCCAAGGCATGGCCATTGGATGGCGACCTCACATGTTTACCCACCGACGGATCGAGCGGCATGAATTATCCTGCTTCCTGCAGGTATTCAATCGTATTACCGACAAACCCATCGGCTTCCTCGGCAATGCTTCCGAACAGGCGCTGATGCTGATCAGCCACTTGCCGATGATGGTCGACGCTGATTTCGACCTGTGCTTGAAAATTCCTGGCGCAGACGGCGAGTTCCACATCATTGACCTCACGGCGACGTGTTTGTGGAGCCATGAAGACATCAACCCGCTGCATTATGACTCGGGGTTCCGTGTGGTTCAGGCCTGCGATGAATACGTGCAGGTGATCAACGCCTTGGTCAACTACTTCAGTTTCGACCCATTACAGGCATCCGCCTGAACCCCGCAGGTTCACTCAGAATGCGCCGGCTTTTTTCCAGCCCAGATAGCGTGTGACCAGCGCAGCGCCCAGCTCTGTGGGTGGAGTATCGAGTACCGCTAAACCATGCGCGCTCAGGCGATCATGCAATTCGTTGCGGGTATTCAGGTAGTCCACCGTGCCGCTGTAAATCAGCGCTTCAGGCAAGGTTTGCACAGGCGCCTGGCGCAGTTGATCAAGCACCTCCTCGCGCAGACTGGCCACCAGTACCCGGTGCTGTCGACCGATGCGCTTGGCCGCGGTGATCAGTGCATCATCGTCCTCATCGCGCAGGTTGGTGATTACGATCACCAGGGCTCGACGTTTTTGCCGGGCCAGTAACTGGCTGGCCGCAGCCTGATAGTCGGCGGTTCGCCGGGTGGTATCCAGGTCATACACCGCGTTGAGCAGCAGGTTCAGCTGGCTGCTGCCCTTGACGGGCGCCAGGTAGCGCGGCGCATCACCGGCAAAGGTGCACAGGCCCACCGCGTCGCCCTGACGCAGCGCGACATAACTCAGCAACAGGCAAGCGTTAAGCGCATGGTCGAAGTGCGATAACTCGCCGTCCTGGCTGCGCATGCGCCGGCCGCAATCAAGCATGAATACAATTTGCTGGTCGCGATCATCCTGGTATTGCCGAGCGATCGGTGTGCGTTGGCGTGCGGTGGCCTTCCAGTCGATCTGGCGCAGGCTGTCGCCTTCACGAAATTCACGCAGTTGATGAAATTCCAGCCCCAGCCCCCGCCGCTGATGTTGACGCACGCCGAGCTGGCTCAGCCAGTTATCCACACCGAGCAACTGTGCGCCGTATAAGCGGGCGAAATCCGGGTAAACACGGGTGGCATCCTCGACCTCGACAAAGCGTCGCGCCGACCACATTCCAAACGGGCTGGGCAATTGAATTTCACAGCGGCTGAAACTGAAGTGCCCACGGCGCAGAGGGCGCAGGCGATAGCCGACTTCGCTGCTTTCACCGGGGCGCAGCTCAAGGGTCTGAGGCAGGTTTTGCATGCTCAGGCCATCCGGGACGTGATCGAACACCTGCACCGTCAGCGGCTGCGCGCAACTGTGTGTGAGGGTCAGGCGAACTTCACCCCAACGCCCGAGTGCCAGGCTGCCGGGCATTTGCCGTTGCACCTGCACAGCGGGGCGGCGGCGCAGGCGCACGGCATCCAGTAACGTCAGCAGCAACAGCGCCAGCAGCAAACCCCAGGCTATCGAGTGCAACGTGCGGGGCACGTTGAACTGCAGCGCCACTGCCGCGCCGAGCAGGATGTTCAGGCCCAGCAGCACACCCAGCCAGCTCAACAACAGTCGGGTCGGCTTCATCGGCGAGTCACTGACGCGGGGCCGCAATCTGGTCCAGCAACTGCTTGAGCACCTGGTCGACCTCCAGACCTTCGATGTCCAGCTCCGGCGCAATGCGCACCCGATGACGCAGTACCGCGAGTGCGCACCCCTTGATGTCATCCGGGGTGACAAACACGCCACCGCGCAACAAAGCCCGGGCGCGGGCGCCGCGCACCAGGGCGATGGACGCTCGGGGCCCCGCGCCGATGGCCAGCCCAGGCCACGTGCGGGTGGCGCGAGCCAGGCGCACGGCGTAGTCGAGCACCTGTTCATCCAGGGCCAACTCACTGGCGATCTGCTGCAGGTGCAGCACGTCCTGGGCCTGCAACACAGTACGCAAAGGGTGCACATCCAACATGTCGGCCCGGGATGAGCGCGTCACCTCGCGCACCATCTGCAGTTCCTGCTGCGCGTCCGGGTAGTCCATGCGCACTTTGAGCATGAAGCGGTCCAACTCAGCCTCGGGCAGCGGATACGTACCTTCTTGTTCGATGGGGTTCTGGGTCGCCAACACCATGAACGGCTGACCAATGGGCAGCGCTTCACCCTCGAGCGTCACTTGGCGCTCCTGCATCGCTTCGAGCAGTGCGGCTTGGGTTTTGGCCGGGGCGCGGTTGATTTCGTCGGCCAGCAACAGGTGAGTAAACACCGGGCCTTTGCGCAGCTTGAATTGTTCGGTGTGCAGGTCGTACACGGCGTGGCCGGTGACATCGCTGGGCATCAGGTCCGGGGTGAACTGGATACGTGCGTAATCGCCACCAAAACACCGCGCCAGCGCACGCACCAGCAGCGTCTTGCCAAGGCCGGGTACGCCTTCGAGCAGCACATGACCGCCGGCGATCAACGCGGTGAGTACATCGTCGATCACCTGATCCTGGCCGATCACCGCCTTGCGCAGTTCAACGCGCAGGGCCTGTGCCTGTTGGCTGGCGTGCTGGAGGTTGTCTGCGGTGAGTGCATCGCTCACAACGTCCGGGCCGTTACTGATTTTTTCATCTTCCATAATTCAGGTACTGACCTTATTTAACGGTTCTCGTATTGTTCAAGGCGCAAGTAAGTGACTGCCTGCCTGCACAATAGCAATTGCATTAACGCATCAACACCCTCATGCCTTCCGAGGTTGTTTCTCGACTATGCTTGCCATGGGGCATTCACTGGCACTTTCACAAGGACGTGAGCATGAACGCAGAACACAACAGCCGCTTCACGCCGCACGTTAAAGGCCTCGGCCTGTGCATAACTTTGAGCCTTGGCCTGGAAAAATTCAGGGGGTTCGTTTGATGGCGCCAGCATCCAGCGCACGCTACGGAACCGCACAGGCCAACCCGGGCATGCTGCCCGCGCAAAGCGTTTCGGAGCGTGTGTTGGCGCAGAACGATGAAGGGCATCGGTTGTGTCTGCAAGGCGGTTTCGAGGCTGCCGAGGTCTGCTTTCGGTACGCTGTTCAACACCAGCCCGACTGGTCTGTCGCGCACAACAATTTAGGCTGGGCCTTGCAGGCTCAGGGCCACAACGAAGACGCCATCGGCAGTTACACGTCTGCCTTGCGTCTGGAACCAGGTTACGTGTTGGCTCGTGCCAATCTGGCTTATCTGCTTGCCCATCTGTATGTGCACACGGGCCAGTACGATACCGCACGCAGCATGTGGCAGGTGCTGGTCGAGCTGTATCCGCATGACCCCGAAGTGTTGGACAACCTCACCAGCACGGCGCTGCGAGCCAATGACCTGGCCGATGCAGGGCAATGGGCGTTGCGCCACGCGGCGGTCACGCGCGGCAGTGTCTGGCACTCGTTACCAGGCGATATACCGGAGGTTCCCATGCCTGCGCCCAAGCTCAGCCGAGGCAAGCTGAAGCATGATCTTGAGCAGTTGCGCTACTTGCGTGATCGGCAATTAATCAGTGCGCAATTGGCTGCCGTGATCGACGACTATGACGCCGCGCTGCAGTGCTTCAATGAGAGCGACAGTATTTTGCAGCAGCGGTTGTACGAGGCCACGCCGCTGAAATCCACCTATGGTCGAGTCATTCACCATCTGCCGGTCGCACGCCAGGACGCGGGTGCGTTAAACGCTGGCGAGGCGCTGCGCCGAGCGCAGCAGGATTACCAGCAGAGCCCGCTGGGCGTGGTGGTGATCGATGATTTCCTGACGCCACACGCGTTGAAGCAACTGCAAGAGTTCTGCCTGCAATCCACCGTATGGCATACCAACCGTTACGCGCATGGCCGCTTGGGGGCATTCTTCAGGGAAGGTTTTAACTGCCCGTTGCTGCTGCAGGTTGCCGAAGAAATCCAGCAGTACTTTGCGCAGGTGATCGGCCCCCGGCACCCGCTGTTGCAGCTGTGGGGGTTCAAGTACGGGCATGACCAGCCGGCCACTTACCCACATGCCGACTTCGCCGCGGTGAACGTGAATTTCTGGATCACTCCTGATGAAGCGAACCTGGATAAAAGCTCAGGCGGCATGCTGATCTACGACGTTGAAGCACCGCAGGACTGGGACTTCGACACCTACAACCGGCAAGGTGATCGGATCGCCGCGTTCCTGGAGGCGTCGGGCGCTCAGCCGCTGGTGATTCCTTACCGCTGCAATCGCGCGATCATCTTTAATTCGGACTTGTTCCATGCCACTGCGCCGCTTGCATTTCGTCCTGGCTACGCCAATCAGCGCATCAACATCACGCTGCTTTACGGTGAGCGCGCGCGTGCTGATCAGGCGTAATACAGGAACGCCCGGCACCTTGCGGCGCCGGGCAGGCAGGCCTCAACTGCCTTGGGTTTGCAGGTTCACCTGCAGCGTGCCGACGTTGTCGCGCAAACCTACCCCGTAGACTCCGTCCAGGTCATCGTTGATACACAACTGCAGCGGCCCCGACTGGCCCGCCGGTGCTTGCACGCCGTCGCCCACCAGGAATGGCGGATTGCTGCCGATTTGGCCGATTAATGCGGCTTCCGGCGCACCGGGCAGCGTGTAGCGTGCGGGAGCTCTGTAAGCGGGGTTGCCTGCGGGGCCAACCATGCCGGTGGCGGGGTTGGCGGTCCACAATCCTTGGGCGCTGATGTGCGTGACCTGGCGGCCGGTCACCGTCAGCCCGCTGGCTTGCCAGGCTTGGTTGGCCTGTACGGTTAGCGTGATAGGGTAAAGCACATTGACGGCATCGCTGGTGCTGGCGGTATCGAAACCTGCACCGGACAGGGCGCTGGCCATTTCAGGCGCCGGCGTACCGGGCAGCACTTTAGGGCCAAGAATGATCGTACCAATGTCGAATGCCGTCAGAGCCGGATAGATGTCATGCAGGGTGATTGCCAGTGCCGCCGCAGTGATGGGTGCGAACACTTCGTGTACCGCTTCGGCCACCACGGCGCCGTTACGAACCAGTTCCTCGTGCGGCAGTGCGAACGCCATGGCGCCGATACCGGTTGACGCCGACGCCAGCGCGGTACGCACCGCGTCACTTGCGCCAAGGCCTTGCTGCTTAAGGGGTTGCAGGAGGCCAATCAAGGGTTGTACATCGATTGTCATGCGGGTGCTCCTTTAGGTGGGGATGACGCCTGCCTTGTGCGTGTCAGAGCGGCCGATCAGCCTTGCGGTGGCGGGCTGGTGCTGGCCCAGCCCAACCAGTCGCCACCCGCTGAACCTTGGGCGATATGCCAGAGCTGATTGTCGTTGTCGACAGCCCACAGCAGTACACAACCATTGTTCTGCAAAGCCGCTGCGATGTTCTTCATCGGCTTCGGCTGCCCCTTGAAACCCGGGCCTTCCCATTTGCTCCAGGGGCCGCCAGGGGCAGTTTGGTACAACGTCCATACCTGGCCGCTGGCGCCGACACCCCATAGCTCCACACCTCGGTTGCCCTGTTGTTGCGAGGCAGTAATAGAGGTAAAGGCTTCGGGCTGCCCGACAAAACCCGGGCCTTGCCAAGCGTCCCAGTCGCCACCGGCCGAGTGCTGGCTGATACCCCACAGCTTGCCCTCGCGGTCCAGCCCCCAGAACATCACGCTGCCATTACTCTGTTGCGCAGCGGCCAGCTTGAACAGCGGGGCTGGCTGGCCCTTGAAGCCGGGGCCTTCCCATTGGCTCCAACGGCCGCCCGCGGTGATTTGGTACAAGGTCCAGACTTGACCGTCAGCGCCCGCCGCCCACAGCTCGACGCCACGACTGCCACCCTGTTGCGATGCCGCCAGTTGCTCGAAGGCACACGGCTGGACGCCCACTTTGGGGCCGCTCCAGGCGTTCCAGTCACCGCCGGGGCTGCCCTGGCTGCAGGTCCAGACACTGCCTGCGCCGTCGAGCCCGGCAAACAGTACGTTGCCATTGTTTTGTAGTGCCGCTGCCAGTTGGTGCAACGGCGTCGGCTGGTTTTTGAAGCCAGGGCCTTCCCAGTTGCTCCAGTTGTCACCGGCGCTGCGTTGGTACAGGGTCCAGACCTGCCCCGATGTGCTGGCTACCCACAATTCGATGCCACGGTTGCCGGCTTGCATTGAGGTGGCGATTGTTGCGAACGGCTCCTGAACGGGCGGGGCGGGATAGAGCACCTTGATGGCATCGGCCACCGCCGCCGCTGAAAAGCCCGCTGCGACCAGTGCGCTCTGCATCTGCACGGCTGTGGCTGCGGGGAACACCCCCGGTGCCAGCAGGATCTTGCCGATATCGATTGGTCCAAGCGCTGGGTAGAGCTGGTGCAGAATGCTGGCCATCTCGTTGAGTGTGACCGGCGCATAGGCCTGAGACAGCGCCTGGGCCAACGCTGAGCGTTGTGCGTCAGTATCGGCTCGGCGCGTGATCGAGGCGTGGGCGTCGAGTTGCGCCAGCACGCTGCTCGCTGCCTGCACGGCGGGCATGCCTTGCTGGCGCAGAGGTTCTAGAAGGCTGATCAGGTGCGGGATATCAGTTGTCATAAGGCTCCTTGCTTCAGTGATAAGCGCTGACCAGCGCGATGGACAGGTCCAGGGGTGACAGGCTGGGGAACGCAGCCTTGAGTCCTTCGCCGGTGTCCGCTGCCGGGTACCCGGCTTGCGCCATGGCCGCGGCCAAATCCGTATCGACCAGTTTGGGGAATGCCTTGAGCAGACCGGTTGCACAGGCCACGCCGTTTGCGCCTTGGGCACGCAGGCCACGCGCCGTCTGTACCGGGCCGGGGTAGGCTTGGATCAACGCCTCTGCCAGCGCCTGCGGCGGCGTTTGTGGCCAAGCGGCGAGCAGGCCCTTGCTGGTCTCGGCCACCACGTAACCGCCCTTGGCCATGGCACTGGCCAGGGTGTCGAGGGTTAGCGTGGGGAACGTGCGCAACAGCTGAGGCCCGCAGTCGGCGCCCGTCACGCCCTGCGCAAACAGACGGCTGGCCATTTGCTCCGGATCTGCGTAAGCCTGTGCCAGCGCTGCCGCCAGGTCTTGTGGTGAGGTCTGCGGCCACACTGCCATAAGGCCTTTGCTGGTGTCGGCCAGCGCGTAACCGCCTTGGGCCATGGCGCTGGCCAGGGTCTCGAGGTTCAGGCTCGGGAACGCTTGCAACACCTGTTGGGCGCAAAGGGTGGCCTCGACCTTCTGGCCATTGAGCGCGGTCGTCATCTCTACGGCGTTGGCGTATAGCGTGATGGTGATATCCACCGTGGTCGAAGGAACGCCGGGCAGGATGCCTTCTTGGCCCACGGCAGGGATGGCCTGCACCAGCAGGTGGTAAAGCCGTGGCGAGCCAGCGATGCCGGTCAGTGTCAGCGCGGCAATCAACTCGTCGCCCTGTGCGCTTGTCTGCAACTCGGTGACTTGCAACGGGCTGTCGGCGCTGTGTATGACCGCCTGGTAGCGCGTGGCATTTGCGACTGCCTGCCAGCGCAGCGTGGCGCTGCTGCCGGCACTGCTGGCTTGCAGCTTCTGCGGCTGACCCAAACGATTCAGGGTCAGCACTGCGCTTGCAGGGCTAGCCACGGTGGTATTGCTGCCTTGTGTGACCAGGCTGAAACCGAAGTCGCCGACAGGTGCCGCCACATCAAAGGTGATCGAGCACTGCGTGGGCGGCGCCTGTTGTGGTTGCGCCGGTTCGATCTGACGGTCAGCTACCCAGGTGCCGCCTGCATGTGTGCTGGAGAGCACATAGGACTGCGCTTCGGGCACGGCTGTCCAGCTCAGCACTACGCCGCAGTCAGGCGCGATAATGCTGCTGTCGGCGTGCGCCAGCAGGGCTGTCGGCGCGGCAAGACGCTGGAACGTTGCGTCGGCCCATTGAGTTTTGGCGTCGCCATGGACACCCTGTACCTGGGCCTTATAGGGGCCGGCGGACCATTGCGCGTCGAAATCGAACTGGGTCGCGCGCGCGGTCATGTTCAGGCCAGGCTGGTCGAGCAGCACTTTTGCGGCACTGTCGAGCAATTGCGCGTTATAGCCGGCGTTGCCCTGGCCACCACCCCAGGTAAGTGTCACTACTCGGTTGGCGATGCTGATGCTGGGGTGGTCAGGTGCACTTTGGGTGCCTGTGCCTGTGCCTGTTCCGGTACCTGTACCCGTTCCTGTACCCGTCCCAGTGCCTGTCCCGGTTCCCGTTCCCGTTCCTGTCCCGGTACCTGTCCCGCCAACGATCGAGATGATAGCCAAAACCGTACCGGCTACCGCTGCAGCTGCGCCCGCTGCTCCGGCGGCGGCCGCTTCGGCTGCCGCCAGCGCTGCGGCCTCGGTTGCCGCGACGGCGTCGGCGGCTGCGCCGTCGATCAGGCTTTGGCAGGCCAGTGTGGCGGCGTAGGACGCTGCAGCCTTGCCAGCCGTCAGGCCGATCACTGCTGCGATGGCCTCGCTGTTGCTTGCCAAGCCTTTGACGAACGATTCTGCGGCGCCGGCGAGCGCGCGGTCGATGTAACCCCCCAATTCCGAAAAATTGATCGAGTTGGGCAGTGGGATCGAAACCATCGCAGGAAAGGGGATCGCCACCGCGGTCAGTGAAGTGCCTGCAACCGACAGGGTGTATTTTCCGTTCAGTTGCAGGCTCACGCCGTCGTCCTGTGTGCTGAACGACACGCTTATGTTGAACGTCGATGCAAGCAAGGACTTGAAGGCGAAGTCTGCCAACTTGCCGCATCCGGAACTGCCTTGCTCGGACAGCTCTTGCAGCGTCTTGATGAAGTCGATCGCCTTGGTCAGGTAGTCGAAGCTCGGCCAGTTGGTGACCTGGAAACCGCCATCATCTTTGCTGTAGCGCACCCCCAGCGAGGTGTTTTTCGGCAGGAACGGTGAGTAATCGGACAGCGCGGTGAGCGTGCCGTCGATTTGCATGTTGCCCTTGCTGTTCTTGCTGCTCATCACGCTGACATCGACGCCGAATGATGCCTGCATGAACCACACACTGCCGGCAAACCCCATCGACTGTTTGCCCGCCACCGTGGATATCGCCAGCGCCGGGCCACCGCTGGCGCTGGTCGCTTTGGGCGCGGCGATGGTCATGATGTAGATGTCGATGGGGTTGGCCAGGGCGATGGAGGCGGTGACGCCGTCTTTGGCGATCTGGATGTTGCCCACCACTTCGAAGGTGGTAACCAGTGTCAGGTCGAACAGTGCCTGAATATTAAAACCCGGCTGGTAGACGATACTGCTGGCCGGCGGAGCGGCAGGCAAGGTGCCGGCCGTGGCAGGGCAGGCAAACGTATCCAGGCTCAGCGGTTGGCTGCTCGCCGTTTTGCAGTAGTAGAGCTGGCTGCCAGCCTTGAAAACGATGTCGATCAAAGAGGTGGGCCATACCGCGCTACCGATGCACTGGTTGAACACATCACCGATCGAAAGGGTCTTGTCGACTTTGACACTGGCAACTTGAGGGGTACTGTTTTGCAGGTAGATGTACCCGGTGAGCTGGGCCGAACCCACCTTGACTGTGCCCTGTACCTGGAAGTTTTTCTGCGCGGTGGCGTCGCCATAACGAGCAAAGACGCCGAACATCAGGTTGCTGAACGAGATGCCGCTCATGGCCCCACCGAACAGTTCCGGGATGTTATCGGGCTTGGCGGTCCGCAGGCAGGCGGCGAATGTCTGGGTGACATCATCGGAAACCAGCGCACCGCTGAAGACATAGTTGTTATCGAACAGCGAGACAGTGAGATTGCCGTTGACGCTGAGTTTACTGGCCGTGGTGAACTGGTAGAGGATATTGACGTTCTCGAAGCCGAACAGGCCGAACAACTTAATGTTTGGCAGCGCTGCAGAGTAGACCGCCTGTTGGACTGCGGCGCCGGCTGTACTGCCGCTGGTTAGCAGGGCGGACAACGAGAGTGTGTCACCGGCACCCGTCGAGGTGTCGTAACCGATCTGCAGCAAGCTGCCGAACAGTTTTATGTCCTTTAGACTTACCGTGAGCCAGAACCCACAAGTGTTGGCCATGGTCAGGGTGGTTTTGGCCACACTGATGGGCACCGGAGTCTGTGGAAAAATGCTGAACAGATTAGTGCCACTGGGCGGCGTACCGTTGCCGAAATGGCTGAAGGTGAAGAAACCCGCATCCTGCACCAGCAAGCTGCCGGTAGGCAGTTGCGTATTGAAGGCTTTGTTGATCAGTTCAAGGACATCCATCCCGCCAGCATTCGCGGCGGCCAAATCTGCGTAGATCAGGCTGTATTGGCTTGAAAGGTCGAGTTGGCACTTGCTCTGGGTGGCGAACGTGCCGCCAAAAATCTGTGACCAGGCAAAATGTGCCGAGACGCGGATATCCATGGGCGAGTGGCCCTCCCGCAGGCAAGGTACTTCGAAGCAGCGGGGCAATGACCATTGCCCCGCCAAGTGAGCGAGCGCGGATCAGCTGAAGGTATGGGTCTTGGGATCGTAAGTGCCTTCCGAGACGACTACGTTCAGGTCTTGCACTACATCGCTGCCGATGGCGCCCGAGATGATGTCCATCGGTGGCGACACCGCGACATACACCTCGCTGGTGCCACCCACTGCGACGGCGAGCAGGGTTTGAGGGGGCGGAGTCGTGCCGCCAGCTGCGGGAGCCTGGGAGATGACACTGAACAGGAACGGCACTTCTTTGGTGGGCGCGGAACTTGGGATGGCGAGCGAGGCGGTGTAGATTTTGTTGTCGATGTTGAAGACGGCGTTAACGACAGCACTGATAGCCATTATTAGAACTCCATTCTGCATTGACTAGCGATTGCGGTGTGTGACCAGCTTCCCGGCACACGGTAGTGGCGCTTTGCTACTGTAGTAGGCGTCCTTTTGTTTAGCAAATCACCATCCGACAGTCGGTCTTTACCCAACTTTCCTAAGAGGCAACCAAGTGCCGGATCACAGGGCATTCCTGAGCGTTTGCAGGCACGCCACCTGACGGCTGAAATCGGCGCTGGTGAGCCGTTTTGCCGGGAGTGGGCCGAGGGCCTGGCGGATAAGGTGGGAGGGTTGGCGCGTCAGGCCTTCAAGCACCTGCCACTGTTCAGCGCTGTCGAGGTGTTCAAAGCCTGGGTGACGACGCCTTGCTGCGCGTTGCACGTCGCGTTGCAAGGCTTGCAACAGGCTGCCTTGGCCGCAGCGGCGCAGCAGGAAGTCGGCGCTGGCTTGCAGGTGTTCCTGCAATTGCCGGCGAGCCTTGGGCGCAGGTGCCTGGATCGGACCTTGGCGCACACTGGCCTGCCAGAGCGCCAGGGCAATCAGCGCGACGAGCGCCACCAGGGCTTGCGGGAAATTGCGCAGCAACAGGCTCAGCAGGTTGTCTTCGTCACTGTTAAACAGCAGGGTCACGTCGGTGCCCTGGTTGAGGTACCACAACAACCAGGCGTTATCGTGTTTGCCGATGCCAGCGGTTTTCCACAGGTCGCTGTCGGTTACAACCGTCACGGTGCCCTGGCCGAGGCCGCGTTGCATCAGGTGGCTGGACCGGGCGCTGTTGGCGGAAAATTGTGCCAGGTGCTTGGGGTCGGTGAGGTTGAAGTCGGTATCGAAGCTGAAATACGCCGGGGCGGTTTCGTTGTCGACGTACAGTTTGGTCAGGTCCGGCGCTTTCTTTTTGCGCGGCGGCGCTGGCGCGTCAACGGCCTCACTCATGACTGAGTGGATGTTCAACCGATCAAGCAGCAGGTCAGCGCTTTTGCCGGTTTCTTCATCCCACAGTGCTTCGGCGACCACCAGCAGGTGGCCGCCTGAATTCGCCCAGCCGATCAATTGATCCACTTGGCGTGGGCTCATGTTGCTGCGTTCGCCCAGCAGTAACAGGCTATGACCTTTGGCGGGAAGGTTGGTGAGTCGTTCAAGGCTATTGGCGTGCTCAACGGCCAGCCCTTGTTGGCGCAGAAAGTATTCTGCCGCCAGGTAGGGGTTCGCCTGGGCGAGTGGCGAGGGGCCGCGATCGACCACTTCGTCATACGGGATTGCCTTGTGCCACGCATAAAAAGCGCCAGCGCCCAGCACGCACGCCAGCAGCAGCCCGACGTATATCCACGGCCGGTTCATTGCGCGGCCTCCGAACCGAACAGCGCCCGCCAATCGTTGCAGAGTTTTTGCTGGGCAAAGGCAGGCGGCAGGTGGTGACCATACGCGAGGTTCTGCCAGTGCCGGGTCAGTTCATCACTGAACGCCAGCAGTTGCGGTTGTTGCAGTTGGTCAACACGCTGCAGCACCTGGCCTTCGGTATCGGCGCTTTTCAGTGGCAGGTTGAAGTCATGCAACAAGCGGCTGAGCAGGCCCCGGTACAGAAGGCCAAGGGCTTCGCGCGGCTGCGTCGGCCATAATTGTTCAGCGGCGCTGGCGATGTCTTCGGGCAATGTCTCTGTGCCCAGCGCCAGGCCGAACATCTGCGCCGGTGCCGCTTTGGCTATTTTGGGGCTGCGCTGCGGGCGTCGGCTGACAAACGCGCGCAGCCACTCACGGTAGCGCCAGAGCAGCAGCGCGACGCCGCCGATCACCACGCTCCAGAGGAGTATTTCCAACCCTTGCCCAAGCGTTTTAAAGGTGTTGCTGTTGAACTGGTTCAGCAACGCCTGAAGCCACGCGGGTAATTTACCGTCGCCGCGTGCCTGCTTTTCAGTCACGGTTTTTTCGTCACCAAAACGGTAGCGGGTAACGGTTTGCGGGTTTTTGAAGGGCGGCTGTTCCAGCACGTGCTTGATCGATTGGCTGGCGGTTTGAGTACTGAGCGGTGGCTGCTCGCTTGCGCCATCAGCCATCGCTGGCGGGCTGGCGGGTATTAGCAACAGGCCCACAACCAGCACCAGTAAAGGCGCACTGTTGCTCAGGCGCTGGCGTAACCGGCGTAAAACCAGTTCCAGGTCCCAGGCTTCCAGTACAGTGCGTCGGTTGAGGTACAGGCTGAACCCGCAGGCCACATAAATGGGCTCCCAGAACACCAGAACCAGTGCATAAAAGGCGTTGGTCAGGTGTTCCAGCCAAAGCCAGTCCGAGCCCACCGCAAGCGCGAGCTGTTGCCAGTCCCAATCGCGTTCAACCTGTTCTGGAATGAACAGGTAGAGCAGTGTCATGCCGCCAAGCCACAGGCCGACTTCCAGGTGCATACCGATGAGGGTCAGCCAGCGCGCGGCGCCGGCGTTGTGCCGTAGCAACACCCCGAGGCGTTGTTGGCGCGCCTGATCAGCCAGGCCTTCAAGCTGGCTCACCGGCAGCACAAAACTGCGACTCAAGCTGAGGCGGCGCCAGGTCAGGCTGACCAGCAACTGGCTTTTGAGCAGGCTTGGCCAATGGCGTACGGCTTGTTTGATACTCGGCGTTTCACCAAACAGGGCCTTGGACAGGATGTACAGCGGCAAGCGTTCGAAAGCCGGCTTGAGCCACCAGAACACCAACAGTGCGACAGAGGGGTGTTCCCAGAGCAGCGCCGTGAGCAGGGCAAACACCGGCAAGCTGACCAGCGCCCAACTGCTCATCAATAAAAGGCGATACTTGCGCGCCATTAAGATGCCAAGGTCCATGGCTTCCCAAGTGGTACGGGGGCGGATAACCACGCTGGCATCACTCAGGCGCATGGCGAGTCCTTCCAGCGAGGGTCAGGTAAGCAGCTACCAGCAGCCAAAGCGCAGTGCCCACAAGGTATTTGGCCCAGGGGGCGATGGTGGTGGTGGAAGACCAGTAGGCCTCGATAAACGCTGCGATCAACAGGAACACGATCACACCGCAGAGCATCTGCACGCTTTTGTGCGCCGCCAAACGCAGTGACTCACTGCGCGCCAGTGGCCCCGGCGCGATCAACGCCCAGCCCAATTGCAACCCTGCCGCACCGGCGAGGGCGATGGCGCTCAATTCGAATGCACCGTGCCCGATAACAAATGACCAGAACGTTTGGCCATAGCCTATTTCGGTCAGATGACCGGCGACGGCACCGATGATCAAACCGTTGAAAATCAGAAAAAACGCGCTGCCCAAGCCGAACAGCAAACCGGCGGCAAAGGTCTGGAAGGCGATGCCGATGTTGTGCATCACGTAGTAGCCAAACATCATCCAGTCCTCGCTGGAAGCGCGTTCGGCGGCGCGGCCCAAGCGGCTGGCGTCGGGGTCGTACATGCTCTGCATCTCGGCGACCTGTTGGGCGCTGATGATGTTGTAGATCAAGTTTGGAAACGCATACACCAGCAGGGCTATGCCCACCAGGCTGCCGAAGAACAGCAGGCTGGCGACCAGCACGAAGCGCCATTGTTCGCGCACCAGACGCGGGAAGTCGGCCAGGATAAAAGCCAACAGGTTCGCGCCCAATTGGCTGCGATGGCGATACAACTGTTGGTGGCCACGCAGCGCCAGTTGCTCCAGCGGGTCGACCAGGTAACTGCTGTAACCGCGCTCTTGAGCCAGGGCCAGGTGCTGACATAAACGTCGATAGTGATGAGGAAACTCGGCCGCGTCACCGGGCCTGGCTTTACCGTGCTCCAATGCTTTCAGTTGCTCTGCAAAGGCCTGCCACTGGGCTTGGTGACGGCTCTCGAACTGGCTCTGTTTCATACAGGCCCCAACAGGCCACGGGCGACACCGTTAAGTTGCTCGACGGCGCGCGCCGGGGACACTTGCAAGGGTTCGGCAAGGATTGCGGCCAGTTCATGCACCCGCTCGGCGGACAGTTCTGCCTGGCGTTCGGCGAAGCCAAGGATGGCGCGCTGTTCGCTCAGCTCCAGGGCAAAGGGCAGGCGCAGGGCCGTAGCGTGAGGTATTTGCGGGCGCACCAGGGGCCGTTCGCGGTAGATCACCAGGGTGCCGGCTGCCAGGTCACCGAGGCGTTTGAAATGGGGATGTTGCAGGCAACTGATGGCGCCAAGGAAGTAGCCGAAGGGCAGCATGTCGACAAACCGCAGCAGGTTACGAATCAGCGAAGCGGACCAGCCGACCGGCGTGCCGTCGTCCTGCACCACCCGCAGGCCCATCACCTGTTTGCCCGGAGAGCAGCCTTGATTGAGCACTTCGAACAGCACCATGTACCACCAACTGACCAGAAACAGCAGCAATGAACCCACGCCAATACCAATATTGCCGAGCAACGCCAGCGGTACGAGCAGGGTGCCCATGAGCAGCCCACGCACGCCCAGGTCGAAGGCAAAGGCCAGTGCGCGAGGGGGCAAGCCTGCCGGGCGCAAGGGCAGATCGATGCCCTCGGGCGTCTCGATCTGATAGCGGGTGTCCAAAGGGGCTGGTGGCATTGCAATCCCTGGCAGTGCAAAGCGGTTGGGAGAGACGGATGCTAGCAGTGTCGCCGATGGAAGCAACTACTCAAGTTTTTGCTGGTCAAGTTTTTGCTGGATGTTTGTACAGTCAGGTATCGCTGGCCCCCGACGCCTTACAGCGCCTAGACTTCGTCGATCTTCAGTACAGGAACAGCCCGTGACCTCCATTTTCTGGTACGACTATGAAACCACCGGTATCAACCCGCGCAGCGATCGCCCGCTGCAGGTTGCCGGTATTCGTACCGACCTCGAACTCAACGAGGTCGGCCCGCCGGTCAATCTTTATTGCCGGCCCAGCGACGATATTCTGCCGCACCCGGCCGCCTGCGCGATCACCGGTATCACCCCCGGCATTCTGGCCGAGAAGGGCTTGGCTGAAGCTGACTTCATGACCCGTGTACACGCTGAGTTGGCCGCGCCAGGCACCTGTGGCGCGGGTTACAACACCCTGCGCTTTGACGATGAAATGACGCGCTACAGCCTGTA
The DNA here is from genome assembly GCF_002723595.1 of Pseudomonas sp. ICMP 460. Classification (NCBI taxonomy): domain Bacteria; kingdom Pseudomonadati; phylum Pseudomonadota; class Gammaproteobacteria; order Pseudomonadales; family Pseudomonadaceae; genus Pseudomonas; species Pseudomonas sp. ICMP 460. Next base: position 112,103 of record NZ_LKBR01000057.1, read on the forward strand.
CCGCAACTTTTTTGACCCCTACGCGCGTGAATGGCAGGGCGGCAACAGTCGTTGGGATTTGATCGATGTGGTGCGCACCGCCTACGCGCTGCGCCCGGATGGGCTTGTGTGGCCTGAGCAGGACGGGCGCGTCACCCTCAAGCTTGAACGCTTGACCGAGGCGAACGGCATCGACCATGGCCAGGCCCACGATGCCTTGTCGGACGTGCGTGCCACCATTGCTTTGGCGCGTCTGGTTCGGGACAAACAACCCAAGTTGTATGACTGGCTGTTCCACCTGCGCAGCAAGCAGCGGGTGATGGATCAGGTGCGGTTGCTGCAACCCATGGTGCATATCTCCGGGCGGTTTTCTGCTGAGCGGCATTACCTCGGCGTGGTACTACCGCTGGCGTGGCACCCGCGCAATCGCAATGCGCTGATTGTGTGTGACCTCGGGCTCGACCCGCAGGGCTTGCTTGATCTGGACGCCGCTACCTTGCGCCAGCGCCTCTACACGCGGCGTGATGAGCTGGCGGAAGGTGAGCTGCCAGTGCCACTCAAGTTAATTCATATCAACCGGTGCCCGGTGGTTGCCCCCTTGAATGTGCTGCGGGCGCAGGACCGTGAGCGGCTTCAATTGGATATTGACGCTTGCCAGGCGCGCGCGCTGCGACTAACTGACGCACAGGAAGTGTGGCGCGACAAGTTGGCGGCCATTTATGCCGAGGAAGATTTTGCGCCGAGTAGCGACCCCGAGCAGCAGCTCTACGATGGTTTTATAGGTGACCGCGACCGCCGTCTGTGCGAGCAAGTCCGGGCGGCAGAGCCTGTACATCTCGCGCGCCAGCCATGGCCTTTTGATGATGAACGTTTACCGGAATTATTATTTCGCTACCGTGCACGTAACTTTCCTGACACCTTGAACAACGAGGAGCAACAACGCTGGAAACTTTTCTGTCAGCAGCGTTTGTCCAAGTCGCAATGGGGCGCGCCGAATACCCTTGAGGCATTTAAGCAGGCACGTCAGGAGTTGGCGATAAGTGCTACATCGTTTCAGCGCGAGGTGTTGGATCAATGGCAGGCGTATGCCGACTCTTTAGCCGCGCGGCTGAATCTGTAGACAGCTAATTACACAGTATGCGGACAATAAAAAACGCCAGCATGCTGGCGTTTCTTATGTAGCGTCTATCAGGCCAAGGCCCGACCAGGCTTAGCCCAGCAGGGTAGCCCAGCCTTCAACGACGTCGCCGCCCCACTTGGCTTTCCACTCTTTCAGGGTTTTGTGATTGCCGCCTTTGGTTTCAATCACTTCGCCGTTGTGCGGGTTCTTGTATTGCTTAACCTTGCGAGCACGTTTGGTGCCGGTAGTTTTCACAGCACCGCGCGGCGCTTTAACTTTCGACTCTGGATCCAACAGCGCGATGATGTCACGCAGGGATTTGGAGTATTCACCCATCAGGGCGCGCAGTTTGCCTTCGAATTCCAGCTCAGTTTGCAGCTTGTCGTCTTCGGACAGGTTCTTCAAACGAGCTTGCAGCTCTTTGATAGCTTCTTCGGTGGCTCGGTATTCGTTGATCAGGGACATGTGGGCTACCTTATGGAGAGCGCTGATTGTCAGGGTAAGTGGCCTAATAATAGTCAGGCAAACTCTGCAAGTAAACATTTAAGGATGTTTTTAGGTGAATTACGTTGAATGTTTACGGTGAAGCGCTGCCATTGAGTTAATTAGTCGGTGGTTACCTAAGAATAATCTCGTTTATTTTTGTTAACAGCCCATGCGTTCGTTTGCGGGTGCATATAGCGAGCGTAAAACCTTACTCGCTCAGGGGGCGTAGCCGGCGCAAGGAGCTCGAATAAGCCGCAAGGACTACTGCAGTTTTTCTGCGTAATCGCTAGAATGGCGGCCTTTGCGAAGTTCTGGAGTTTCCCCCTAATGCGCACTTTTCGGCTGGTGATCGCTTGCCCGGACCGGGTTGGCATCGTTGCCAAAGTCAGTAACTTTCTGGCCTCCCACAACGGCTGGATCACCGAGGCGAGCCATCACTCGGACGATCTCAGCGGTTGGTTTTTCATGCGTCACGAAATTCGTGCCGACACACTGCCCTTTGGTCTTGAAGCCTTCCGTGAGGCGTTTACGCCTATCGCCGAAGAGTTTTCGATGACCTGGCACATCACCGACACCGAGCAGAAAAAGCGTGTGGTGCTGATGGCCAGCCGTGAGTCCCACTGCTTGGCCGACCTGCTGCACCGCTGGCACAGTGATGAGCTGGACTGCGAGATCGCCTGTGTCATTTCCAACCACGACGACCTGCGCAGCATGGTCGAATGGCATGGCATCCCTTATTACCACGTCCCGGTTAACCCGCAGGACAAGGAGCCGGCCTTCGCCGAGGTTTCGCGCCTGGTCAAGCAACACGACGCTGACGTGGTGGTGCTGGCGCGCTACATGCAAATCCTGCCGCCGGAGCTGTGCCGCGAATACGCAGGCAAGGTGATCAACATTCACCACAGCTTCCTGCCGTCGTTTGTCGGTGCCAAGCCCTATCACCAAGCTTCGCTGCGTGGCGTAAAGCTGATTGGCGCAACCTGCCACTACGTCACCGAAGAGCTCGACGCCGGGCCCATCATCGAGCAAGACGTGGTGCGCGTCAGCCACAGCGACAGCATTGAAGACATGGTGCGTTTTGGCCGTGATGTCGAGAAGATGGTGTTGGCCCGTGGCCTGCGCTATCACCTGGAAGACCGCGTGCTGGTGCACGGCAACAAAACCGTGGTGTTCTGATCAGGGCATTCAACGTTTTTGATTGAACAGTCAGGGGGCCTGGGCGTTAAATCGTTTCAGGCCCTTTTTGTTTGCCTGCCGTCGAGGACTGACTGATGAGCGACCCACTGGACAAAGCCACTTCCAAAGCCCCTGCGACGTTGGGGGAGGGCTGTTTGAGTCGATTTGACCCGGACGACCTGGACGCGGAGGACGGCACCGAATTTCCCGGTGCCGCCGAGTTGTGGCAGCGCGAGCGCAGCAAGGCCCAGCCCGGCGAAGAATAATCGCCCGCCGCCGACCCCGGCGGCGGGCATGTGCTCAGATGCGGAAACTGCCCACCAGCTGCTTCAAGCGCGCCGCCTGTTGTTCCAGGTCGGCACAGGCACGCAGGGTTGAATGCAGGTTTTCCACACCTTCCTGGTTGAGGGTGTTGATTTCGGTGATGTCCATGTTGATCGATTCCACCACCGAGGTTTGCTCCTCGGTGGCGGTAGCCACTGACTGGTTCATGCCGTCGATCTCGCCAATACGCTGGGTCACGCTGTTCAGGCGTTCGCCCGCCAGGTTGGCGATTTCCACGCTGTCCTGGCTGTAGCGCTGGCTTTCACTCATGGTGCTCACCGAATCGCGGGCGCCGACTTGCAGTTCCTCGATCATCTTTTGCACTTGTTGCGCCGATTCCTGGGTGCGATGGGCCAGGTTGCGCACTTCATCGGCCACCACCGCAAACCCGCGCCCGGCTTCACCGGCACGTGCGGCTTCAATGGCAGCATTCAGCGCCAGCAAGTTGGTTTGCTGGGAAATGCTGGTGATCACCTCAAGAATCTGCCCGATATTTACCGTCTTGCTGTTGAGCGCTTCAATATTGCTGCTGGAGGCGCTGATCATCGCCGACAGCTGCGTCATCGCCTTGATATTGCGATCTACCACCTGTTGCCCGTCTTCGGCCAGGTGCCGCGCATCGCTGGCCTGGCTGGAAGCTTGCGCTGCGTTACGGGCGATCTCCTGGGCGGCGGCGCCGAGCTCGTTGATGGCCGCGGCGACGCTGTTGGTGCGGTTGGCCTGTTCGTCGGAGTTGACCATTGACGAGTTGGAGGCGCTGACCACGCGCAAGGCAACTTCGTTGACCTGTTCAGTGGCCGAGGACACCTCGCGTATCGAGGTATGAATACGCTCGACGAAGCTATTGAAGGCATTCCCCAGCGTGCCGAATTCGTCGTGATTCTGGATGGTCAGGCGGCGGGTCAGGTCACCCTCGCCGTCGGCGATGTCCTGCATGGCGCGCGTCATCACGTGCAGCGGTTGCAACAGCACCCGAATCAACATGCCCAGCAGCGCAATGATGATCACCACCGCAATCAGCGTGGCGATGACTGCCGAGGTACGGAATTCGCTGAGCATGGCGAAGGATTTGTCTTTATCCACCGAAATACCCAGGTACCAGTTCACCGAAGGCAAACCCTTGATGGGTGTAAAGGTGATGATGTTGTCTTTGCCGTTGGCCGGAACTTCGCTGAACTCGCGACTGATTTTCGGTGTGTTCTGAGGGTACACATCGGCCAGGGTCTTCATCACCAGGTTCTTGTCCGGGTGCACCAGCACTTTGCCATCGGCACTGACCAGGAACGCGTAGCCCATGCCGCCGAAATTCAGGGCGCCGATGTTATCCACAAGCGTTTGCAGGCTCAGGTCGCCGCCTACTACGCCGATGCTTTGCCCGCCCTTGGCGCTGGGCGTGGCAATCGAAATGATCAACTGGCCCGTAGCCGCGTCGATATAGGGTTCGGTCAGGGTTGAGCCGTTGCTGCTCTGCGCGCCCTTGTACCAGGGGCGAACGCGCGGGTCGAAGCCGTCCGGCATCTTGCTGTCGGGGCGGATGGTGAACGCACCTGTGCTGTCGCCCACGTAGGTTGCCATGAACGAAGACGTCAGGGTTTTCTGTTCGAGCAGGCTCGCAACCACAGACGGTTCAGGGTTGACGGCGATGTTTTGGGCAGCGTTTTCCACCAGGGCAATGCGCCCGGTGAGCCAGGTTTGGATGTTGCTGGCGGTGACATCGCCCATTTCATGCAGGTAGTTATTGAGGTCGTCGCGAATCGCATTGCGTTGCAGATAGTCGTTGTAGAGGGTAAACAGTGCAAAAGCGGCGATGACGATAAGGGAGGCTGCAAGCAGTATCTTGTGGCTGAAGCGCAGGTTTTTATTCATGGCTTGTAGGGTCCGCTAAGGTCTTGATATCCGAAGCGCGTCCTTGTGGGACGCACCAAATAGCAGCGTCAAATAAGTGCGAAGTTTCCACGTACCGTTGAGGAAACTGTCTGACTGATTTTTAGACTTATTGAGTCTGACGTATCCCTGTATCGACCTTGCCGCGCTAAAGCTTAACCATAGGTGACCAAATGTCTGATTCCACGCAACTTCTTCTCGGCGCCGGCCCGGACGGCCAGCCTATCGCCCAGGCCATGCGCCTGGCTAACCGCCACGGGTTGATTGCCGGCGCCACCGGCACCGGCAAGACGGTTACGTTGCAGCGCCTGGCGGAAGCCTTCAGTGATGCGGGTGTGGCCGTGTTCGCCGCGGATATAAAAGGTGACCTGTGCGGCTTGGGGGCCGCCGCCAACCCGCAAGGTAAAGTGGCCGAGCGCATCGCGGGTATGCCTTTCCTCAACTACACGGCCAAAGCGTATCCGGTCACGTTGTGGGATATACACGGCCAATCCGGCCATCCGCTGCGCACCACCATCAGCGAAATGGGCCCGTTATTGCTCGGCAGCCTGTTGGAACTGACCGACAGCCAGCAATCGGCACTGTATGCCAGCTTTAAGGTGGCAGACCGCGAAGGCTTGTTGCTGCTCGACCTCAAAGACCTCAAGGCGTTGCTCAACCACCTGCACTATCACCCGGAGCTGCTGGGCGATGATGCGGCGTTGATGACCACCGGCTCCAGCCAGGCGCTGTTGCGCCGCCTGGCGGTGCTGGAGCAGCAGGGCGCCGAAGCGCTGTTTGGTGAGCCGGCGCTGCAACTTGAAGATATTTTGCAGCCCGCCAGCGATGGCCGCGGGCGCATCCACTTGTTGGACGCCAGCCGCTTGGTGCATGAGTCGCCAAAGGTCTACGCGACGTTCCTGTTGTGGTTGTTGGCTGAGCTGTTCGAGCAGTTGCCGGAGCGCGGCGATGCCGAAAAACCGCTGTTGGCGCTGTTTTTCGACGAAGCGCATTTGTTGTTCGCCGATACGCCCAAGGCGTTGCAGGATCGGCTGGAGCAGGTGGTGCGGCTGATTCGCTCCAAGGGTGTCGGCGTGTATTTCGTCACGCAGTCGCCGGGCGACCTGCCGGACACGGTGCTCGCGCAATTGGGCTTACGCGTCCAGCACGGTCTTCGCGCGTTCACCGCCAAAGAGCAAAAGTCCCTGCGTGCGGTGGCGGACGGGTTCCGTCCCAACCCGGCATTTGATGCGTTATCGGTGTTGACCGAGTTGGGCACCGGTGAGGCGCTGGTGGGTACGTTGCAGGAAAAGGGCACGCCAGAAATCGTCCAGCGCGTACTGGTAGCACCGCCGCAATCGCGCATCGGGCCACTCAGCGAAGCCGAACGTGCTGCGCTGATCGCCAGTTCGCCGTTGCGCGGGCGCTATGACAAACCGGTTGACCGTGAATCGGCCTACGAAGTGCTGATGGCGCGCAAGGACCTCGGGCCGAGCGATGCACCAAAGGCCACCACCGACGAGCCGAGTTTCACTGACAAGGCCGGAGCATTTTTGGGCTCTGCGGCGGGCAAGGCACTTAAATCCGCCCTGCAACAGGCCGCCAATCAGATGGGCCGTCAGTTAGTGCGTGGGTTGTTGGGTTCTTTGCTGGGTGGCAGCAAGCGCAAATAGGCGTTCAGGGTTTGGGCTTGGCATGCGCGGCCAACCGCTCGAGTGCCGCGCGCAAGCCCGGGTCGCTGATGCCGTCAGCCGTTGCCTGAATGGTTTCGGCGGCATTCACCGACAGGTCCATGGTGTGCCCCACCGCACCTTGCTGCACGGTGGGTGGCTGCACCTTGAACTGGATACGCGTCAAACTGGCAAACTCATCAAATGCCATCAATTGTCGCTGCAGGCGTTTTTGCTGATAGCGCAAGCGGGTCGCCCAATGACCATCGGTGACAATTAACAGCAAATTACCTTCGCGCCACGACGCCACATGGCAATGTTCACGCGCGGCGGGTTGCAGTTGGCTTTCGAGCAGGCGTTGCAAATGGCCCAGGCGTTGCGCGTGGCCGAAGATGGCTTTCAACGGTTTGGCTTCGCGGAGCAACGCGGCGGGAGCGCGAGCTGTAAGTGGGCGAAATGCCATGTTTAGACACCTTAGGTAACAGAGCCGCCATCTTAGCAGAAAGCGCTTGGCGGCCCCAGGCAATGCGTCGGCAGGGCTTTGCCCGTGAAATCAATAGGTAACTTCTGCTACTCACGGGTTGAAGTTCCGGCAAAAGCCCTTATTTTAAACAGGCCCTCTCACAGCCACATGCCCGCTTCGGGGAATAACGCCACTTTCCTCACCCACGATTCCGGGTAGAATACGCGTTCGCATGCGGCCGTGAGGGCTGCACGGGCCACTCACGGTGCGCCCTCCATCCCTATGTGTGGAAGAACCTGCCGATATGTTTGCGCCTTTGTTAAAGAAACTTTTTGGAAGCAAGAATGAGCGCGAAGTTAAACGCATGCTCAAGACGGTGCAGCTGGTCAATGCCTTCGAAGAGCAAATGGTTGCCCTTTCGGACGAGCAATTGCGCGCCAAGACCGAAGAGTTCAAGGCCCGCATAGCCAAAGGTGAAACCCTCGACAAGCTGCTTCCCGAAGCCTTTGCGGTCGCCCGCGAAGCCGGTAAGCGTGTCATGGGCATGCGCCACTTCGACGTTCAGTTGATCGGCGGCATGACCTTGCACGAAGGCATGATTGCCGAAATGCGCACCGGTGAAGGCAAGACCCTGGTAGCAACCCTGGGTGTTTACCTCAACGCACTGTCCGGCAAGGGCGTGCACGTGGTGACGGTGAACGACTACCTGGCTCGCCGGGACGCCAACTGGATGCGCCCGCTGTATGAATTCCTCGGCCTGACGGTCGGCGTTGTTACGCCGTTCCAGCCGCCGGAAGAGAAACGTCTGGCCTACGCTGCCGACATTACCTACGGCACCAACAACGAATTCGGTTTCGACTACCTGCGCGACAACATGGCGTTCAGCATGGAAGAAAAATTCCAGCGTGAACTCAATTTTGCCGTGATCGACGAAGTCGACTCCATCCTGATCGACGAAGCCCGTACCCCGCTGATCATCTCCGGCCAGGCCGAAGACAGCTCGCGCCTGTACACCGAGATCAACAAGTTGATCCCGCGTCTTGAGCAGCACATCGAGGAAGTGGAAGGCGTGGTGACCAAAGAAGGTCACTACAGCATTGATGAGAAGACCCGTCAGGTCGAGCTCAACGAAGCCGGTCACCAGTTTGTCGAAGAGATGCTGACGCAGATCGGCGAGCTGGCGGAAGGCGAAAGCCTTTACTCGGCGCACAACCTGGGCCTGTTGACCCACGTGTATGCCGGCCTGCGCGCTCACAAGCTGTTCCATCGCAACGTTGAATACATCGTGCAAGACGGCCAGGTCGTGCTGGTTGACGAACACACCGGCCGTACCATGCCGGGTCGTCGCCTGTCCGAAGGCCTGCACCAGGCCATCGAAGCCAAGGAAATGCTGAACATCCAGGCCGAAAGCCAGACGTTGGCGTCCACCACTTTCCAGAACTACTTCCGTCTGTACAACAAGCTGTCCGGCATGACCGGTACCGCCGACACCGAAGCGTTCGAATTCCACCAGATCTATGGCCTGTCGGTGATGGTTATCCCGCCGAACAAGCCGCTGGCGCGTAAAGACTACAACGACCTGGTGTTCCTGACCGCTGACGAAAAATACGCAGCCATCGTCGCCGACATCAAGGAATGCATGACCCACGGGCGTCCAGTGCTGGTGGGTACCGCCACCATCGAAACCTCCGAGCACATGTCCAGCCTGCTCAATAAGGAAGGCATCGAGCACAAGGTTCTGAACGCCAAGTTCCACGAAAAAGAAGCCGAGATCATTGCCCAGGCCGGTCGCCCAGGCGCACTGACCATCGCCACCAACATGGCCGGTCGTGGTACCGACATCCTGTTGGGCGGTAACTGGGAAGTGGAAGTGGCTTCCCTCGACAACCCGACCCCTGAGCAAATCGCCCAGATCAAGGCTGACTGGCAGAAACGCCACCAGGCGGTGTTGGAATCCGGTGGTTTGCAGGTGATTGCTTCCGAGCGTCACGAATCGCGCCGTATCGACAACCAGTTGCGTGGTCGTGCCGGCCGTCAGGGTGACGCCGGTTCGAGCCGTTTCTACCTGTCGCTGGAAGACAGCCTGATGCGTATTTTCGCCTCGGACCGGGTGAAGAACTTCATGAAAGCCCTGGGCATGCAGTCCGGTGAAGCGATTGAACACCGCATGGTGACCAACGCCATCGAGAAGGCCCAGCGCAAGGTTGAAGGCCGCAACTTCGACATTCGCAAGCAACTGCTCGAGTTCGATGACGTCAACAATGAACAGCGTAAAGTGATTTATCACATGCGTAACACGTTGCTGGCCGCCGACAACATTGGCGAGACCATCGCCGATTTCCGTCAGGACGTGCTTAACGCGACGGTCAGCGCACACATTCCGCCACAGTCGCTGCCTGAGCAGTGGGATGTTGCCGGTCTGGAAGCGGCGTTGAAGACCGACTTCGGTGTCGACCTGCCGGTCCAGCAATGGCTGGATGACGACGACCATCTGTACGAAGAAACGCTGCGCGAGAAACTGATGACCGAGCTGCTGCTCGCGTACAACGAGAAAGAAGAGCAAGCGAGTGCCGAAGCACTGCGCACCTTCGAGAAACAAATCGTATTGCGCGTGCTGGACGACCTGTGGAAAGACCACCTGTCGACCATGGACCATCTGCGTCACGGTATCCACTTGCGTGGTTACGCCCAGAAGAACCCGAAGCAAGAGTACAAGCGCGAGTCGTTCACGCTGTTCTCCGAGCTGCTGGATTCGATCAAGCGCGATTCGATTCGCGTGCTGTCCCACGTTCAGGTGCGTCGCGAAGACCCGATCGAGGAAGAAGCTCGCCTGCGTCAGGAGGCCGAAGCACTGGCCTCGCGCATGCAGTTCCAGCACGACGAAGCACCGGGCCTGGAAGCGCCTGAAGTATTGGGCGAAGAGGTTGATGTGGCCTTGGCTCAAACGCCGGTTCGCAATGACCAGAAGCTTGGCCGTAACGAACTGTGCTGGTGCGGTTCGGGCAAGAAGTTCAAACACTGCCACGGCGAAATCAACTAAGATTTTTGCCTGACGCCGCTACACCCCGCGCCGCGACCGGCATCAGCCGTCGCGGCGTTTTGCGATTAATTTCACCGTCTATCACGACGGCACAGACATCACCTATTTTAAGGAGCGCATTCATGGCTGTTGGTCTTGGTCCTTTGCCCACATTGCACCCGGTTGCCGGTTTTGAACTCGGTATCGCTTCGGCCGGCATCAAACGCCCAGGGCGTAAGGATGTGGTCGTGATGCGCTGTGCCGAAGGCTCGACCGTCGCCGGTGTGTTTACCCTGAATGCGTTCTGCGCCGCGCCGGTTATCCTGGCCAAGCAGCGTGTAGCGGGCTCGATTCGTTATTTGCTGACCAACACCGGCAACGCCAACGCAGGCACCGGTGAGCCAGGCCTGGTCGCCGCCGCGCGCACCTGCGCGAAGCTCGCCCAGCTTGCCGGAGTTGATGCCAGCCAGGTGCTGCCGTACTCCACCGGTGTGATCGGTGAGCCGCTGCCCGTAGAAAAAATCGAAGGCGCACTGCAAGCCGCGCTGGATGATTTGTCTGTGGATAACTGGGCGGCGGCGGCCACCGGCATCATGACCACCGACACATTGCCCAAAGGCGCCAGCCGTCAGTTTGTGCACGACGGCGTGACCGTTACCGTGACCGGCATCAGCAAAGGCGCCGGGATGATTCGCCCGAACATGGCGACCATGCTCGGCTACATCGCCACCGACGCTAAAGTCTCGCGCGACGTGTTGCACAGCCTGATGCTGGACGGGGCCAACAAGTCGTTCAACCGCATCACCATCGATGGCGATACGTCGACCAACGACTGCTGCATGCTGATTGCGACCGGTAAAGCCAACTTGCCGGAAATCACCTCCACCAGTGGCCCATTATTCGCGGCGTTGAAGCAGGCCGTGTTCGAGGTGTGCATGGAAGTGGCTCAGGCCATCGTGCGCGACGGTGAAGGCGCCACCAAGTTTGTCACCGTGGAAGTTAACGGCGGCGGCAACCACCAGGAGTGCCTGGATGTCGGCTACACCGTGGCCCACTCGCCGCTGATCAAGACGGCATTGTTCGCCTCTGACCCGAACTGGGGCCGTATCCTGGCCGCCGTTGGCCGCGCCGGTGTGCCTGACCTGGACGTGAGCAAGATCGACGTGTTCCTCGGTGACGTGTGCATCGCCAGCCGTGGCGCACGCGCTGAAACCTACACCGAAGCCCAAGGCTCGGCGGTCATGCAGCAGGAAGAAATCACCATTCGCATCGAACTCGGTCGCGGTGAGTGCAGCGAAACCATCTGGACCACTGACCTGTCCCACGAGTACGTGAAGATCAATGCGGAATACCGTACCTGATAGCCAAGAGGATACGCGCGGTGAAACGAGTGCATGTAGCAGCAGCGGTGATCCGCGGTGTCGACGGCAGGATTCTGCTGGCACGCCGCGCCGATACTCAGCATCAAGGCGGCCTCTGGGAATTCCCCGGTGGCAAGGTGGAGGCCGATGAATCGGTCGCCACTGCGCTGTCGCGCGAATTGCAGGAGGAACTGGGCATCCAGGTCACCACGGCGCGACCGCTGATCAAGGTGCAGCATGATTACCCGGACAAGCAGGTATTGCTGGATGTTTGGGAAGTTTCGGCGTTTACCGGCGAGCCGCATGGCGCCGAGGGGCAGCCGTTGGAATGGGTTGCGCCGCGTGATCTGCCGTATTACGAGTTTCCTGCTGCGAATGCGCCGATCGTGTCTGCCGCACGTTTGCCGGCCGAGTACCTGATCACCCCGGGCGAGCTGGAAACCCCGACGCTGTTGCGCGGTATTCGCCAAGCCATTGCTGGTGGCATCAAGCTGGTTCAACTGCGCGCGCCGAACGGTTATGACCCCAAATACCGTGATTTGGCGGTGGATGCGGTGGGCTTGTGTGCCGGCAAGGCGCAGTTGATGCTCAAGGGCCCGTTTGAATGGCTGGGGGATTTCCCGGCGGCCGGCTGGCACATGACCTCGGCGCAGTTGCGTAAATATGCCAGCAAGGGCCGTCCGCTGCCCAAAGATCGCTGGCTGGCGGCGTCGTGCCATAACGCCGAAGAGCTGGCGCTGGCAGAAATGATCGACGTGGATTTTGTCACGTTGTCGCCGGTGCAGCCGACGCAAACGCATCCGGATGCTCAGCCGTTGGGGTGGGATGAGGCCGCGCGGTTGATCAGCGGGTTTAGCAAGCCGGTGTTTTTGTTGGGTGGGGTTGGGCCTGCGCAGCGGGAACAGGCTTGGGAAGTCGGGGCTCAGGGGGTTGCCGGGATTCGGGCGTTTTGGCCAGAAGTTTGATGGTGTTTTGGCTGGCCTCATCGGGAGCAAGCCGCCCTCCCACAGTTGATAGAGTTCCACCTCTGGAATGCAGTTAACTGTGGGAGGGCGGCTTGCTCCCGATGAGGCCCTTGCAAGCACTACATAATCATCAGTGTGGCTTCGCCGCCGCCTGCCACAAAACCTCCGCTATACCCTGGCGCCTGGCAATCACTCTGGCCGCCACAAACAACAAATCCGATAACCGATTGATGTAAGCCAACCCGACCCCCTCCAGCGGCTCAACCGCGTTCAGATGCTGACACCTGCGCTCTGCACTGCGCGCCAGGCTGCGGCACACATGCGCCTGGGCGATCAGCGCCGAGCCACCGGGCAGGATAAAGTTCTCCAGCGGCCCGACTTCTTCGTTCCAGCGATCAATCGCCGCTTCCAGGCGATCAACTTCGGCTGCATTCAACGCCTTGTACACCGGCATTGCCAGCTCACCGCCCAGGTCGAACAAACGGTGTTGGCAAGGTGTAAGCACCTCGATCACGTCATTCAATTGCGGGTGCTTGCCGCTCTGTTCTTCAAGCCCCGCCAGCAGCAAGCCCAACTGGCTGTTCAGCGTGTCGACCTCACCAATGGCCTCCACGCGCGGGTGGTCCTTGGGTACGCGACGGCCATCGCCGAGGCCGGTCTCGCCTTGGTCGCCGGTACGTGTGTAGATCTTCGACAGGCGAAAGCCCATGGTCATTGCTCCAGTTGGGTGAGTTCATAGGGTGGCAGTTGGCTGCCAGCCAAGGGCAGGCGCAGGGTGAAGCAGGTGCCTTGGCCGAGGGTGGAGTGCACCTCCATCTGGCCTTTGTGGTTGTTGGTGATGATGAAGTACGACACCGACAGCCCAAGTCCGGTGCCTTGGCCGATCTCTTTGGTAGTGAAGAAGGGCTCGAACGTGCGTTTACGCACGTTTTCGCTCATGCCGATGCCGTTGTCTTCCACCTGGATCTCCGCCCATGGCGGGTTCAGGCGCGTGCGCAAGATGATGCGCCCTGGCTCGCGGTCGTCTTCACGCAGGTGAATCGCTTGGGCGGCGTTTTTCAGCAGGTTGAGCAGCACCTGTTCCAACTCGTTGGCGGTGCCGGGCACCGGGCCCAGTTGTGGGTCGAACTGGCGGATGATCGCCTGGCCCTTGAAGTCGAAACCGATGGTCAGGTCGAAGTCGTTACCGGCAATTTCGACTGCCTGGTCAATCAGTGCCGGTAAATCGCAGGGCGCCATCCGGCGATTACTGAGTCGGCTGAAGCTGAGCATGTGCGTGACGATTTTCGCTGCCCGTGCGCCAGCTTGCTGAATACCGTCGAGCAGTTGCGGTACTTCACGGCTTTGCAAGTAACGGTTGACCGTGTCCAGCGTGACGCCCGCGCGTTCGGCATGTTCCAGGTTCTTCGGCAGGTCGGGCGACAGGCGGCGACGAATGTTCTGCACGTTGTGCAGGATCGCCCCCAGCGGGTTATTGATTTCGTGGGCCATGCCCGCCGCCAGGCCGCCGACGGAGAGCATTTTTTCCGACTGCACCATCATCTCTTCAAGCGACAGGCGCTGGGTGATGTCGTCGATGCGGATCACCACGCCGCGCCCGGCGCCGCCCATCAGCGGGTAGAAGGTCAGGGCGTAATGTTTGGGCTCGTCATCCTTGACCCAGGTGACGCGCTCGATGCGCTGTACGGTGTGCTGCTCAACCGTGGCTTTTAGTTGCGGCAAGTACGGCTTTAGCGGCTGGAACGCGAGGAAAATCGGTTGGTTCAGCGCCTCGTCCAGGCGCGTGCCGGAAAGCGCGCTGGCCTCCTGATTCCACTGAGTCACGTAAAGCTGTTCATCCAGCGCGATCAACGCCGAAGGCATCGAGTCGATAATGCTGTTCAGGTAGTTCTGGAAACCGGTGAGTTTTTTCTCGATCTTGCTGCGAACCTGCACTTCAAGTTCCAGCTTGCGGTTGGTGTGGCGAGTCTCTTCGGCCAAGCCCTGGGCTTGATCGTAGGCGGCCTGGGAGTCGTCGCGCGCGCGTTTGAGTTGCTGCTCGCGGGCTTCGATGCGTGACAACATGGTGTTGAAAGCTTCGGCCAGGCTGCCGATCTCATCGTGGTTGCCGCGCCCGGCGCGCAGGGCGTAGTTCTCTTCGCGGGTCACTTGGCGTGACAGCTCTTCCAGTTCGTAAATCGGGCGAGTGATCAGGCGTTTGATCTGCCGGGCGATGATCAGCCAAAGCAGCACGCTGAAAATCAGGATGCCCAGGCTCGCCGTCAGCGTGCCGGTATAAAACGCCATCGGCAGTTCACTGCTGGCCACCAGCAGTAAGTGCCCGGAAGGCTGGCCGGCACGGGGCAGGGTGATGACCTGGTTGCTGCGAAACTCGGTCAGCCGCCACGCTTCGATGTGCCGGTAGGTGTCCGGCAAATGCAGGCGATCGCCGTGCTGCATTTGCGCCAGGCGGGTGCCTTCGCCGTCGTACAACGCAGCGGCGCGCAGCGGTGAATAACTGGTCAATTCATCAAGCAGGGCGTCGGCTTTGGCCGGGGACTCAAGCGCATCGGCAGCGAGGGCCGGGTTTGACACCAGGCGGCCGATGGCTTGCAGCGCCTGGGGCGCCATGCTTTCCTGGGAGATCCAGTAGGCCGCGCTGATAAACGTCAGGTTGGCAACCAGCAATACGGTAGTCAGTAGCACCAGCAGGGCGGCCAGCAGTTTCTGCCCTACGGGTAGATTTTCAAGACGCTGGCGCAGTGGCATCAGGGCTTTCCGAGGCGATAGACAGGTAGGCAGGGTAGCGCGTGCCTCAGTCGCTGGCCAATCCGCGTTCACGCAAATAGCCAACCAAACGCGCTTGTAGCTGTTGCAGGTGCGGCAGCACCAATTGATGGCGGGCTGCCGCCTGGCACGCATAGCCCAGCAGGTAGCTGATTTCGGTGCGCCGCGCGTTGGCCACGTCCTGATACATCGAGGAGTAATTGCTGGCGGTGGCCTGGATCACCCGTTGTACTTCGCTGTGCAACGCTTGCGCGGCCGCGGGCTGGCCGCAGCATTCGAGCAGTTCGGCCAATTCGGCGCACAGCGTTGCGACTTCGCATTGATGGTCTTGCAGGCCGCCGTTGCGGCACTGGTACAGCACCGTCAGTGGGTTGATCGCGCAATTGAGCGCCAGCTTGCGCCACAAGCGCGTCAGAATTTCGCTGCTCCATTCGTGAGGAATGCCGGCCGCGTGCAGGTCGTCCAGCCACAGCGGTGGCGTCGGCTGGCCTGTGTCCCCCAGCCAGGTGTAGCCATGCCCGGCGAACACCACGCGCCAATCGCCCTCGCGGAACGCGCCCTCGGTGCTGGAGGCAACTATGCTGCGCGCCTGCGGCACTTGGGCGGCCACCGCGTCTTGGCTGCCAAGGCCGTTTTGCAGCAGGATCAGCTCAGCATCCGCCGCCAACCGCTGTTGCAGCTGTGCGATAGCGCTTTGTGCGTCGTAGGCTTTGCACGCCACCAGCAGGCGCTGAATCGGCTCAGGGCTGTCGGGCGTTTCGCCGATGACAGGGTAAGTGTGTTCTATCCCGTGTTCGACCAGCGTCAGCCCATTACCGGCCTGATAGCTGGCCAGGCGCGCGTGGTCACGCAAGATCAACCGCACCGGCACGCCCGCGCGAGCCAGGCGCGTGGCCCAGAGTGTGCCCAGGCTGCCGGCGCCGAGAATATGCCAGGTGGTCGACATGAGTTTGTGCTCCGTGGGGTCGCTCACAGTGAACGCGGCGAAAGAACCGCTATAATGCCGGGGCATTTTAGCTTGGGCGCGCTCCATCTCTACTGAGCCCGCCCCTTATTTTGGAGAAATGACATGCCTTCGTTCGACGTGGTATCCGAACTGGACAAACACGAAGTCACCAACGCCGTCGAGAACGCCGTCAAAGAGCTGGACCGTCGCTATGACCTGAAAGGCAAGGGCAGCTTCGAGTTCAAGGAAAAGGAGTTGACCGTCAACCTGACCGCTGAAGCCGATTTCCAGCTGGAAGCGATGATCGAGATCCTCAAGCTGTCCCTGGTCAAGCGCAAGATCGATGCACAGTGCCTGGAAATCAAAGACGCGTACGCCTCCGGCAAGCTGATGAAGCAGGAAGCCGTGCTCAAGGAAGGCATCGACAAGGAGCTGGCGAAAAAAATCGTCGCTCACGTCAAGGATGCCAAGTTGAAAGTGCAGGCCGCCATTCAGGGCGAGCAGGTGCGTATCACCGGCAAGAAGCGTGATGACTTGCAGGACGCGATCGCTGCCCTGCGCGCCAAGACGTTTGACATGCCGCTGCAGTTCAACAACTTCCGCGACTGATAGTACGCTGCGGAACCCGCGGGCGTTTTTGACGTCCCACGCCCCAGAGTTTGTGCCTACACTTGAGCCCTTCGGGGCTCATTTGCGTTTTTAGGCAGTCAATAAAGCCGCACATCCGTGAAACAGGAGAAATATAGATGGATTTGAACGCTGAAGTGGATCACCTGATCAAGACCTCGCAGTCTTGGATCCCGATGATTATGGAATACGGCAGCCGTGTGTTGCTGGCGGTGGTCACCCTGGCCATCGGCTGGTGGTTGATCAACCGACTCACGCACCGGGTTGGGCGCTTGTTGGCCATCCGTAACGCCGACCTGGCGCTGCAGCACTTCATCACCAGCCTTGCGAACATCGCGTTGAAGATCATGCTGATTGTCAGCGTGGCCTCAATGATCGGCGTGGCAACCACCTCGTTTGTCGCTGCCATCGGTGCTGCCACCTTGGCTATCGGCTTGGCGTTGCAGGGCAGCCTGGCCAACTTCGCCGGCGGCGTGCTGATTCTGTTGTTCCGCCCGTTCCGCATTGGTGACTGGATCGAAGCCCAGGGCACTTCCGGTACGGTCGACAGCATCCAGATCTTCCACACTGTGCTGCGCACCGGCGACAACAAAACCGTGATCGTGCCGAACGGCATTCTGTCCAACGGCATCATCACCAACACCAACCGTCAGCCAACCCGCAAGGTGGTGTTTGACGTAGGTGTCGACTATGAAGCCGACCTGCAAAAAGCCCGTGAAGTGCTGCTGGAACTCGCGAAAGACGCTCGCGTGCTGGCAGATCCTGCGCCGGTAGCGGTAGTGTCGACCTTGGGCGACAGTTCCATCACTGTGTCGCTGCGGTGCTGGACCAACACGGCAGATTATTGGGATGTGGTGTTCATGCTCAATGAACTGGCACGAGACCGCTTGAAAGGCGCGGGTATTGATATTCCGTTTCCGCAGCGGGTTATTCGCGTTATGCAGGAACCTGCGGCTAAATAACCGGCCTTTAAACAACCAGGCGGCAAGGCATCGAACTTGGCCAATAGGTCAGGTTCTATGCTGACAGCTAATCTCGTTAGTTAGCGTGCTGGTTATTTTTCGACTGAAATAATACTGCAATAAAAAAGCCGCTCCCTTTAAACAGGGGAGCGGCTTTTTGTTTAAGGCCGAGGCCTTAAGTCATCGTTGTAATCAAACTGACAATTACAAGATGTTCAGCGGGTATTGCGCGATCAAACGCAGTTCGTCGATGGACGCCGAACCGTAGTACACGTTGTCAGACGAACGATAGGTCGCTTGACGCAGGCGCAAGCTCAGGTTTTTAGCCGGCCCGCTCTGGACCACGTATTTGCCTTCGATGTCACGTTCCCACTCTTTGCCGTTCGACGTGGTGCCAGTGTTGGCGCCGCTGCCGGTTACGTAACGCGTCATGAAGCTCAGGCCAGGAATGCCGAAGGTTGCCATGTTGATGTCGTAACGCGCCTGGAACGACTTCTCGCCTTCGGCGTTAAAGTCGGAACGGGCGATGGAGTTGGCCAGGAATACTGTGCCGCCGCCGTCTACACCGTAGCCGTAGTCACCGTCGCCGCTAACCTTTTGAGCTGCCAGGGTGAAGGTGTGTGCACCAACGGTGTACGCGCCTTGCAAGCTGAATGCACGGTTGTCGAGCTTGGTGGTGCCGTCTTTTTCAGCGCGTTGCAGGCCTGCGCCATCGCTTTTGGTGTCGTAGATGTTGAAGTCTACCGCGACGGATTGGTCATCGCTGAGCGCGTGGGTCCAGTTCACGTTGGCGTAGAGCTTCTTCCAGTAATCTTCTACTTTCGAGTAGTAGAGGCTGGTAGTGAGCTCTGGCGTCCAGGAGTAAACGCCGCCGACGAAGTTGGCGTCTCTCAGGCCGGTGCCGGTGACCGGCTCAGAGCTGGAGATACTGTCTTTGTAGGTGTGGTCCTGGGCGACGATCGAGGTGAAGTGACCGGCTTCCAGTTTCAGGCCCTTGATCTCGTTGCTGGTGATCGAGATACCTTGTGGCAGCTCTGGCAGCAAGCGGCTGTCGTCGGAGGCGAATACTGGCGCGGTGGTGTACTGGTCACCTACTTTCAAGACCGTATCAGAGATACGGAACTTGATGGCTGCGCCGCCTTTGGAGTATTCATCCTGAGCACGGCCATCGGAGCCATTCGGGAACAGACCCGTGCCGGCGCGACCCTTGCCGCTGTCGAGTTTGAGGCCGAGCAAACCAATGGCATCAAAACCGACACCGATAGTGCCCTGGGTGTAGCCCGAGCTGAACAGGCCATGGAAGCCAAGGCCGGTTTCTTCGCGGCGGCTTTGGGTGCCGGGCGCGTTATTACGGAAGTCGCGGCTGAAGTACAGGGTACGGGTCAGGATGCTGGCCGTACTGTCTTCGATAAAGCCCTTGGAATCATCTTGGGCGGACGCCATTGCGAACTGCGAGGTGCCTGCTGAAACAGCCAGTGCGATCATGCTCCACTTCATCACGCGCATCGTGATTTGCTCCTTTGGTTTTTAGGAAGAGTACTGCCGTCCCACCTGTATTTTTATCTGGGCGGCTCTTTCTTTTTTGTGTCAGCGCAAAGTTATATCACGCAGACCCTATTGACGATACTGACTCAACTATCCTTTCAGCTTCTTTACGAGACTGTCGTAAAATTGCTAATTCCGTGTCGCAAATTCACAGCCCAACGGTAACCGGGCTGACAACTTAAGTGCTGTTTTCATACAGCTTTCGAAGTATGAAAACTTCCTCTGCAGGCACTTAAACGCTAGTAGTGCTGATCGCGAAGCGCCTGCGTCCAAGCGGGTGCCGTTGCCGACGATACGAGTACTAATGCAACAAGCGCGCCCAAACCGGTCAGCGAATGTCATTTTTTCGTGAAAAACGTGACGGCAGTGTAAAAACCGCATAACCACGGGCTTTTTACGCCGTTTGGTTTGAGCGCCAGGCAGCCGCATTGCACCTGACCAGCGGTACACACAGCCTGTACCCAGGAAAAACGTTACCGGTTCACACCATTGCCGGGTAATCTCGGGCGCCTTTGAAGCACAGGTGGGTCATTTTGGTGCAACCCGTCGAGGCCCATTCCAGCGTAGCGCAGGTATTCGCCTGCCACTTAAAGGTGCAGGTTTTTTATTCGGCTGCCTCAAGGCGCCCGCATTCACCGTGAAGCCTTGAGCATTCGAAGGTATGCTGGGCGCCTGAAATTGACCTGCCGAACGGAGTGCCCGCGTGTTCGCCTTAGATCAACGCCTGCAACAAGACACACTGGCCATTGGCGACTTCCCGCTCTGCCGCCTGCTGCTGTCCAACGATTCCAATTACCCGTGGTTTATCCTGGTGCCGCGCAAAGACGCTATCAGCGAAGTGTTTCAGCTCGATGGCGCAGACCAACACACGCTGTGGCAAGAAACCACCGCCCTGGCGCAGTGGCTGAACGAAGCGTGGGCTGCCGACAAGATGAACATTGGCGCGTTGGGTAACGTTGTCAGCCAGTTGCACGTGCATGTGATCGTGCGCAAACGCGATGACGCCGCTTGGCCGGCACCGGTTTGGGGCAAACATCCGGCTCAGCCTTACACCGAAGAGCAAGTGGCGGCGATTCGCGCACGGCTGCGCGCGTTTTTGCCCGCCAACTTCATCTTTACTCAGGACTGAACCATGGATCTGCAAGACCGCGTCACCGACCTGGAAAGCCGCCTGGCCTTTCAGGATGACACCATCGAAACCCTGAATGACATTCTGGTTACTCAGCAGCGTGCGGTCGAACGCCTGCAGTTGCAGATGACCGCGCTGCTCAAGCGCCAGGAAGAAATGGGTGGCCAGTTCGAGTCATCCGAAGAAGAAGCGCCGCCGCCGCACTACTAAGTGCTTGCGTGCAAGCCGCCCTGGATTAATCGCCAGGCAATAAAAAACCGCGACCCAGCAGTGCTGGATCGCGGTTTTTTTTGCTGCGAACGCTAGGGTCAGCGGCGCGGCAGGGCAGCGATTACGTCTTCGGCTTGCAGGCCTTTATCGCGATTCATCACCGAGAACTCCACGCGCTGGCCTTCCACCAGAACACGATGGCCTTCGCCGCGGATGGCCCGGAAGTGGACGAAAATATCGTCGCCCGAATCGCGGGAGATAAAGCCGAAGCCTTTGGAGGTGTTGAACCACTTGACGGTCCCGGTATCCCGGTTGGTCATATCGTAGCTTTGCGACGCGGCCGCAGGCGACGAGCGGTAGAAGCTGATGGCCAGGTGAAGAGCGATGGCGACCACAGCAATCACCAGGCTGAGCAGGATGGCCGGGTGGCCGCCCACTTCAGGCATAGGTGCGAGGAGGGTGAGGGTTTGAACGACAACGGTCAGCACCAGCAGCGCGCTGACCAGGTTTTGCAGTTGATGACGCGTGCCTTTGTTCCAGTAAGGGATCACCGGTGCCAGCGTCAGGTTAAGAAGGCCGAACAAGGCCAGGTACAGAGCGTCGTGTTGTTCCAGGTAGGGAGGGCTTCCCTGTTGCAAGCTCGGTATAAAGGACAGCAGCAACGCTGCAACGCCCGTTAGCAGGTGGACGATTTTCAACATTTTGATTAACTCACGTTAAGAAGGATCACAAGGAAGAGCTGACTGGCACGGTTCGCTTCTGAACAAATGGGAGGCGTTGGGCACGTGCGCGGGTATCAGCCTATGTGACTGCCGCAGAAATAGACGGCAAGCACACCCCGCCTATTTAACAGCAAAGGCTGTGCCTACTCAAATCAAGCATTTCGGGGTGTTGCGACAGCGACGGCATTTGTGCGTCAAATACGTGTCCTAGACCGGTGCGTGCTTTTTGCGCGGTATTTTGAGAATCTCTCTACGCTGCGCACAGGCTTGGCTGTAACCGGCAGTCGTGGTGTGGAGGGCGGCGATTTGTCGCACGCCGCCGCGTATGCCGGGCTGCACACAGCCTGCACTCTTGCTAGAGTGGTGCCCTTGCTAGAGTGGTGCCGCAACGGATCAATGAATCCTCGTCAATTGAAGGGAAAAAACATGGCAATCGATATCGGTATCAGTGAAGAAGATCGTAAATCCATCGTCGACGGACTTTCACGGCTGCTGTCTGATACCTATGTACTGTATTTGAAGACCCACAACTTCCATTGGAACGTGACTGGCCCGATGTTTCGTACGCTGCACTTGATGTTCGAAGAGCAGTACAACGAACTGGCGCTGGCGGTCGACTCCATTGCCGAACGTATTCGTGCCCTCGGCTTTCCTGCGCCGGGCGCCTATTCGATCTACGCGCGTCTGTCTTCGATCAAGGAAGAAGAGGGCGTGCCCAGCGCCGAAGAGATGATCAAGCAGTTGGTCGCAGGCCAGGAAGCAGTGACGCGTACCGCGCGCGGCATTTTCCCGTTGCTCGATAAGGTCAGCGATGAGCCGACTGCCGACCTGCTGACCCAGCGCATGCAGGTTCACGAGAAAACCGCCTGGATGCTGCGTTCGCTGCTCGAAAACCAGTAAACCTCCCGCCCCAAAAAACAGCGAGTGGCGCCTTCGTGGCGCTGCTTGCTTGTTTCCGCGCACTTCCTGGCGTTGTCCTACGACTATCAACTCCGCGTCTTCTGGCTGCCCCTCGCGTCCTGCTGTTTTATAGAGCCACTGCCCAATGGGAGAAACCCATGGGCTGTTGTTTGGCAATGGAGTGTCAGGTGTATGTCACGCACAGCGGGTAATGGAGTAATGGAAACCTGTGGTTTTCATAAGATAAAGGTCGACCCCTTCACCAAAGGGTTCGATATGGGACTGGCCAAGCCATTGTCCCGGTCGGTCAGGCTCAACGGGTTTTCCACCTGCCTGCGTCTGGAGCAGATCTATTGGAATATCCTCACGGAGATAGCCAGGATCAATGCCTGCACAGTCAGTGCGTTGCTGTCATACGTCGATCGGGAAGTGCATTTGCGTTACGGAGGGGTGAAGAACTTCAGCGGGCTGGTCAGGGTGGTGTGCGTCGTCCACGTATTAAAAGGTCGCGTGGCAACCATGAGCCCGGATTAACCCGGCGCTCGCAGCCGGCCCGCGGTTATCGCGGGCCGGTGTTCGGGCAGAAAGCCGGCTGCGCTGTGTCGATTTACCAGATATAATCTCGCGCTTTGCTGCGCAAGCCGGGCTTTATCCACAGGGCGCGCGGCGTAGTTACGATCCGATCGCCGAGACATCTCCATGCCCATGTACGACTATCAATGCGCTTCTTGTGGTCATCAGTTGGAAGCCATTCAGAAGATCAGCGCAGCGCCGCTGGTCGATTGCCCTGCCTGCCAGGCGCCTGAGCTGAAGAAGATGTTGTCCATGCCGGGCTTCCGCCTGAGCGGCAGCGGCTGGTACGAGACCGATTTCAAGACCGGCGCCAAAAAGAATCTGGCGGGCGGCGACAAAGCAGACTGAGTTGAACTCTACGCGCAGGCTCCTGCATTATCCGTCCCCTGCTTAACAGTACGGTGACGAGGCAAGCCTCCACCGAATTTCGAATTACGAGAAGTGAAACCACTACCATGATGCGCAGCCATTATTGCGGCCAACTGAACGAGACCCTGGAAGGTCAGGAAATCACTCTTTGCGGATGGGTTCACCGTCGCCGCGACCACGGCGGGGTGATCTTCCTCGATATCCGTGATCGTGATGGTCTGGCCCAAGTGGTGTTCGACCCGGACCGCGCCGACAGCTTCGCCGCCGCCGACCGCGTGCGCAGCGAGTACGTCGTTAAAATCACCGGCAAGGTTCGCCTGCGTCCGGCCGGTGCGGTGAACGCGAACATGGCCTCCGGCGGCATCGAAGTGCTGGGCTACGAGCTGGAAGTGCTGAACGAATCGGAAACGCCGCCGTTCCCACTCAACGAATATTCCGACGTTGGCGAAGAAACCCGCCTGCGCTACCGCTTCCTGGATCTGCGTCGCCCGGAAATGGCCGAGAAGCTGCGCCTGCGTTCGCGCATGACCACCAGCATCCGCCGCTTCCTCGACGAGAACGGCTTCCTCGACGTCGAAACGCCGATCCTCACCCGGGCGACTCCGGAAGGCGCGCGTGACTACCTGGTGCCAAGCCGTACGCACGCCGGCAGCTTCTTTGCCCTGCCGCAATCGCCGCAACTGTTCAAGCAACTGCTGATGGTGGCCGGCTTCGACCGTTACTACCAGATCGCCAAGTGCTTCCGTGACGAAGACTTGCGTGCTGACCGCCAGCCCGAATTCACCCAGATCGACATCGAGACCAGCTTCCTCGATGAAAAAGAGATCATGGGCCTGACCGAACAAATGATCCGCAACCTGTTCAAGGAAGTGCTGGACCTTGAGTTCGGCGAATTCCCGCACATGACCTTCGAAGAAGCCATGCGCCGCTACGGTTCCGACAAGCCAGACCTGCGTAACCCGCTGGAACTGGTGGACGTGGCCGACCAACTCAAAGCAGTTGATTTCAAGGTGTTCAGCGGCCCGGCCAACGACCCTAAATGCCGCATCGCCGCCCTGCGCGTGCCTGGCGGCGCGAGCATGCCGCGCAAGCAGATCGACGACTACACCAAGTTCGTTGGCATCTACGGTGCCAAGGGCCTGGCGTACATCAAGGTCAACGAGCGCGCTAACGGTGTTGAAGGTCTGCAATCGCCGATCGTGAAAAACATCCCGCTGGACAACCTCAACGCGATTCTGGACCGCGTGGGTGCGGTTGACGGCGACATTGTGTTCTTCGGCGCCGACAAAGCTAAAATTGTCAGCGAAGCCTTGGGCGCACTGCGCATCAAGCTGGGCCACGACCTCGACTTGCTGACCTGCAAGTGGGCACCGATGTGGGTCGTTGACTTCCCGATGTTCGAAGAGAACGACGACGGCAGCTTCAGCGCCTTGCACCACCCGTTCACCGCGCCAAAGTGCACGCCGCAGGAGCTCGAAGCCAACCCGGCCGGCGCTCTGTCGCGTGCTTACGACATGGTGTTGAACGGTACCGAGCTGGGTGGCGGTTCGATCCGTATCCACCGCAAAGAGATGCAGCAGTCGGTGTTCCGTCTGCTGGGCATCAACGAAGCGGAACAGCAAGAGAAGTTCGGCTTCCTGCTCGATGCCCTCAAATACGGCGCGCCGCCGCACGGTGGCCTGGCGTTCGGCCTCGACCGTCTGGTGATGCTGATGACCGGCGCGCAGTCTATTCGTGAAGTGATTGCCTTCCCGAAAACCCAAAGTGCTGCGGACGTAATGACCCAGGCTCCGGGTGTGGTGGATGCCAAGGCGCTGCGCGAACTGCACATCCGTCTGCGCGAGACACCCAAGGCTGAGTAAGGCTGCTGCGTGAAAGCGCACTGAGGTTTACGCGGTCTAAAAAGGCGCATCTTCGGATGCGCCTTTGCGTTAAACGAGGCATATCCCGCCCGGCGGGATTGATAAGGTTTCTACAGAATTTCGGAGTTGTGTTATGGCTGGCCATTCCAAGTGGGCGAACATCAAGCACCGCAAAGAGCGTCAGGATGCCAAGAAAGGCAAGATATTCACCAAGTGGATTCGCGAGCTGACCGTCGCTGCTCGCCAGGGCGGCGGTGACCCGGGTTCCAACCCGCGTCTGCGCCTGGCGCTGGACAAGGCCTTGGGCGCGAACATGAGCCGCGACATCATCGACCGCGCCGTGGCCCGCGGTGCCGGCGCCGCCGATACCGACGACATGGTCGAACTCAGCTATGAAGGCTACGGCCCGGGCGGCGTGGCGGTGATGGTCGAGTGCATGACCGACAACCGCAACCGCACCGCAGCGGCGGTGCGCCACGCGTTCAGCAAGTGCGGCGGCAACCTGGGCACCGACGGTTCGGTGGCCTACCTGTTCGAACGCAAGGGGCAGATCTCCTTCGCGCCGGGCGTGGATGAAGATGCGCTGATCGAAGCTGCCATGGAGGCGGACGCCGACGACGTGGTAACCAACGATGACGGTTCTATCGACGTGTTCACCTCGTTCGCGGGTTTTTACGCGGTGCGTAACGCGCTGGAAGCCGCCGGTTTCAAAGGCACTGACGCGGAAATCGTGATGTTGCCGACCACCAGCGCCGAGCTGGACCTGGACGGCGCGCAAAAAGTGCTGAAGATGCTCGACATGCTCGAAGACCTGGATGATGTGCAGAACGTTTATTCGAACGCCGACATCCCGGAAGAAGTTGCAGCACAGCTGGTCTGAAGAATGCTGTAGATCGCTGTGTCAAAAAATGTGTTATCCCCACTGCGCAGGCGTTATGACTTTAATCCTTGGTATCGACCCCGGTTCGCGCATTACCGGTTTTGGCGTGGTGCAACACACCCCGCGCGGCTGCGTTTACGTGGCTTCGGGCTGCATCCGTACCGGCGCGGGCGAGTTGGCCGAGCGCCTGCAAATCGTCTATCGCGGCGTGCGTGAAGTGATCCAGACCTACGGGCCGGTCACCATGGGCATTGAAAAAGTCTTCATGGCCAAAAATGCCGACTCTGCGTTAAAACTCGGCCAGGCGCGTGGCGCCGCCATCGTGGCCGGTGCCGAAGAAGGCATGGAAATCGCCGAATACACTGCCACCCAGGTCAAGCAAGCCGTGGTCGGCACCGGTGCGGCCAACAAGGAGCAGGTGCAGATGATGGTCATGCACATGCTCAAGCTGACGTCAAAGCCGCAAATCGACGCCTCCGACGCCCTGGCTATTGCCATTTGCCATGCGCACACCCGCTCCAGCTTGCTACCGCACGGCCTGGGCACCGCACGCAGTCGTGGCGGGCGCCTGCGTCTCTGATAGCATCAGCGCAATCGTGTTTCCCGGTCAGCGCTTGAGCTGACCCTCAAGCTTTAAGGATTTGAACCGTGATTGGACGCTTGCGCGGCACCCTGGCTGAGAAACAGCCGCCGTACCTGATTCTGGATGTGAACGGGTTGGGGTATGAGCTGGAAGTGCCCATGACCACCTTGTATCGCTTGCCGTCGGTCGGCGAGCCGCTGACCCTGCACACCCATCTGGTGGTGCGTGAAGACGCGCAATTGCTCTATGGTTTCATTGGCAAACGTGACCGCGACTTTTTTCGTGAGCTGATTCGTCTGAACGGCGTTGGCCCCAAGCTTGCGCTGGCGCTGATGTCGAGCCTGGAAGTGGATGAATTGGTGCGGGCTGTTTCGGCTCAGGACACTTCGGCGCTGACCAAAGTACCGGGTGTCGGCAAAAAAACCGCCGAGCGCTTGCTGGTCGAACTCAAGGACCGTTTCAAGGCATGGGAAGTCGTGCCGAACATGTTTGCGTTGGTGCCCAACCAGCCGGATATGCCGGCTGCACAGGTCGCCAGCGCCGAAAGCGATGCCGTCAGTGCGTTGATTTCACTCGGCTACAAGCCTGCCGAAGCCAGCAAAGCGGTGTCGGCCATCAAGGACAAGAACCTGAGCAGCGAAGACATGATCCGCCGAGCCCTGAAGGGAATGATTTAAGTGATTGAAGCTGATCGTCTGATCGCGGCCACCGGCCCGCGCGACCGTGAAGAAGTCCAGGACCGCGCCATTCGCCCGCTGAGCCTTGCCGACTACATCGGCCAGCCGACCGTGCGCGAGCAAATGGAGTTGTTTATCCAGGCCGCGCGCGGGCGCAGTGAATCGCTGGACCACACGCTGATCTTCGGCCCGCCGGGCTTGGGTAAAACCACCCTGGCCAACATCATCGCCCAGGAAATGGGGGTATCGATCAAGTCCACCTCCGGCCCGGTGCTTGAGCGTCCGGGTGACTTGGCAGCGTTGCTGACCAACCTTGAACCGCACGACGTGCTGTTTATCGACGAGATCCACCGGTTGTCGCCGATCGTCGAAGAAGTGCTGTACCCGGCCATGGAAGACTTTCAGCTCGACATCATGATCGGCGAGGGTCCGGCGGCGCGCTCCATCAAGCTCGACTTGCCGCCGTTCACCCTGGTGGGCGCAACCACGCGTGCGGGCATGCTGACCAACCCGTTGCGCGATCGCTTCGGCATTGTTCAACGTCTTGAGTTTTATAGCACCGCAGACCTTGCGACCATCGTCAGCCGTTCGGCGAGCATTCTCGGCTTGCCGCTGGACCCGGAAGGTGCCTTTGAAATCGCGCGCCGGGCGCGGGGTACACCGCGTATCGCCAACCGCTTGCTGCGCAGGGTGCGCGACTTTGCCGAGGTGCGGGCCAAGGGGCACATCACCAAGGCCGTGGCAGACCTGGCCCTGAACCTGTTGGATGTGGACGAACACGGCTTTGATCACCAGGACCGACGCTTGCTCTTGACCATGATCGAGAAGTTCGACGGCGGCCCGGTGGGCGTGGACAGCCTGGCGGCGGCGATCAGTGAGGAACGCCATACGATTGAGGATGTGTTGGAGCCGTATTTGATCCAGCAGGGCTTCATCATGCGCACGCCAAGGGGCCGAGTGGTGACGCGGCATGCTTACTTGCACTTCGGGTTAAACATTCCGTCACGATTGGGCGAGATGCCCGTGGTAGACGAATTCCTCGATGCAGTGGACGATTAAAAGGTCACGCCAGTCGATTTATCTGAAGTTTGTGCTGTCCTAGTGGCTGGCGTCGTCATTCTGTCGTTAGGAATGTTCTGCAGAATGAAACGCAGAATGAAAAAACAGTTGCCTCGCCGGATTGGCAACCTGAGGAGTAAGCACTAGAGTATGCGCGCGCAAAACGGGGATCAGTCGTTCGCACATCGCTGTCGCGTTTATTACGAGGACACCGATGCGGGCGGCATTGTGTACTACGTCAACTACCTCAAGTTCATGGAGCGGGCTCGAACCGAGCGGCTACGGGAACTGGGCTTTGCCCAATCCCTGCTTGCGGGGGAGGACCTGTTGTTTGTCGTGCATTCCAGCGAGGCGCGTTACCACGCGCCGGCGCGGCTGGACGATGAGCTGCTGGTCAGCGCAGAAGTAATCGAATTGAACCGTGTCAGCCTGCGCTTTAAACAGCAAGTCAGGCGGGCAACGGATGCAACGCTGCTCTGTGAGGGGCAGTTCCTGGTGGCTTGTGTGCGCACCAATAGTTTGAAACCCCGGGCCATTCCCGAAGCTCTACGTGCGGCCTTTGCCGGCGTAAGCGGCGCGGGTAAACAATCAAAGCAGGAGATTTAGCGTGGAACCTACCGTCGTCGACCATTCCTCCATGTGGAGCCTGGTCAGCAATGCCAGTGTTGTGGTTCAACTGGTGATGCTGATCCTGGTAGCCGCATCGGTTACCTCTTGGGTCATGATTTTTCAGCGCAGTAATTTGCTGCGTGCCGGTCGACGCGCCCTGGAGAGCTTCGAGGAGCGCTTCTGGTCGGGTATCGACCTGTCCAAACTGTACCGTCAGGCTGGCAGCAACCCAGACCCGGATTCGGGTGTGGAGCAGATCTTCCGTGCTGGCTTCAAGGAATTCTCGCGCTTGCGCCAGCAACCGGGCGTTGACCCGGAAGCCGTGATGGAAGGCGTGGCCCGTGCCATGCGTGTTGCCATTTCGCGCGAAGAAGAGAAACTCGAGCAGAGCCTGCCGTTCCTTGCCACCGTCGGTTCCGTGAGCCCGTACATCGGCCTGTTCGGTACGGTGTGGGGCATCATGAACTCGTTCCGCGGCCTGGCTCAGGCTCAGCAAGCGACCCTGGCCACTGTGGCGCCGGGTATTGCCGAAGCCCTGATCGCCACCGCAATCGGTCTGTTTGCCGCTATCCCCGCAGTAATCGCCTACAACCGTTTTGCCGCACGTGGCGAAACCTTGATCAGCCGTTACTACACCTTCGCCGAAGAATTCCAGGCGATCCTGCACCGTAAAGTGCACACCAGCGAAGAATAAGCAGGTAATTCCCAATGGCTTTAATCGCTCGAGCTCGCAAAAAGCGCAAGCCGGTCGCCGAGATGAACGTAGTGCCTTACATCGACGTGATGCTGGTGCTGCTGGTGATCTTCATGGTGACCGCGCCGATGCTCAATCAGGGCGTGAAGGTTGATCTGCCCAAGGTTTCCAGCGAAGCCTTGCCGCAAGACAACAACACTCAGGTCCTGACCATTTCGATCAAGGCTGACAAGACCTATTACTGGAACCTTGGCAGCGAAGTCGACACTCAGAAACAGCAGGACAAGGCCATGACCTTGCCGCAGATGACCGATGCCGTGACCAAGATCATCCGGTCTGGCAACGAAGGCGGCAAGCACACCCAAGTGTTCATTCGCGGCGACAAAGTGGTCGACTATGGCTCCGTCATGGGCGCCATGGGCGGGCTGCAAAAGGCCGGCGTGGGTAACGTTGGCTTGATTACCGAGGCGCCCTGATGCAGCAACAGCGAGAGCCGTCCGCCTCGGAAAGCTTCTTCTGGCCTAGCGTCTGGGCAATTGCCCTGCACGTCCTGGTATTTGGCATGCTGTTTGTCAGCTTTGCCATGACCCCGGACCTGCCGCCAGCCAAGCCGATCGTGCAGGCGACCCTGTATCAGCTGAAATCGAAAAGTCAGGCCACCACCCAAACCAATCAGAAGATTGCGGGTGAGGCCCAGAAGTCGGCTGCGCGCCAGACTGAAGTCGAGCAGATGGAACAGAAGAAGGTCGAGCAGGAAGCGGTGAAGGCTGCTGCGGAACAAAAGAAAGAAGAGGCGGCTCAAAAGGCCGAGGAATCGAAAAAGGCTGACGAAGCGAAGAAAGCGGACGAGGCTAAAAAGGCTGATGAAGCCAAGAAGGCCGACAAAGCCGCCGAAGCTAAAAAAGCCGAAGAGAAACAATTGGCTGATATAGCCAAGAAGAAATCTGAAGAAGAAGCCAAAAAAGCTGCCGAAGAAGAGGCCAAGAAAAAGGCCGCTGAAGAGGCCAAGAAAAAGATAGTCGAAGACGCGAAGAAAAAAGCCGCCGACGACGCCAAGAAAAAAGCTGAAGCAGACGAGGCGAAGAAGAAAATCGCCGACGACGCGAAGAAGAAAGCTGCCGCCGACGCCAGCAAGAAAAAGGCCCAGGAAGCAGCGCGTAAATCCGCCGAAGAGAAAAAGGCCCAGGCCTTGGCAGATTTGCTTTCCGACACGCCGCAGCGTCAGCAAGCCTTGGCCGATGAACGTGGTGATGAAGTCGCGGGCAGTTTTGACGATCTGATTCGGGCACGCGCAGCAGAAGGTTGGACACGTCCACCTTCGGCACGTAAAGGCATGACAGTAGTGCTGCAGATCGGCATGTTGCCGGACGGTACGGTGACTTCGGTCAGCGTGGCCAAGTCCAGTGGTGACGGTTCGTTCGACAGTTCGGCGGTTGCCGCGGTCAAGAACATTGGCCGGTTGACCGAGATGCAGGGAATGAAACCAAGTGACTTCGCTCCCTATCGTTCATTCAAGATGACATTCACACCTGAGGATCTAGCCTTGTGAGAAACCTTCTTCGAGGAATGCTTGTCGTTATTTGCTGTATGGCAGGGATAGCGGCGGCGGATGAAAAGAACATCCTGGTCACCAGCGGTAGCGATCGGGCCACCCCGATCGCCGTAGTACCGTTCGGCTGGCAGGGCGGCAGCGTGCTGCCGGACGACATGGCCCAGATCGTCAGCGACGATTTGCGCAACTCCGGTTACTACGCGCCGATTCCAAAAGGCAACATGATCAGCCAGCCAAACCAGGCCAGCGAAGTTGTGTTCCGTGACTGGAAAGCCGTCGGCGCCCAGTACCTGATGGTCGGCAACATCACGCCGGCCGGCGGCCGCCTGCAAATCCAGTACACGTTGTTCAACGTGGCCACCGAGCAGCAGGTTTTGACCGGCAGCGTATCGGGCACTGCCGAACAACTGCGGGACATGGCGCACTACATCTCGGACCAGTCGTTTGAAAAACTCACCGGTATCAAAGGTGCTTTCTCGACGCGTCTGCTTTATGTAACGGCTGAGCGTTTCTCCGTAGACAACACGCGTTACACCTTGCAGCGTTCGGACTACGACGGTGCGCGGGCAGTGACTTTGTTGCAATCGCGTGAGCCTATCTTGTCGCCGCGTTTTGCGCCGGACGGCAAGCGTATTGCCTACGTGTCGTTTGAACAGCGCCGCCCACGTATCTTCGTGCAGCACATCGACACTGGCCGTCGTGAGCAAATCACCAACTTCGAAGGCCTTAACGGTGCACCTGCCTGGTCGCCGGATGGTTCGCGTCTGGCGTTCGTGCTGTCCAAAGACGGCAACCCGGATATCTACGTGATGAACATGGCTTCGCGCCAGATCAGCCGTGTTACCAGTGGCCCGGGCATCAACACTGAACCGTTCTGGGGCAAGGATGGTTCGACCATCTACTTCACCTCCGACCGCGGCGGCAAGCCACAAATTTACAAAACCAGCGTTGGCGGTGGGGGCGCGGAACGCGTGACCTTTATCGGTAACTACAACGCCAACCCTAAACTTTCGGCTGATGAAAAGACGTTGGTGATGATTCACCGTCAGGATGGTTTCACTAATTTCCGGGTTGCGGCCCAGGATTTGCAGCGTGGAACAGTAAAAATCCTCACAGATACCAACCTTGATGAGTCAGCTACTGTTGCACCCAACGGCACCATGGTAATCTACGCCACCCGCCAGCAGGGCCGGGGAGTCTTGATGCTCGTGTCCATTAATGGACGCGTAAGGCTCCCGCTTCCTACCGCACAAGGCGAAGTCAGAGAACCGTCCTGGTCCCCTTACCTGAACTGACGCGGCGCTACAAAAAGAAGTACTTAACACACTGGGGTTCATTAGGAGTTTCACGATGGAAATGCTGAAGTTTGGTAAGTTTGCTGCTCTGGCTCTGGCTTTGTCCGTAGCCGTTGGTTGCTCGTCTAAAGGCGGCGACAATGCCGGTGAAGGCGCAGCTGTTGATCCAAACGCTGGTTACGGCGCTAACACTGGTGCGGTTGACGGCTCCCTGAGCGAAGAAGCTGCTCTGCGCGCTATCACCACTTTCTACTTCGAATACGACAGTTCGGACCTGAAACCAGAAGCCATGCGCGCTCTGGACGTTCACGCGAAAGACCTGAAAGCTAACGGCGCTCGCGTTGTTCTGGAAGGTAACACCGACGAACGTGGTACTCGTGAGTACAACATGGCACTGGGCGAGCGTCGTGCGAAAGCCGTTCAGCGCTACCTGGTACTGCAAGGTGTTGCTCCAGGCCAACTGGAACTGGTTTCCTACGGTAAAGAGCGTCCAGTTGCTACTGGCCACGACGAGCAGTCCTGGGCTCAAAACCGTCGCGTCGAACTGCGTAAGTAATTCGTCATGCGAACGTGCCGTCGTGCTCTAACTGTATTGGCTCTCAGCCTCGCACCGCTTGCGGTGTGGGCTGCGGTTCCTGTGTCGGATAGCAACTCAGGCTATAACAATAGCGGGAGCAGTTATCCGCCAGCAGGTTATGGCACGAACGGCGCCTATGCTGGGGGGCCGGCTACGGCCGCCCCCTCGGCACAGGGCGAACTGTTCAACCAGCTGCAACGCATGCAGGATCAATTGGCGCAGCAACAAGGCACCATTGAGGTTTTGCAAAACCAGGTGAACCAGCTGAAGCAAGAAGGCCTGGAGCGATACCAGGACCTTGATCGACGCATTGGAGCCGGCGTTACACCTGCCGCAACTCCTGATAATTCTTCTGCCGGTGGCGCGCCAAGTGCCGCCATCGGTGGTGCAGCAGCCGGTGCTGCTGGAGCCGCGGCTGCCAGCCAAGCGCCAGCCGCCAGCAGTGAACCGGGTGATCCGGCGAAAGAAAAGCTGTATTACGATGCAGCGTTCGACCTGATCAAAGCCAAGGATTTCGATAAAGCCAGCCAGGCTTTTACCGCATTCCTGCGCAAATACCCGAACAGCCAATACGCGGGCAATGCCCAGTATTGGTTGGGCGAGGTCAACTTGGCCAAGGGTGATTTACAAGGTGCAGGCCAGGCGTTTGCCAAGGTCAGCCAGTTGTACCCCAAGCACGCCAAGGTGCCCGATTCGCTGTACAAACTGGCTGATGTAGAACGCCGCCTTGGTCATACCGACAAGGTCAAAGGCATTCTGCAGCAGGTCGTTGCCCAATATCCGGGTACGTCTGCCGCCCAGTTGGCGCAGCGCGATCTGCAACGCTTGTAAGCGCTGCTTTCGCGTTTGGAAGAAACCCGCGCCTGGCGCGGGTTTTTTCGTTAGAATCCACGCCCTTTTATGAAACACGCTTCTTGGGGTCTACGCGTTGGCGGGATTTCTTGAAGTGCCTGACGGAGGCGGACAGCCTGTTTAGCTGTTACGCCCGTGGCGACTATGCAAGACACATTACGCATTACCGAAGTTTTTTACTCGTTGCAGGGTGAAACGCGAACCGCTGGCCTGCCTACCGTATTTGTACGGCTGACGGGCTGCCCGTTGCGTTGCCAGTACTGCGACAGCGCCTACGCCTTCAGCGGCGGCACCGTGCGCACCCTCGATGACATCCTTGAGCAGGTGGCCGGTTACCGGCCTCGCTACGTCTGTGTGACTGGCGGTGAGCCATTGGCCCAGCCCAATGCCATCCTATTGCTCAAGCGCCTGTGTGACGCCGGTTACGAGGTCTCGCTGGAGACCAGCGGCGCGCTGGACATCTCTGCGGTCGACACGCGTGTGAGTCGAGTCGTCGACCTCAAGACACCGGGCTCCAAGGAAGCGCATCGCAACCTCTACGAGAACATCGACCTGCTGACGGCCAACGATCAGGTCAAGTTCGTGATCTGTTCGCGCGATGACTATGACTGGGCGGCCTCCAAACTGATCCAGTACGGCCTCGACCGTCGCGCCGGCGAGGTGCTGTTCTCTCCCAGCCATTACGACCTCAACGCCCGTGACCTGGCGGACTGGGTGGTAGCGGACAACCTGCCGGTACGCCTGCAGTTGCAATTGCACAAATACCTGTGGAATGACGAGCCTGGGCGCTGACAGCACTGCTCCAAACGGGCGGAATTACTCACACAAGGCGTTATTTCTGATTTATTTCAAATAAGGTGTTGAATAATCCTTAGAAATCAGTATTATACGCGCCACAACACAGCGGGTCGTTAGCTCAGTTGGTAGAGCAGTTGGCTTTTAACCAATTGGTCGTAGGTTCGAATCCCACACGACCCACCATTTTTGGCGGTTTAGAAAATCCGGAAGGCCCACGCAAGTGAGGATTTCCGGGTTTTTTTTTGCCTGAAATTTACAGTGAAGTGCGCCCAGCGCGTGTGAACACAGCACTGAAAATACGCTGCCCGTAAAGGCCGACAGCCAAGCCCAGCACAATCAGCGCCACCGACAGCACTTTGCTCACCGGTACGCCTTCGTTGAACACCACGACCGAGCCGAGTACGCCGAAGATCGGCACCAGCAACGAGAGCGGTGCAACCGTCGAAACCGGGTAGGTTTTGAGCAGCGAGTTCCAGACCCAGTAGGCGAACAGGGTGTTGGGGTAAACCTGAAACACGATCGACATCACGGAGGTCGCGTCCACCTGATGGATGAATGCGCTATAGCCGGCGCTGCCGTTTACCGCATAGTCGAGGGCAAATAGCGGTATGGGCGCGAACGCGCTGGACCAGACCAGAAACCCGAAGACATCCTTGGTGCTGGCCCTTTTGCTAATGATATTGGCCACGCTCCACGAAGCCGCGCCCACCAGCACCAGCATTACGCCATAGACACTCACTGAACCATCGCTGATCTTGATGATGCACAAGAGCCCGGCGAGCGCGATCAACATGCCCAGCACTTGAAAGCGAGTCAGCGCTTCCTTAAACAACCAACTGCCGAGCAGTATTGTGAAAAATGCGCTGAATTGCAGGACCAGCGAAGCGATGCCTGCCGATAAACCGGCCTTGATGCCCAGATTGACCATGCCCCACAGGCCGATGCCGAACACCAGTCCGTAGCCGATGATAGAGCGCCACGCTACATCCGGTTTGCGGATGAAAAAGATCGCCGGTAACGCGCACAGGCTGAAGCGGATGCCCGCCAGAATCAACGGATCGACGGTGGCCAGTCCCAGTTTGATCACCGAGAAATTGACGCCCCAGATGGCTGTTATCAGCACAGCCAACACTACGTGCAGTGGTTTCATTGGTCAGTTGCCTTGATGGAGGAGGGCGGGGCACGCTGCTGTATAAAGCGACCGTGAGCATGCAGTTAACCTTTCGGGGCGTTATTCAAGCGTGCGCTGCAAGTAGACCCAGTACAGCAGCGCGACTGCACTGCACGACGCCCCCACTGTGCAAACCGCCACCCAACCAAAGTGCGCGTACGTATAAGTAGCCGCAATCGCACCCAGCCCGCTGCCCACGGAGTAGAAACACATATAAGCGCCTAACAGGCGGCTCTGAGCGTCGGGCCGTGCGGCAAAAATCAGGCTCTGATTGGTGACATGTACCGCTTGCACGGCAAAGTCCAGCAACACGACGCCCGCGACCATCCCGAGTAATGAGCTTTCGC
The DNA here is from genome assembly GCF_002723595.1 of Pseudomonas sp. ICMP 460. Lineage (NCBI taxonomy): Bacteria > Pseudomonadati > Pseudomonadota > Gammaproteobacteria > Pseudomonadales > Pseudomonadaceae > Pseudomonas > Pseudomonas sp. ICMP 460. The sequence continues at coordinate 148,234 of NZ_LKBR01000057.1, forward strand.
CAAACGCGGTGGGCAGCCAGGATAAGGTCAGCAGCAACAACGCCACGCCGGTGGTTCGGTTGCCTAGCCCTTGGTCGGCGAGTCGTCCGGCCCGTGCTGCGGCTAGCGCACCTGCCACGCCGGCCAGACCGAAAAGCCCGGTCTGGGTAGGTGACAGTGAATGCGGCGGCGCGCTGAGCGGCAGTACCATTGATGTCCACAACATGCTGAACGCAGCAAAGATGAGCAGGGCGAACGTACCCCTGACACGCAACGTGCGCTCAGTCAGAAACAGTTGAAACACTGACCGCAGCAACTGCCAGTAACTGCCTTTAGCGGGCGGTGCCGTGGCGGCGGGCAGGGTACGAAACAGCACCAGCGCCATGCCGATCATCAAAGCCGCCGACATGAAATAAACACCGCGCCAGCCTGCCAGGTCAGCTACCGCCCCCGAGACGGAGCGCGCAAGCAGAATGCCCAGCACGACCCCGCTGGTGATTGTGCCGACGGCTTCGCCGCGCTGTTCGGGGCTCGCCAGGGCGGCGGCATAGGCGACCACCACTTGGACCACCACGGCCATCAGGCCCACCAGCACCATCGCGCCGAGCAGCCTGCCCCAATCCTGAGCCAGCCCTACCGCGCACAACGCCAACGCCGACAGCAGCATTTGCGTAAGCATAAGTTTTTTGCGGTTCAGCAAGTCGCCCAGCGGCACAATGAACAGCAACCCCAGCGCATACCCGGCCTGTGTAGCCGTGACGACGATGCCGATGGTTGCGGGCGAAACTGATAGGCTGGCAGCCATGGACTCTAACAAAGGCTGTGCAAAATAGACGTTGGCTACCGCCATCGCACAGGTCACTGCGAAGAGCAGTGTTTGGTAACGACTGAGCGTGGAGGGCGCAATCGTTACAGAAGATTCGGCGTATCCACCGGCAGCCTTTTCGGGTGCTACCTCCATTTTTACCGGTGCAGGCGACGGGTACGACATCACTCCATCCTTGATTTTGGTTTCGAAAGGAAACCAGATAGCTGATTTTTAGCAAATCAGGTTGTTATAGGCAACCACTTTCACCTAACATTTTGATCTTCTCCCGCACCTTGGAAAATTATGGCCAGGCAACACCTACTCGCGCAAAGCGAGTGCCCGGTAGCTCGAACGCTCGAAGCGATCGGGGACCGATGGGTTCTGATGATTATTCGCGACGCATTCGACGATGTACGCCGATTCAGTGAGTTCCAGAAACGTCTTGGTCTTGCTAAAAACATTCTTGCGGTGAAGCTCAAATTGTTGGTCGAGCTGGGCGTGTTCGAAATCCAGCCGGCGTCTGATGGCAGCGCTTATAAGGAATATGTGCTGAGCCCCATGGGGCGCGCGGTGTTTCCTATCGTCGTCAGCATGCGTCAGTGGGGGCAACAGTTTCTGTTCAACGAAGGCGAGGATTATTCAATTTTGCTCGACAACGAATTGTCGGAGCCGGTTGAAACCATCACTGTGCGGTCCAGAGCGGGCAAAGAGTTGACCCCGGCAGACTGTCATCGGCGGGTCATTACGCGTGACGCCTGACGGCCTGTTTTGAGGGCTGGGTGCGCTCGGGGCATACTTGAAAGCCTTAAACCTCACTCACTCTCTCGGCGCTCTCAACATGATTTATGTGCTTGCGAAGGTGTTCATGGCCCGCGTGTTCACAACCGGGCGCCGTCGGCTGCTGAAAAAAATTTCTACCTTGGCGCTGCTTTTGAGCGGTGCAAATCTCGCCTGCGGCAGCGCTGAAGTATCGGTTGATGCCGCGCCCACGTCAGCTGTGTCGATTCCGGTGATGTCCAAGGTGGTGGCGGGAAATCTTTTTTACTACGTGCGATTGCGGATTGGTGACGGCCCGGAAACCAATGTCATCCTCGACACCGGCTCCATCGGGCTGCGGGCTATCGCTGCGGTAGTACCGCGAAAAAATCTGTCTGGCAGAGAGGTTGTTTACAGCTTTGAGAGTGGCAGCGAATTACACGGCCATATTTCAAATGAACGCGTCAATTTGGGTGGGCTTGAACTTGGAACACTTCCCGTCCACGTGGTTGAAACGTTGCGTTGCAACACGCGAGTGCCGGATTGCTCTGTAGCGAAACTGGATCCCTCAACCCCTTTCGCGCAAGGCATTGACGGCCGCAGTGAGCCGGCATTTGGCGCCATCATGGGCATACGTCTCTTTACCCGTACTGACCTCTGGGTGCCCAACCCGTTGAAAGCGGCGGGTATTAAACGTTGGATCGTGCAACTGCCACGCTCACCGAGTGAGCCTGGCGCACTGGTGCTTGATCCGCCGTTGAGCCAGTTAAACGATTTCACACGGATGAAATTGGATAAAAATGGAACCGTTATGGCGTGTCTGGACAGTCTGGGCGTGCCTCAGAGCCTTTGCTTGCCAACGATTGTAGACAGCGGTGACCCTCATTTTTTTGTGTTTTCGCAGTATGTTAATCAACCTGTACTCGCTGCGGGCACTAAGGTAAGGCTGGCATTTTCCGATTCAGATAGCAGTGGTCACGCCGTCGTATTCAAGTTTACCGCTGCAACAAGTCTGCCCAACGAGGCAAAGGAAACAGTGCGATACGATCCTGCGGTGGTGTCTTTTAGATCAACGCCGGCGGGTGACGAGCCTGTTATTAACTCCGGGTATCTACCCTTCTTAAGCTACTCGATTTTGTTTGATGCGGATAAGCAGGCGATAGGGATGCGGGCTCGAACACCTGCGCCTCAGCAAGAGTAGATGACGGTCCGTACGTGAGCCCTGCTCTCTATTTGCGGCATGGCCAACTCACGAGTGCCGTCGTCTCGCAAATGGCCGTGCAGAACACTCACACGCTGACGCTCAGCATCGGGATTTTGCGCTCGTACACCCGACAGACCTGTTTCGTCGTGCCAGATTAGGCTTTTGAATCCAATCGATATTCTGTAGCCTTGCGCAGCTTCATCTGAACCGTGCTTGATGAACACAATCACTTCGTCCGGCGGCGCCCGAAAGGCTCCAGAGCCGGTGGTACACTCGACTTTCGCGCAACTGCGCCTGCAGGTCTTGCGAACATGACGCAAATTTCCGAACGCCTTCTGGTTCAAGCCCACCTCGACGCCAAGCAGCCCAAGGCCCTCAGCGCCGATGAAGAGGCGAGCCTGCGTGCCGCCATCGCCGCTGAGCTTGTCGCTCAAGATGCGGTGTTGGTCGCTCACTTTTATTGCGACCCGGTCATTCAGGCGCTGGCCGAAGAAACCGGTGGCTGTGTTTCTGACTCCCTGGAAATGGCGCGCTTCGGCGCCGCGCACCCGGCCAAGACCGTATTGGTTGCCGGCGTGCGTTTTATGGGCGAGACCGCCAAAATCCTCACCCCCGAAAAACGCATCTTGATGCCGACCCTTGAAGCCACGTGCTCGCTGGACCTCGGCTGCCCGGTGGAAGAGTTTTCGGCGTTCTGCGATCAGCATCCCGAGCGCACGGTGGTGGTGTACGCCAACACGTCGGCGGCGGTCAAAGCCCGTGCCGATTGGGTGGTGACCTCCAGTTGCGCACTGGAAATTGTCGAAAGCCTGATGGACAACGGCGAGACCATTATCTGGGGGCCGGACAAGCACCTGGGCACCTACATTCAGCGCCAGACCGGCGCGGATATGTTGCTGTGGGACGGTGCGTGCATCGTTCACGAGGAGTTCAAGTCCAAGCAGCTTGAGGACATGAAGGCGCTTTACCCGGACGCGGCGATTCTAGTGCACCCGGAGTCGCCGACGGCGGTGATTGAATTGGCGGACGCAGTGGGGTCAACCAGTCAGTTGATTGCGGCGGCGCAACGCTTGCCGAACAAGACGTTTATTGTGGCGACTGACCGTGGCATTTTTTACAAAATGCAGCAGTTGTGCCCGGACAAGGTGTTCGTTGAAGCGCCTACCGCCGGTAACGGCGCGGCCTGCCGTAGTTGCGCGCACTGCCCGTGGATGGCGATGAATACGCTGGAGCGCACGCTGCAATGTTTGCGTGAGGGCAGTAACGAGATTTTCGTGGAGCCGTCGGTGATACCGCAGGCTGTTCGGCCGCTTAAGCGGATGCTCGACTTTACCCAGGCTGCGCGCCTGAAACTGGCGGGTAACGCTTGATCCACTCGTAAGCAGGGTCACAGTGTGGGCGGCCCAACGGCATCTTTGATGCAGCACTCTCGCGATGCAAGCACCTCGGAGCATCAGGCACACCGGGTTGATGCCATCGCGAGCAAGCCCGCTCCCACAAAAAGCGCTTTTGATCTGCTTTTGATCTGAGAAGCGCCGCGTTAACCACGATGGCCGCACGCAGGCATGCCGAGCCCAAGCGAGGCAACGAGTGGTGGGGCGAGGACCTTTTGGTTACTTCTTCTGCTTCGGGATACGCACCAGTTGTGTATCGGAATAAATGTCATGCCAGCTGCGTTTCTGCTTGTCGAACAACGACCAGATAAACCCCAGCCCCACACACAACCACGAAGCAATCGACACGACAAACCGCAACAGCGCCTGCCACAAGCTGATCCGCGAGCCGTCGGCGTTTTGTACCCGCACGCCCCACACCTGCATGCCGAGGGTCTGCCCGGAATGGGTCCAGAACTTGGCGAAGAAACCAAACAGCACAAAAAACAGCAGTGTCGACAGCAACGGGTCAGCGTCCAGCGCCCCGGATTCGCTGAGGGCGCGCATTTTGGCCTCGCCGATAAACGCCATCCACGTAAGCTTGTACACAAATGCCGTGACGATCAGCAGCGCGGTACACAATAGAAAGTCATAGAACATCGCTGCCAAACGACGGCCCAGGCCAACGGCGGGGAACTCGCCCTGGGGGCTCAGCAAGGTGTTGGACATGGCAGGGCTCGCTGGATAAAAAAGCGATTTTACGCGGCAACCCGGTGCGACGCGCATAAAAAAGCCCCCGATGGTGACATCAGGGGCTTTTTGTCGCAGCGAGTATCAGCCCTCTGCTTGTACTTCGTCAGCCTGCATACCTTTCTGGCCTTGCACAGCAATGAATGTCACTTTTTGGCCTTCTTTCAGACTCTTGAAGCCGTTGCCCTGAATAGCGCGGAAATGGACAAATAAATCCGCACCACTTTCCGGCGTGATAAAACCAAAGCCTTTCTCGTCGTTAAACCACTTGACGGTACCACTCAGACGTTCAGCCATTTTCTTATTTCCCTGACGCAAAAATTAATGACAGCCCCTTTCATTGAAGGAGTACTGAGCTGAGTTGCAGGAAAGTAAGAGACGTCGAACGGGTTGTAGCGTCCGTTGGCTACTGCCCAGGTCCAGGTTCAAAGCGACCCATGCAAACACAGTGGGGAAACTCTACGCCAACTAACGGAGAAAAAACAAGCCCTGCCAAAAGGCCATGTTTTGCTGGGCTTGGTGACAGTTTGGCGAATATAAAGTAACACGCACTTATTCGATAGAGTTGGTCACTTGTTATAGGTAAGTGCTGGGCGTATTGGCTATCGTAAACGCACTATTTTAAGGCGGTTGCGTTACAGTTTAGTGCACGCTGACGCAACCGCGTTACTTATAGGAACAGTCAATCAACCACGGTAGTAGCGTTGCGGCACAAATGGCATTTTACTTACACGTAGTGGTACTTTTTTCCCACGTACCAATGCCGACACTTCGGTATCCAGTGCGATGAATGCGCTGTCCAGATACCCCATCGCCAACGGGCCGCCCAACGATGGGCCAAAACCACCGCTGCACACCGTGCCAATTACGCTGCCGTGCTGATCGACGATTTCTGCACCTTCACGCACCGGGGTGCGCTCTTGCGGCAACAGGCCGACACGCTTGCGGCTCACACCGGCTTGCTGTTGGGCAAAGATTCGCTCGGCGCCGGGGAAGCCACCGGCACGTGCGCCATCGGCACGCCGCGCCTTGGAAATCGCCCAGAGCAGGCTGGCTTCAATCGGCGTGGTGTCGGTGTTCATGTCATGCCCGTACAGGCATAGGCCAGCTTCCAGGCGCAGGGAGTCGCGGGCGCCCAGGCCGATCGCTTGTACTTCGGTTTCGGCCAGCAGGCTGCGCGCCAGGCTCTCGGCGTTGGCGGCCGGCACCGAGATTTCAAAGCCGTCTTCACCGGTGTAGCCCGAGCGGCTCACGTAGCACTCCACGCCCAACAGGCGCAGGGTGGCGAACTGCATGAAGGTCATTTTGCTGACCTCAGGCGCCAGGCGCGCCAGTACCTTCACCGCCGCGGGGCCTTGCAATGCGAGCAGGGCGCGCGCCTCGAACAGCGGCTCGATGCTGCAGTGGTCGCCGATATGTTTGCGCAGGTGCGCCAGGTCCTGGTCTTTGCACGCGGCGTTGACCACCAGGAACAGCTCATCGTTACCCAGGTTGGCCACCATCAGGTCGTCAAGAATCCCGCCTTGCTCGTCAGTGAACATGGCGTAGCGCTGCATGCCCACCGGCAGGTCGATGATGTCGACTGGCACCAGGCTTTCCAGCGCTTTGGCGGCGTTCGCGCCGCTGAGGCGGATCTGGCCCATGTGAGACACGTCAAACAACCCGGCGTGTTCACGGGTGTGCAGGTGTTCTTTCATCACGCCCAGCGGGTATTGCACCGGCATGTCGTAGCCAGCGAAGGGCACCATGCGCGCGCCCAGCTCAAGGTGCAGCGCATGCAGTGGAGTTTTCAACAGGGTTTCGGTGGGCATATTCAGCTCCTGAAAAACGTGCCGCCGCGCCGTTGGGCGTCAGCACTCGATAAACAAATGCAAATGCAAGCGGCAAGCGGCAAGCGGCAAGCGGCAAGCTAAAGGCCACAGCCACTCGGCTTTTACTTGCAGCTTGCAGCTTGCAGCTTGCCGCTTGCCGCTCATATCTGCCTCAAGCGTAGTTTTCGATTGAGGGGCACGCGCAGACGAGGTTGCGGTCGCCAAACACGTTGTCGACGCGGCCAACCGGCGGCCAGTATTTGCCTTCGATCAACGAGGCAAGCGGGTACACGGCCTGCTCACGGCTGTACGGGTGGCTCCATTCGCCGACCAGTTCGGCCGCAGTGTGCGGCGCGTTTTTCAGTGGGTTGTCGTCTTTGTCCAGCGTGCCGTTTTCGACCGCGCGAATCTCTTCGCGGATGGCGATCATCGCGTCACAGAAGCGGTCGAGTTCTTCTTTGGATTCGCTTTCGGTCGGCTCGATCATCAAGGTGCCGGCGACCGGGAACGACATGGTCGGCGCGTGGAAACCGAAGTCGATCAGGCGCTTGGCCACGTCGTCCACGCTGATGCCGCTGCTGTCTTTCAGCGGGCGCAGGTCGAGGATGCATTCGTGCGCCACCAGGCCGTTGCTGCCGGTGTACAGCACTGGGTAATGCTCTTCGAGGCGACGCGAAATGTAGTTGGCATTCAGGATTGCCACTTGCGAAGCGCGCTTGAGGCCCGCGCCGCCCATCATGCTGATGTACATCCAGGTGATCGGCAAAATGCTCGCGCTGCCGAACGGCGCCGCGCACACCGCGCCTTCCTTGCGCTGCATGGCGGCGTGGCCAGGCAGGAATGGCGTGAGGTGGGATTTCACGCCAATCGGGCCGACACCCGGGCCGCCACCGCCGTGCGGAATGCAGAAGGTTTTGTGCAGGTTGAGGTGGGACACGTCGCCGCCGAATTTACCCGGCGCGCACAGGCCGACCATCGCGTTCATGTTGGCGCCGTCGATGTAGACCTGGCCGCCGTTGTCATGAATCACCGCGCAGATCTCGCGAATGCCTTCTTCGAACACGCCGTGGGTGGACGGGTAGGTGATCATCAGTGCCGCGAGGTGGTCGCGGTGCTCGATGGCTTTGGCGCGCAGATCTTCAATGTCGACGTTGCCACGCGCATCGCAGGCGGTCACCACCACGCGCATGCCGGCCATGTTGGCGGTTGCGGGGTTAGTGCCGTGAGCCGACGAGGGGATCAGGCAGATGTCGCGACGCGCATCGCCACGGCTTTGGTGGTACGCACGAATCGCCAGCAGGCCTGCGTATTCGCCTTGGGAACCGGCGTTGGGTTGCAGCGAGATCGCGTCATAACCGGTGGCCGCGCAGAGCATGGCTTCCAGTTCGGAAGTCAGTTGCAGGTAGCCGGCGCTTTGTTCGGCCGGGGCGAACGGGTGCAGTGCACCGAACTCGGCCCACGTCACCGGGATCATCTCGCTGGCGGCGTTGAGCTTCATGGTGCACGAGCCCAGCGGGATCATGGTGCGGTCCAGCGCCAGGTCCTTGTCGGCCAGTTTGCGCAGGTAGCGCATCAGTTCGGTTTCGGAGTGATAACGGTTGAACACCGGGTGGCTGAGGATCGGCGATTGGCGCAGCAGTGCGGCAGGCAGGGCGCTGTCGACCTCGGCGGCGAAGTCCGGCAGCGCTTTGCCGTCGGCGAAGATCGACCACAAGGCGTCGATGTCAGCTTGGGTGGTGGTTTCGTCGACCGACAGGCCCAGACGCTCGGCGTCTACCACCCGCAGGTTGATGCGCTGGGCGCGGGCCTGGTCATGCAGGGCGGCGGTGTTGGCGCCGGTGTGGAGGGTCAGGGTGTCGAAAAAGTGTTGCTGCTCAACCTTAAGGCCAAGCGCGGTCAAGCCTTTGGCCAGGATCGCGGTCAGTTGGTGAATGCGTCGGGCGATCTGGGTCAGGCCTTTAGGGCCGTGGTACACGGCGTACATGCTGGCGATGTTGGCCAACAGCACTTGGGCGGTGCAGATGTTGCTGGTGGCTTTCTCGCGACGGATATGTTGCTCGCGGGTCTGCATCGCCAGGCGCAGCGCCGGCTTGCCGAAACGGTCGACCGAAACGCCGACCAGACGCCCCGGCATGTCGCGCTTGAACGCGTCCTTGGTCGAGAAGTACGCCGCGTGCGGGCCACCAAACCCCAGCGGCACGCCGAAGCGTTGCGCGCTGCCAATCGCCACGTCGGCGCCGAACTCACCCGGCGGCGTCAGCAGGGTCAGGGCCAGCAGGTCGGCGGCCACGGCTACCAGCGCGTTGGCGGCGTGGAAGCGCTCGGTCAGTTCGCGGTAATCAAACACATCACCGTTGCTGGCCGGGTACTGCAGCAGGGCGCCGAAGAAGGTGCTGACGTCGCTCAGTTCACGCTCATCGCCCACCACCACGTCGATGCCCAGCGGCTCGGCACGCGTGCGCAGCACGTCGAGGGTTTGTGGGTGGCTATGGATCGAGGCGAAAAACGCATTACTGCTCTTGTTCTTGCTCAGGCGCTTGCAGAACGTCATGGCCTCGGCGGCGGCGGTGGCTTCGTCGAGCAAGGAGGCGTTGGCGATCGGCAGGCCGGTGAGGTCGCTGATCAAGGTCTGGAAGTTCAGCAGCGCTTCCAGGCGGCCTTGGGAAATCTCGGGTTGGTACGGGGTGTAGGCGGTGTACCAGGCCGGGTTTTCCAGCAGGTTGCGCAGGATCGGCGACGGCGTGTGGCAGTTGTAATAGCCCTGGCCGATGTAGGTTTTGAACAGTTGGTTTTTGCCGGCGATGGCCTTGATCTTGGCCAAGGCGTCGGCTTCGCTCAGGCCGTCTTCCAGGCCGAGCACGCTGGTGCCCTTGATGCTTTCCGGGATCACACTGGCGCTTAACGCTTCCAGGGAATCAAAGCCCAGACTTGCGAGCATGTGTTGCTCGTCTTGCGGGCGCGGGCCGATGTGGCGGGCGATGAATTCGTTGGCGGTGCTGAGATTAATCGTCATGGTGCGCTCCTCAAGCTTCAGCGTTGGCTTTGATCAGGCGGTCGTACGCATCCTGATCCAACAGCTTAGCCACTGCCTCGGCATCGGCGGGTGTAAAGCGGAAGAACCAGCCTTCGCCCATCGGGTCTTCGTTGACCAGTTCCGGGCTGCCGTCGAGCTTGTCGTTCACTGCGACCACTTCACCGTCCAATGGCATGTACACGCCGCTGGCGGCTTTAACCGACTCCACGGTGGACGCTTCAGCGCCTTTGGCGTAAGCCTGCAACTCGGGCAGTTGCACGAAAACCACATCACCCAGCGCGTTCTGCGCGAAAGCGGTGATACCCACGGTGACGCTGCCATCGGTCTCGGCGCGCAGCCATTCGTGATCTTCAGTGAAACGCAACTCGCTCATGGAAACTCCTCAAGGCCAGATTTCTCTGGAGGGCGGCATTGGAATAATGAAGAGTTGCATAGCAATATTGCGGCCAACGTTATTAAATCGTTATAAATCAACAAGTTAATAAAATTGGTTATAAGCCTATAAATTTTATCTGTAGCGATTTCGATACAGGTCGGCGCCTGAAAAAAAGCCTATGTGGATCAAAGCCTTGCATGGCGCGCAAAAAACATGGGTGTAGCGATAGCGTTACGCTGTAGCGCTTTCAGTACAGGTGAAGGTCGCTTTTGATGAACCCGGCGGCCTGAAAGCCGACCTCAGTGATTGAATAAGATCAAAAGCGCTTTTTGTGGGAGCGGGCTTGCTCGCGATGGCGGTGTGTCAGATAAGTATGTTTCAACTGACACGCCGCCATCGCGAGCAAGCCCGCTCCCACAGTTGCATCTCTGCGCAGCCGTCAGGGCTTGTTGGGAATGCCGTACTTGCGCAGGCGATGCGCGATGGCGGTGTGGGAGGTTTGCAGGCGGTTGGCCAGTTGGCGGGTCGACGGGTAGCTGGCGTAGAGCTTTTCCAGCAAGTTGCGCTCGAAGTCTTCCACCGCCTGTTCCAGGCTGTCGACTTCGCCGTCGCTTTGGCGCGCCACCGACGTACCGGCAATGTCCAGGTCACCAATGTCGACGATATTGCTTTCGCAGATGGCGGCGGCGCGGAAGATCACGTTCTGTAACTGCCGAACATTGCCCGGCCAGCGGTTGCCCAACAGCGCCGGGTAAGTGCCGGGCGCCAGGCGGCAGACCGGGCGCTGTATCTGCGCGCACGCTTGCTGCATGAAGTAGCGCGCGAGCAACAGGATGTCCTGGCCGCGTTCGCGCAGCGGCGGTACTTCGACGTTGAGCACGTTGAGGCGGTAAAACAAGTCTTCGCGAAACGTGCCCTCGCTGACCATTTTTTCGAGGTCGCGGTGCGTGGCGCTGAGGATGCGCACATTAACCTTCACTTCGCGGTCACCGCCCACGCGGCGAAAGCTGCCGTCATTCAGAAAGCGCAGCAGCTTGGCCTGCAGGTACGGCGACATCTCGCCGATCTCATCGAGAAACACCGTGCCCTGGTTGGCCAGCTCCATCAGCCCCGGTTTGCCGCCGCGCTGGGCACCGGTGAAGGCGCCAGGGGCATAGCCGAACAATTCGCTTTCGGCGAGGTTCTCCGGCAGCGCCGCGCAGTTCAGCGCCAGGAACGGTGCACTGTAGCGCGCGCTGATGGCGTGGCAAGCACGCGCCACCAGTTCTTTGCCGGTGCCGGTTTCGCCCTGGATCAGCAGCGGTGCATCCAGTGCCGCCACCCGTTGCGCCCGCGCCTTGAGGGTGCGAATCACCGGGGATTCACCCAGCAGCGCGTCAAACCCTTCGGCATGGTCGTGGTGCAGCGCAGACAGTTGCTCGCCGATGCGGTTGGGTTGGTAAAGGGTGAGCAGCGCGCCAGCATCGGTGATCGGCGTGGCCTCCAGCAAGAACGTATGGCCGTTCACGCTGATCTCGCGCAGGGGCAAGCGAAAACCCTGTTCAAGCAAGGTGTCGAGCAGCGCCGGGTCGTTGAACAGCGCGGCGATGCTTTCTCCGGCCGGTTCGCGACCATACAGCGCGATCAACGCCGGGTTGGCCAAGAGAATTTTGCCCGCGCTGTCCAACGCCAGTACCGGGTCGGTCATGGCCGCCAGCAGGGCGTCGAGTTGCAGGTGGCGGCGCTGGCCGGGCAGGATGTCGACCACGGTGACGGCTTGCACACCCTGCACGCTGAACAACGCATCGCGCAGTTCTTCGAGCACCTCGGCGCTCAGCGTCGGGGCGTCGATATACACGTTGGGCGGCACCATCTCCACCGCATCCAGGTTGAGATTGCGCCCACCGAGCAAGGCCAGGACTTCCTGGGTAATGCCGACGCGGTCGATGAAGCTGACGTGGATACGCATGGGGCGCTGTTGATTCTGAAGAGCGGAGGGTGGCAAGTATGCCTTGCAGATGATGCAGATCAAAATGTGCGGGGCAGTGCGACGCTGATCGTTCCCACGCTCTGCGTGGGAATACAGCCCGTGACGCTCCGCGTCACCTTGCGCACGTCATCAAACGTGCGCCTATGGCAGGACGCGGAGCGTCCCGGGCGGCGTTACCACGCAGAGCGTGGGAACGATCATCGCGTGGCAACGATCACCGGGGTTATTCCAGGTGTTCCGGTTTGACCGGGTCGCCCGATTTCACATCCAGCTGCTGGCGCACGTCCTCAAACATCAAGTCGTACTGCTTGTGCATCGAGCCATTCAGCACGGCGGCCTTCGGCATCCCGTATTTTTGCGCGATGTTCATCGCATGCCGGGCAAAGTCGAACGCCTGGTCCTTGGGTAAAAAGAACGCCTCGTCGAGGTCCTTGCCCTGCACCGAGCCGTGCAGCTTGAACTGCATCCCCTTGCCTTCCTTGGGGTCCTGGCTGACTGCGTAGTCGATGCACAGGTTGTAGCTGTAGTCGTCCTTGTTGAGCGCGTGACGCTCGACGTGCAAGTGACCGGGTTCAAACGTGGCCATAGGCGTTTCTCCTCTGCTTCACAGGTAAGTGATGCCAGCTTTCGCCGTGCTGATGCGTGTGCCGGCGGTGCCCTGGACGATGGCTTCGATGGTTGAGAGTGAACCGATAACTGCAGTTTTGCCAGTCTTGCGGGCGAACTCGCAGGCGGCTTGCACCTTTGGCCCCATGGAGCCTGCGGCGAAACCGAGCTTATCCATTTCGTCGGGGTGGGCCTGGCCGATGGCTTTTTGGGTGGGCGTGCCGTAGTCGATAAAGGCGGCGTCGACGTCAGTGGCGATCACCAGCAAATCGGCACCCAGTTGCTCAGCCAGCAACGCTGAACACAGGTCTTTGTCGATCACCGCTTCGACGCCGCGCAGTGCGCCGTCTTCGCCGTAGAGGGTTGGAATACCGCCGCCGCCTGCGCAAATAACAATCGCGCTTTTTTCCAGCAACCACTTGATCGGGCGAATTTCAAAGATGCGTTTCGGCCTGGGGCTTGCCACCACGCGGCGGTACTTGTCGCCGTCGGGGGCGATGGCCCAGCCTTTTTCGGCCGCAAGCTGTTCGGCTTCGGCCTTGCTGTACACCGGGCCGATAGGTTTGCTGGGGTTCTGGAAGGCCGGGTCGTTGGCGTCCACTTCCACTTGGGTCAGCAAGGTCGCAAACGGTACGTCAGCGTCCAGCAGGTTGCCCAGTTCCTGTTCGATGATGTAGCCGATCATGCCTTCGGTTTCAGCGCCCAGCACGTCCAGCGGGTACGGCGAAACCTGGGTGTAGGCCGCCGCCTGCAACGACAGCAGGCCGACTTGCGGGCCATTGCCGTGGGCGATCACCAGTTCGTTGCCGGGGTGGATTTTGGCGATCTGTTCGGTGGCGGTACGGATGTTGGCGCGTTGGTTGTCCGCCGTCATCGGTTCACCGCGGCGGAGCAGGGCGTTACCGCCCAGTGCAACGACGATACGCATAATCAAATCCTTCTAGCGTTCAGCCTTGTGAATACGGAACCCGCTGTGGGAGGGCGCTTGCTGCCGATGGCGGCTGTACATTCAACATCTCTGGTGACTGACATACCGTCATCGGGAGCAAGCCCCCTCCCACATGATCGAGTTCCAACCTTGAGCTTTAGATGTCTGCGAGCGCTGCCACCAGAATCGCCTTGATGGTGTGCATGCGGTTTTCCGCTTGCTCGAACGCGATATTGGCGGGCGACTCAAACACCTCTTCGGTCACTTCCACACCATTCGCCAGGTTCGGATAACGCGCCGCGATGTCCTTGCCCACCTTGGTCTCGCTGTTATGGAACGCCGGCAAGCAATGCATGAACTTCACCCGTGGGTTGCCCGAGGCTTTCATCATCCTGGCGTTGACTTGGTACGGCAGCAGTTGCTCGATGCGCTCATCCCACGCTTCCACCGGCTCGCCCATCGACACCCAGATGTCGGTGTGGATGAAGTCCACGCCGTTCACCGCCTCCACCGGGTCTTCGGTGATGGTGATGCGCGCGCCGCTTTCTTCGGCAAAGGCCTGGCATTGCTTGATGAAATCGTCGTGCGGCCAGAGCGCTTTGGGCGCGCCGATGCGCACGTCCATGCCCAGCTTGGCGCCGATCATCAGCAGCGAGTTGCCCATGTTGTAGCGCGCATCGCCGAGGTAGGCGTAGCTGATGTCATGCAGCGGCTTGTCGCTGTGTTCGCGCATGGTCAAGGTGTCGGCAATCATTTGCGTGGGGTGGAACTCGGCGGTCAGGCCGTTGAACACCGGCACGCCGGCGAAGGTGGCCAACTCCTCGACGATTTCCTGCGCAAAGCCACGGTATTCAATGGCGTCGAACATGCGGCCGAGTACGCGGGCGGTGTCTTTCATGCTTTCTTTGTGGCCGATCTGCGACGACACCGGGTCGATATAGGTGACGTGCGCGCCTTGGTCATGTGCCGCCACTTCAAACGCACAACGGGTGCGGGTCGAGGTTTTTTCGAAGATCAGCGCGATGTTTTTGCCCTGCAAGTGCGGCCGCTCGGTGCCGGTGTATTTGGCGCGTTTTAGGTCTCGGGACAAGTCCAGCAAGTAGTGCAGCTCGCGCGTGGTGTGGTGCATCAGCGAGAGCAGGCTGCGGTTGCGCATGTTGAACGCCATGATGGATCTCCTTAATAGTCGATGGGGTCGCGGATGATCGGGCAGGTCATGCAGTGGCCGCCGCCACGGCCACGGCCGAGTTCACCGGCGCTGATGGTGATGACTTCCACCCCGGCCTTGCGCAACAGGGTGTTGGTGTAGGTGTTGCGGTCGTAACCGATCACCACGCCAGGCTCCACAGCCACCACGTTGTTGCCGTCATCCCATTGCTCGCGTTCGGCGGCGAAGCTGTTGCCGCCGGTCTCGACCACGCGCAGGGCGTTCAGCTTGAGCGCGCTGGCGACCACGTCGAGGAAGCTTGCTTGTTCACGGCGCACGTCAATGCCGCCGGGCTTGCTCTCATCAGGGCGCAGGCTGAACGCGACGATTTGGCTGACCACTTCCGGGAAGACGGTGACGAGGTCGCGGTCGCAGAAACTGAACACCGTGTCCAGGTGCATCGCGGCGCGGGATTTCGGCAGGCCGGCAACGATCACACGCTCGACGGCGTTGTGTTTGAACAGGTTCAGCGCCAGTTGGCCGATGGCTTGGCGCGACGAGCGCTCGCCCATGCCGATCAACACCACGCCGTTGCCGATCGGCATTACATCACCACCTTCCAGCGTGGCGTTGCCGTGTTGCTGGTCCGGGTCGCCGTACCAGACCTGAAAGTCGGCATTGACGAACTCGGGGTGGAATTTATAAATGGCGCTGGCCAGCAAGGTTTCCTGACGTCGCGCCGGCCAGTGCATCGGGTTGAGTGTCACGCCGCCGTAAATCCAGCAGGTGGTATCGCGGGTAAATTGGGTGTTCGGCAACGGTGGCAGGATGAAGCTTGAGTGGCCGAGAAAGTCGCGGAACATCTCGATCGTCTTGCCGCCGAAACTGTCCGGCAAGTCATCGGCCGAGACGCCGCCGATCAGGTATTCAGCAACCTTGCGCGGCTCCAGGCTGCGCAGCCATGAACCCACTTCGTTGACCAGGCCAAGGCCGACCTGGTTGGCGGTGATCTTGCGCGCCAGTAACCAATCAAGGGCTTCAGGGATGGCGACGATGTCGGTCAGCAGGTTGTGCATTTCCAGCACATCAATGTCGCGTTCGCGCATTTTGGTGACGAAGTCGAAATGGTCGCGCTTGGCTTGGGCCACCCATAGCACGTCATCGAACAGCAGTTCATCGCAGTTGTTGGGGGTCAGGCGCTGGTGCGCCAAACCTGGGGAGCACACCATGACTTTGCGCAGTTTGCCGGCTTCGGAATGTACGCCGTACTTGACTTTTTCGGTGGTCATTACAGATCCTCCAATGGGAACACTTACAACGTCAGGAAGCCGGCGTAGAGCCCATAAGCCGCCGCCAGGGCGCCGATGACGACTGCGCCGAAAATCAGCTTCTCCAGCGTGGTGAAAATCGGTTTGCCGAGTTCACGCTTGGCCATTGCGAACAGAATCGCGCCGGGGGCGTAGAGCAGGGCGGACAACAGCAGGTATTTGGTGCCGCCGGCGTAGAGCAGCCAGATCGCGTAGATCAGCGCGATGGCGCCAATGCACAGGTCTTTCGCACGTTCGCGCGCTGCGTTTTCGTAGGTCTCGCCGCGCACCGCCAGCAGCAGGGCATAGGCGGCCGACCACAGGTACGGGACCAAAATCATCGACGTGGCGAGGTAGATCAGCGACAGGTAAGTGCTTGCTGAAAACAGCGTTATCAGCAGAAAAACCTGCACCATCGCATTGGTCAGCCAGAGGGCGTTGACCGGTACGTGGTTGGCGTTTTCCTTGCGCAAAAACGCCGGCATGGTGTGGTCCTTGGCGGCCGCGAACATGATCTCCGCACACAGCAACACCCACGACAGCAGCGCGCCCAGCAGTGAGATGATCAAACCTACGCTGATCAGCAGCGCGCCCCAATGGCCGACCACGTGCTCAAGCACGGCGGCCATCGACGGGTTCTGCAACTTGGCCAGCTCCGGCTGGGTCATGATCCCGAGTGACAGCACGTTCACCAGCATCAAAAACAGCAGCACGGTGATAAAGCCGATCACGGTGGCCTTGCCGACATCGGAGCGTTTTTCCGCCCGCGACGAGAAGATGCTCGCGCCTTCGATGCCGATGAACACGAACACGGTAACCAGCATCATGTTGCGCACCTGGTTCATCACACTGCCCAGGTCCGGGTTTTTCACGCCCCAAATATCCGCGGTGAAAATGTCCAGCTTGAACGCAAACACGGCGATCAACACGAACAGCACCAGCGGCACCACTTTGGCGATGGTGGTTACCAGGTTAATGAACGCGGCTTCCTTGATCCCGCGCAGCACCAAAAAGTGCACGGCCCACAGCAGCACCGACGCGCCGATCACCGCCGCAGGCGTATTCCCCGCGCCAAAAATCGGGAAGAAGTAACCGAGGGTGCTGAACAACAGGACGAAGTAGCCGACGTTGCCCAACCAGGCACTGATCCAGTAACCCCACGCCGACGAGAAACCCATGTAGTCGCCGAAACCGGCCTTGGCGTAGGCGTACACACCGCCATCGAGGGTGGGCTTGCGGTTGGCAAGGGTCTGGAACACGAACGCGAGGGTCAGCATGCCGATGGCAGTAATCACCCAACCGATCAACACGGCGCCCACATCGGCGCTGGCGGCCATGTTTTGCGGCAGTGAGAAGATCCCGCCCCCAATCATTGAGCCCACGACCAGTGCAACCAGTGCACCGAGTCGAAGTTTTCCGGGAGATTCAGACATTGCGTGCCTCCAATGCAGGAGAAGAGAGGCCACAGAGTAATTGGATGTGCCAGGTGAGCAGCTGACTCAGATCACGGCATTGGCGTATTCATTGTGAATTAATGAGTCAGCGGCGGGTAATTGACCGGAACAGTTCTTGAGCGCTTTTGTGGGAGCGGGCTTGCTCGCGATGGCATCAACCCGTTAGTGCTGATGCACCGGGTTGTCTGCATCGCGAGCAAGCCCGCTGCCACAGTTGACTGCATTCGGCTTGAGAGATTGGGTCGGCTGTTGCCCGTGGCCCTCGGTAACAGAAGGGCCACTCTAGAAGATCATCCGGCCGATGTGGCAACCCCAGGCGTTAACGGCAAGTCGATGCTGGCGATAAAGCCGCCGTCAGGGTGATTCGCCAGGATCAGGCTGCCGCCATGCCGTTCCGCCGCGCGTCGGGCGATGGCCAAGCCCAGCCCGTGGCCTTGGGCCGCTTGGCCGGGGGCGCGATAAAACGGTTCGCCCAGTTGGCTCAGGTGCTCGGCCTCAACGCCTGGGCCATGGTCGCGCACGCTGATCAAGATGCGCTCGCCGAGGCGTTGCGCTTGCAGCTCGATCGGTTGGCCGAGCGGGTTGAAGCGCTGGGCGTTGCGCAACAGGTTATCCACTGCGCGCTCAATCATCGTCGGCCAGCCCTTGAGGTGCAGGTCGTTGTCGGCGGTCAGTTGCACCACTTGGTCCGGCGCGCCGAGTTGGGCGTCTTTTTGCAGGGTCTTGAGCAGCGGGTTGAGGTCGACGTCCTCGGCGCTGGCGTTGTCGGCATCGACGCGCGCCAGCACCAGAATCTCGCTGATCAGCGCTTCCAGGCGGTCGCATTCACGCGTCAGGCGGGGCCAGAGCTTTTCGCGTTCTTCGGCGCTCGCGCGTTCGGCCAGGGCCAGCGCGATGCGCAAGCGGGCCAGCGGCGAGCGCAGTTCGTGGGACACGTCGCGCAGCAACTGGCGCTGGCTGCCGATCAGGCTTTGCAGGCGCGCGCCCATGCGGTTGAAGTCAGTGGCCAATACGCCAAACTCATCACGCCGGTTGGCCAGTCGCGCCAGGCTGTTCTGCTGGTAGGTGGCTTGGCCGAGGTCATGCACCGCACCGCGCAAGCGGCTGAGTGGTCGGGTAATGGACAGCGTCACCAAGAGGCTGAACAGCGTCAGCACCACCAGCGCAATCGCCAGCGCACTTAATGGCCACGTCAGGCTGCTACGGTGCCATTCGTCGAGTTCCGGGTGCGGGATGCGGTAGATCAGCAGGTAGGTGTCGCCGGTTTTTTCGCTGGTGTACTCGGCGGTCAAGCGGCGCCAGGGCAGGTGGCCGTCTTTGTTATCACTTTGCCGGGCCTCAAGCGCGGCGGCGCGTCGCGGGAAGGTGCCGCGCACCACCGGCTCGCCGCTTTCATTCAGCACTTGCACGTCGATGTGGTACTGGCGTTTGCGTTGTTGCAGCAAATCCTGAGCGGCGTCCTCGCCTTGGGCTTCGTAGAGCTGGGTCCACTCTTGCGCCAAATTGTTGAGGCCGGGGTGACGGCTGAGAATCCACGCATCTTGGTTGAGCATGTGACCAAGCAGAATCGACAGCCCGGCAACCAAGGCGATGGCCAGCCAGAAACTGGCAAGGATGCGCCAGAACAATGAACGCACAGGAAACCCTCAAACAGGAAAAGCCCAGCGGCGAGGGCCACTGGGCTGGGGAGGTGACGCGCTTACATTATTGCGCTTTTTGCGGCTGTTGCGCTTTCCAGGCCTGGAATTCCTTCCACTCGGCGCGGCGCTCGTCTTGTTTCTTGACGATTTCGTCGAATTTCTTCTGTTGATCGGGTTTCAGTACGGCACGGATGTCGGCTTGGGTTTTCTGTTTGCCGGCAGCTATTTCGTCCTGCATGGCCTTCTGGTCAGCGGCCGGGAGTTTGTCCAGGTACTTTTTGACCAGGTCTTTGCGAGCGTGCCATTGGTCGCCCATCAGCTTGCCGATTTGCTCGCGCTGTTCCTTGCTCAGGTCCAATTGGGCGAACGGGCCACCTTTGCCACGCGGACCGTGTTCACCGTCGTGGCCAGGGCCGCCCATCATATGGCCTTCAGGACCGCCCATCGGGCCAGGGCCAGGACCTGGGCCTTCCGGCATTGCAGCCATGGCAACAGTTGGCAGGGCGGCGGCGAACATCAAAGCGATCAGGGTCTTGCGCATGGTGATTCTCCAGTGTCTATTCCGGTGAGTCCGGATGTGAGTAGATTACGGAGATCAAGGTCAGCGGCGGTCAGGTGAGGGTAAAGGTTTGGTAAGGGGCATCCGCCGCAAGCTGCACGTTTTAAGCTGCAAGCTGTAAGTTTTAAGCTGCAAGCTGCAAGACAAGAGCGACGGTCAATGCGCCTTTGATCGTGCTTTTTCTTGCAGCTTGCAGCTTGCAGCGTGTGCTGTTTCTTGCTGTTTCTTGCAGCTTCTTCAAAGGCTGTAGTAGTACCCGCGGCTGCGCAGCGCGACAATCCGTGGCCGGCCATCCGCGTGCGGGCCGATCTTTTTTCGCAGGTTGCTGACGTGCATGTCCAAACTGCGGTCATACAGCGTCAACTTGCGCCCCAAGGCAATCTGCGCCAGCTCCTGCTTGTCCAGCGGTTCACCCGGTTGGCGCAACAAGGCTTCCAGCAAACGGCTCTCGGACACCGTCAGCACGAACTCCTGTTGATTAATGCTGACCACCCCGCGCACCGGGCTGAAGCACAGGTCACCCAACTCAAGCTGCGTCGATACGGCCGCCGGGTGGCTGCGGCGCAGTACGGCGCGCAAGCGGGCAGTAAGCTCGCGTGGGTCACAAGGCTTGGCCAGATAATCGTCGGCGCCCAGTTCCAGCCCGAGGATACGGTCCAGCGGCTCGCCTCGGGCCGAGAGCATCAGCACCGGCAATTCCGGGTGGTCGTTGCGCAATTGCTTGAGCAGCTCCAAGCCGCTGCCATCCGGCAACATTACGTCGAGCACTACCGCCGCCGGGGCGCTATCGCTCAAGGCTTTGCGGGCGCTCAAACCATCGTGGCAGGCACGCACCTGGAAACCTTCCTGGCTTAGCCAACTGGTCAGAAGCTCGCACAGCTCCTGGTCATCATCTATCAGTAACAGCTCGCTCATGACTCACTCAATTTAGCCATTGTCGACGGCGACGGTGCCCACCGCTGGCGAAAACCCCGCACAGCAAGGCGATCAGTGCAACGGCCGCGCCGGTGACAAACCACTGCTGTTGCTCGGTTAGCCACCGGTTCAAGGCGCCGCCTTGTGCTTCTTTGAGTTGCTGCACCAGGCGTTGGTTCTCTTGGCGCAAGCGACTCAGTTGCGCACTTTCGCGCGCGGCGTCTGCGGTTTGCAGTTGTTTGCTCAGCTCTTCACGCAGCCGTTCGCTTTCTTTCAAACGCTGCTGCAACTCGGTGACCTGGCTGCCGGTGTTTGAGGTTTCTTCAGCGTGGGCGGTAGCCCCGATCATTAACACTGCCAACAGACACAACTGACGTAAGCGCATCGGAACTCCTGATTCCACACGAATATTCAGCAGGTTGTCGGCAGATTACCGGGAATGTTGAGCCATCCGGCGCTTGCCGGGCATCAAGCTCAAGGCAGGACTTGCTTGAACGGCTTGATCACGACCTCCGCGTAAACGCCCGCCGTTACGTAAGGGTCAGCGTTGGCCCACGCCTGGGCATCGGCCAGGGACGCGAACTCGGCGACGATCAGGCTGCCGGTGAAACCGGCTTCGCCTGGGTCATTGCTGTCGACTGCCGGGTGTGGGCCGGCCAGCACGATGCGGCCTTCGGCCTGCAGCTGTTTCAGGCGTTCGACGTGGGCAGGGCGCACGCTCAGGCGTTTTTCCAGCGAGTGGGCAACGTCGGTAGCAATGATTGCGTAGAGCATGTCAGTCCTCGGTTTTCGGCGTAGTAGGGTCGGTGTCATGCAGGTGGCGCGACAGATAGATACCCTGGCCGACCAGGAACAATACGGTCATGCCCAGGCTGCCGAACACCTTGAAGTCGACCCAATAATTCTGGAAGGTGAAGGCCACAAACAGGTTGGCGGCGCCGCAGAACAGGAAAAACACCACCCAGGCCACGTTCAAGCGTACCCATACCGGCTCTGGCAAGGTTAACGCGTGGCCCATGATCCGCTTGATCAGCAGGCGATCACCGATGAAATGGCTGCCGATAAAGGCCAGCGCGAACAGCCAGTTCACCACTGGGGCTTTCCATTTAAGGAAGGTTTCGCTGTGGAAGGCCAGGGTCAGGCTGCCGAAGACGAGGCAGGCGATCAGGGTCAGCCATTGGCTTTTTTCGAGTTTGCGCTGGGAAATGAAGATCGCGCCGTAGACCACGACAGAACTGATGATCAGCACCGCGGTGGCGCTGTAGATGCCTCCGAATGTCAGCTCATGGCCGGCGACATCGATGACCCTTGGGTCGAGTTTGTAAACGATGAAAAACAGCAACAGCGGGATGAAGTCGATGAATTGTTTCACAGTAAGAGCCAGAAGCTGGATGTGGCGGCATAATAACAAACATCCTTGGTAGCGAAAGCGCCAGCTGACTTGAGGTTACACACTTCCGTGAATGTTGATTTGCACTGCCACAGCACCGCCTCCGACGGCGCCCTCGCGCCCGCGGTACTGGTTGCGCGTGCGTTTGAAAAAGGCGTGCGAGTCCTCGCGTTGACCGACCACGATACGCTCGAAGGCCTCGATGAGGCCCGTGCGACGGCGCATGGCTTGGGCATGCAGCTGGTCAACGGCGTGGAATTGTCCTGCACCTGGGGCGGCGCCACCATTCATGTGCTCGGTTACGGGTTTGATCAAAAAGCCCCGCCATTGGTCGAGGCCATCGCCCAATTGCACGATGGCCGCTGGCTGCGGTCCGAAGAAATAAGCCGCAAACTCAGCCTTAAAGGCATGCCCAATGCCCTCGAAGGTGCTCGCGCCGTCCAGCAGGCGCTGGGCGACAGCGGTAACGCGCCGGCCCGGCCGCACTTTGCAGACTGGATGGTGCGTGAAGGTTTTGTTAAGGACCGCGCCGAAGCGTTTCGCAAATGGCTCGGCGCCGGCAAGTTGGGCGACGTCAAGCAACATTGGCCGACCCTGGAAGACACCGTGCAAACCCTGCGCGCCTCCGGGGCCTGGGTCAGCCTGGCGCACCCTTGGCATTACGATTTCACCCGCAGCAAGCGTCGCAAGCTGATTGCCGACTATATTGGAGCGGGCGGGCACGCAATTGAAGTGGTCAACGGCCATCAACCCGCCGAACAGGTGGGTAGCCTGGCGATTCTTGCCCGCGAATTTGGTCTGCTGGTCAGCGCCGGCAGTGATTTCCATGGCCCTGGCGGTTGGTCGGAGATTGGCGAATACCGCCAAGTCCCGGAAGACCTGCCGCTTTTGTGGGGGCGATTCAAGCATGACCCCATTATTGCCACCGTCTGAACAGGTAGAACACGTGAGTCAATTCTTCCAGATTCATCCGGAAAACCCTCAAGCGCGCCTGATTAAACAGGCGGTGGAGATCATTCGCGCCGGTGGCGTGGTGATCTACCCAACGGACTCGTCCTACGCCATTGGTTGCCAAATCGGCGATAAAAGCGCGGTTGAACGGGTCAGACGCTTGCGTGACCTGGACAAGAATCACAACTTCGCACTGATCTGCAGCGATTTGTCGCAACTGGGGCTGTTTGCCAAAGTCGACACCGGCACGTTCCGCTTGCTCAAGGCGCATACGCCGGGGCCGTACACTTTTATTCTGAACGCTACCCGCGAAGTGCCGCGCCTGTTGCTGCACCCGAAGAAGCGCACCATCGGCCTGCGGGTGCCGGAGCACCCGATTGCGCTAGCCTTGCTGGCTGAGCTGGGTGAGCCGTTGATGAGTGTGTCGCTGATCATGCCCGGCGATACCGAGCCGCTGGAAGACCCGTACGAAATGCGCCAACTGCTGGAAAAACAGGTGGACTTGATCATCGACGGTGGTTTTGGCGGCGGCAAGGCCTCCACCGTGATCAACCTGGCCGACGGCGAGCCGGAGGTGATCCGCGTAGGCTGCGGCGACCCGGCGCCCTTTATGGCCGAGGCCTGAATGTCGGCCGTAGAGACCGTCGACAGCCAGGCGGGCGCCCAGCAAGAGCTGCCGTTTGCCATGGTGTATGGCCAGGCGGTGATGGAAATGCCGCTGGACTTGTACATCCCGCCGGACGCGCTTGAGGTCTTCCTTGAAGCGTTCGAAGGCCCGCTGGACTTGCTGCTGTACCTGATTCGCAAGCAGAACATCAACATCCTCGACATCCCGGTGGCGGAAATCACCCGTCAGTACATGGGCTATGTCGAGTTGATGCAGTCGGTGCGCCTGGAACTGGCCGCCGAATACCTGGTGATGGCCGCCATGCTCGCCGAGATCAAGTCGCGCATGCTGCTGCCGCGCGCAGAATCGATTGAAGCCGAGGAAGACGACCCGCGCGCCGAGCTGATCCGCCGCCTGCAAGAGTACGAACGCTTCAAGGCGGCCGCTGAAGGTATTGACGGCTTGAGCCGCGTCGGTCGCGACGTGGTGGTGCCCAAGCTGGATGCCCCGGAAGCGCGCGCGCGCAAGCTGTTGCCGGATGTAAGCCTGGAAGAGTTACTGATGTCGATGGCTGAAGTGCTGCGCCGTGGCGACATGTTTGAAAGCCACCAGGTCAGCCGCGAGGCGCTGTCGACCCGCGAGCGCATGAGCGATGTACTTGAGCGGCTTAAAGGCGGCGGTTTTGTGCCGTTTGTCGAGTTGTTTACTAAAGAAGAAGGGCGCCTGGGCGTGGTGGTGACCTTTATGGCGGTGCTGGAACTGGTCAAGGAGTCCTTGGTCGAGCTGGTGCAGAATGAGCCTTTTGCGGCTATCCACGTGCGGGCGCGAGCCGAATAAAGAGCTGAATCGATGAATTTGACTGAACCCCGCGAATTGGCCCCGTTGCTGGAGGCCTTTCTTCTGGCCTCGGGTAAACCGCAATCTCTGGAGCGCCTGTTCGAACTCTTTGAAGAGGCCGAGCGCCCCGAGCCGCCCGTGTTCAAAAAGGCCTTGGAGATCTTGCGCAAATCCTGCGACGGCCGCGCCTTTGAGCTGCGTGAAGTGGCGTCAGGCTACCGTCTGCAGATCCGTGAGAAGTTTTCGCCGTGGGTCGGCCGCTTGTGGGAAGAGCGCCCGCAGCGCTATTCGCGAGCGATGCTCGAGACCATGGCGCTGATCGCATATCGCCAGCCGATCACCCGGGGCGAGATCGAAGATGTGCGTGGCGTGGCGGTCAACAGCCACATCGTCAAAACCCTGCTGGAGCGCGAGTGGATTCGCATCGTCGGTTACCGCGACGTGCCCGGCAAGCCGGCGATGTTCGCCACCACCAAAGTGTTCCTCGACCACTTCAACCTGAAAAACCTCGACGACCTGCCGCCCTTGGCCGAACTGCGCGAGATGGAACCCGACCCGGTGCTCGACTTTGACGACGCGCCGGTGCCCGCCAGCCTGCAAGAACTCGCCGACGCCAGCGCCGAGCCGGAAGCGCCGAAGGACGAAACCAGTTTCCATACCTTGCTGCTTGAGCTGGACGACATGGAGTTGGGCCTCAAGACTGACTTTGATGATTTGCTGCGTGACGGCGCCGCCGAACCCGAAACCGAATCCGAAACCCAGCTGAACGTTGAGGTTGAGCCTGAAGTCGAAGTTGAACAGGTCGCCGAGCCCTAGGAAGACATTCTGGGTGTTGCCCAAGCCCGCGAGAAACTCTTGGCTGCCGTCGCCGCTCTGGAACAACCGCCGTTGAGTGACGAAGAAGACGAAGCCCGCGCGCTGGCCGAAGCTATTGAAAACGAGCGCCGCGGGTTCGAGGATTAAACCCGTCCAGCGGCCACCGCCTCCCACCTTTGATGTGCATTGTCAGGGAGAAAGCATGAGTTCCACCAAAGACCCTTGCATCAGCATCTGCAAATTCAGCGACGACATCTGTGTCGGCTGTGGCCGCAGCAAGCGCGAAATCCGCGCCTGGAAGAAACTCGACAAGGTCGACAAGCGCGCGGTGCTGGCCGAAGCCGAACTGCGGCTGTTGGCGCTGGATGCCACCGGTCGGCGGAAAAGCAAATGACGCTGTGTTTATCGGCTAGTCTGTGATGCGCAACGCGCGTCATGCGCGTATGATTCGCGACCCTTTGGCGACGTATTCGCCCAAAGCCCCGCTTTCAACACTCTTCAGGCCATGCCTGACTCGACCCACCGGGAGGTGCTTAAGATGAACGACAAAGACCAGAACGACAGCCAGGAAATCGGCCCAGCAGGCGAAAAACTGCAAAAGGTGCTGGCGCGTATCGGCGTGGGCTCACGCCGCGACGTCGAAGCCTGGATCACCCAGAAGCGCATCAAGGTCAACGGCGTTGAAGCCACCCTCGGCCAACGCGTCGACCTGCACGATGCAATCACCATTGATGGCAAGGTCATCAAGCGTGAAGAGGCCGCCGAATCGGTGCGCCGCGTCATCATGTACAACAAGCCCGATGGCGAGATCTGCACCCGTGACGACCCAGAAGGCCGTCCGACCGTGTTCGACAAGATGCCCAAGCCCAAAGAAGGCCGCTGGATCAACATTGGCCGCCTCGACATCAACACCACCGGCTTGCTGATGTTCACCACCGACGGTGAGCTGGCCAACCGCCTGATGCACCCGTCTTACGAGATGGACCGTGAATACGCGGTGCGTGTACGGGGTGAAGTTGATGACGAGATGATCGAACGCCTCAAGGCGGGCGTGGTGCTGGAAGACGGCCCCGCCAAATTCACCGACATCAAGCAGGCGCCAGGCGGCGAAGGTTTTAACCATTGGTACCACTGCGTGGTGATGGAAGGCCGTAACCGCGAAGTCCGTCGCCTGTGGGAATCCCAGGGCCTGGTGGTCAGCCGCCTGAAGCGCGTGCGTTTCGGCCCGGTGTTCTTGAACTCCGACCTGCCGATGGGCCGCTGGCGCGAAATGAGCCAGTACGAAGTCGACATCCTCAGTGCCGAAGTTGGCCTGACGCCTGTTGCCATGCCGCAGATGAACGCCAAGAGCAAAGACAAGCTTGAGCGTATGCAGCGTAAATCGTCGCGACCAGTAGCGCGTACCGAGCGCGTTGCGCGCACCCTGCGCCCGGCGCTGAATGCGCCGGCTACCGGTGGCCGCATCTCGCGTGAGCCGCACATCGAAGGCGAGCGTCGCCCAACCGCGCCGTCGCGTCAGGAAGGCGAGCGTGCGCCACGCACTCCGCGTCCTGCGCGTGGTGAAGCGCCAGCCGCTGGTCGTGGCAACCGTGGTGAAGCTGGCCGCGGTACGCCGTCGTCCGATCGCCCGGCCGACAACGCCAGCACCAAACGCCCAGCCAAGCCGGCGCCAAAAAAGCGTCCAGGCCTGAAACTGGTCGCCGATGAGCCGTCGGGCAAGCGCCGTGGCGCACCGGCCGGTTCCGGTCAGCGCCCGGGTTTTGGTCGAAAGAAGCCTTGAAGGCAGCGGTGAGTTTTTAGCTGCAAGCTGCAAGTAAAAGCGTCAACTCTCGCGGGTTGGCGTTTTTTTTTGTGCAATGCACTTGGAAAGTGGGAGGGAGCAAGCCCCCTTCCACCTTTGAATTTGCAGTGTTTCAAGTCAGTTGTTTAGAACGCAAACGTCCCGTCAAACACCGGCTTGTCATCCAGCGCCAACACGCCACTGGCAAAGATCAGGTCCAGGTGATGGCTGCCCTTTTGCCCGCCGCCCAAGCCCAGGTGCAAGCCGCAATGGCGCTCTTCAAACCCGGCATTACGCGCGTACAGGTCCTTGACCCCTTCATTGGTGCCAATACCCAGCTCTTCGACGCGGCGGTTGGACGGGTTGGCGTTGAGGTATTTGTTGAAGTCATCCGCCAGCCCCGGCACATCGCTGGCTACGCCGCAAATCGTCGAGTTCTCGATCCACAGCTCCAGCGGTGATTGCAGCACGCCGTATTTACGCGCGAAGGGGATGGTGCTGAGAAACGTGCCGACAAACCGCACTTGGCCGTTGATGGCCTCGCTGTGGGTGGCGATCTCGCCGGGCGCCAAGTCGTGGTTGCCGACGCCGTTGATATTGGTCCACTTCTTGATGCTGCTCAGCGGCGCTTCCAGGCGTGAACCGTGCTTGTCGGTAAAGCTCAGCATGTTGGCCTGGGACATGTGCCGGATCAGCGTAGCGTTGAGGTCGGCAATGCGCTGCGGCTCGACGCTGAAGGTGTCGTAGAAGTAGTCGCCGTAATCTTTGAACAGCAGGGATTTTTTCCAGTGTTCAGCCATCACGCCCTGCAGGGCACGGATGAAGTCGGGGCCTTCCGCCCGTGGGTTGGGCAAGGTCGAGGAGTCGTACAGAAACAGGTACAGGTCGCAGGCTTCGATGGTCTGGGCCAGGGTTTCACTGGGCGTCAGGTCCAGGCGCTGCACCTGGAAGTTGAAACGGGCGGCACTGCCTTGGGTGATCGCCTGGGCAATGGCGTCATAACGTTCGGTATGGCCGAGTAGCACGGTGGGGCAGTTCAAGCCTTGCAGGGCGGGGTGGTGAGCGAGGTAGTAAAGAAAGTGTTCGACGGCGCGGGCCTTGTCCATGACGTGTGTCCTTGTGTGCCTTGGGTAAGGTGGCAGGTGCCGTGCACAGCACCTGCCGGTTACCTGCCGGGTGTTAGAAAGGCCACATCGCCGTGCCGAATGGCACAACGGCATCGGCTTGCATCATTTCAACGGCGGCCTCATGGGTCGGCGCTTCAAACCAATCGTCGAGTTGCAGTTCGGTTTCCAGGTCGTTTTCCAGTGCTTTCATGGTGTATCTCCTAGAGGACGTTGTTTGAGAACGGCTTGCCAGCGGGCTTCGCTGAGCAAGTGAATTAACCTAGGTGAGAGTGTTTCGAAATGCAAAAATTTTATTGACACGGTCTCATTTGAATTTTTTGTTCTGTTTTTTTGAGCTGGGTATTTTTTCAACAGAAACAGCGGACTGGCTGAACCGATTGATCAGAATTTTCTTACCGACAATTTTACGTTGGCTGACAGATCAAGCCGCGTGTAACGTGGATTTTACGGCGTGTAACGATGTGTTTACGCTTTTGCCAGGGTGTCATTGAGCATTGCCGCGCCGTAAGGAATATCTGACAGATTGTCACGGGCGCTTCGCGGCAGCGGCTTGAAGCTGTCGAGCGGTGTACAATTGCGCCGCGTTTTACTGTGACCGCCTGCTGCGTACCCCGCAAAAGGCCAAGACCCAGGGTTTACCGACCCTGATCACTCCGCCCGGCCACGCGCCGGACGGGTTCGATTTCGTCACAGATAAAAACAAACAGGTGACGCATGACCGTTAGCAATACGCTGTACTCCAGGTGCCTGCGCTGGGGTTTGAACGGCGCTGCTTGAGTCGGGATTCAAGTCAGCAACGTGCATTCAACATCATCAAACCTTGCGTGAGACCCTATTCATGAGTGAACCCCATTCCTCTTCAGGCGAGCTGAAACGCGGCCTGAAAAATCGTCATATCCAGTTGATCGCCCTCGGTGGCGCCATCGGCACGGGCCTGTTCCTCGGCTCGGCCGGGGTGCTCAAATCCGCCGGCCCGTCGATGATTCTGGGTTACGCGATCTGCGGCTTTATCGCTTTTATGATCATGCGCCAGCTTGGCGAAATGATCGTCGAAGAACCGGTCGCCGGTTCCTTCAGCCACTTTGCCCACAAATACTGGGGCGGTTTCGCCGGCTTCCTGTCGGGCTGGAACTGTTGGATTCTGTACATCCTGGTGGGCATGTCGGAACTCACCGCCGTCGGCAAATACGTGCACTACTGGTGGCCCGAGATTCCGACCTGGGTGTCGGCGGCGGCGTTTTTTATGTTGATCAACCTGATCAACCTAGCCAACGTCAAAGTGTTCGGTGAAGCCGAATTCTGGTTCGCCATTATCAAGGTCGTGGCCATTGTGGGCATGATCGCGCTGGGCAGTTACTTGCTGGTCAGTGGCAGCGGCGGCCCGCAAGCCTCGGTCAGCAACTTGTGGGAACACGGTGGCTTTTTCCCGCATGGCGTCGGCGGGCTGGTGATGGCCATGGCAATCATCATGTTCTCGTTCGGCGGCCTGGAAATGCTCGGCTTTACCGCCGCTGAAGCCGATCAGCCGCGCACGGTGATCCCCAAAGCCATCAACCAGGTGATCTACCGCATCCTGATTTTCTACATCGGCGCGCTGGTGGTGCTGTTGTCGCTGACGCCGTGGGACAGCCTGCTGGCGAGCCTTAACGCTTCGGGCGATGCCTACAGCGCCAGCCCGTTTGTGCAGGTGTTCTCGATGCTCGGCAGTAACACTGCCGCGCATATCCTCAACTTCGTGGTGCTGACCGCGGCGCTGTCGGTGTACAACAGCGGCACCTACTGCAACAGCCGCATGCTGCTGGGCATGGCGGAACAGGGCGATGCGCCCAAGGCATTGGCGAAAATCGACAGGCGCGGCGTGCCGGTGCGTTCGATTCTCGCCTCGGCGGCGATCACTCTGGTGGCCGTGTTGATGAACTACCTGATCCCGCAACATGCGCTGGAACTGTTGATGTCGTTGGTGGTGGCCACACTGGTGATCAACTGGGCGATGATCAGTTTTTCGCACTTCAAGTTCCGCCAGCACATGAACCGCAGCGCTCAGGTGCCGCTGTTCAAGGCGCTGTGGTACCCGTACGGCAACTACCTCTGCCTGGCCTTCGTGGCGTTTATTCTGGTGATCATGCTGATGACGCCGGGGATTCGCGTGTCGGTGTACGCGATCCCGCTGTGGGTGGCGTTTATGGCGCTGTGCTACTTCATCAAGAGCAAGCGCACGGCTGGCGCGACGCAGACCGCGGCGAGTACAGCGTTGAAGTAAACTGCCTGGCCTAAAGAAAACCCGGCACCTTGCCGGGTTTTTTGTGGCCGCTGGCGGGTTAGACTTGCGCCTGGTTTTAATCCATTCCCTGCCCGGAGGCCCCATGCAGCACACCGATATTGATGGCGGCAGCTTGCAGCGCGATGAACTGGAAGATTTGATCGACCGGCACAGCGGGCCGTTGCGCCTGATCGGCGTGGACCTGAGCGGGGCGGACCTGTCGCGCATGGCGCTGGACCACTGGGTGTTCGAGCGTTGCATCCTGGTGCAGAGCTCTTTTCTGGGCTCGCGCCTTGAAGGCACTCAATGGACCAGTTGCCGCGCGGCCCATGCCATCTTCGAGGCGGCGAACCTGTTGGAGGCGCAGTTCAACAGTTGCGACCTGAACAATACCCGTTGGCAGCGCAGCAAACTGTCCCAGGCAAGTTTTGCCCACTGCAAGCTGACCGGCGCCAACTTTACCCACTGCGCGTCCCTGGGGCTGAGCTTCAGCGAAACCCGCCTCAACAGTGCGTTTTTGTCGGGCCTGTCGTTTGCCCGAACCGTGCTGAATAATCTGGATTTCTCCGACAGCGACTTGTCGGATGCCGATTTTCGAAAAGCTGAATTGATCGACTGCAGCCTCGCCCACGCGCGCATCAATGGCGCCAACTTTGCCGGTGCCGACCTGCGCGGTGCGGATTTGAGCGGCTTTAGGCTTAATGATGCCAAACTGTTCAAAGGCGCCGTAATCTCCAAAGTCCAGGCGTCGATGTTGTTGTCCGAGTTGGGCTTGTCCGTTGCCTAAGGTTTTTGATTGATGCTGGTTATTTCCAACAACGTGCACCTGGCCGATGCCGAGATCGAGTTGACCGCGATTCGCGCCCAAGGCGCGGGTGGGCAGAACGTCAACAAGGTGTCGAGCGCCGTGCACCTGCGTTTTGATATTCCGGCGTCGTCGTTGCCGGAGTTTTACAAGGAGCGGTTGCTGGCGCTGCGCGATAGCCGTATCACCAGCGAGGGCGTGCTGGTGCTCAAAGCCCAGCAATACCGCACGCAGGAGCAGAACCGCGCGGATGCCCTGGAGCGCCTGGTGGAGTTGATCCTCAGCGCGACCAAGGTCGAGAAAAAGCGCCGCCCGACCAAACCCACGCTGGGTTCGAAAAAGCGTCGGCTGGAATCCAAAACCAAGCGCGGCAGCATCAAGGCCGGGCGCGGCAAGGTCGACTTCTAAGCGTCACGTGCTTCGCGAGCTTTGGGCGCTTGCCGGTACAGGTACACACTCAGCAGCAAGCCACCTGCAGCGGCGAGGGCGGCAAACAGGAAGATCGACGCAAAGCCGAAGCCTGCCGCCACCGCGCCGGCGAGCGGGCCAGTGATGCCCAGCGACAAATCGATAAACAGCGAATAAGCCCCCACCGCCGAACCACGGCTGGAGGCCGGCACCAGGTTGACGGCCTCGACCCCCAGCGCCGGGAACACCAGCGAAAAACCGAAGCCGCTTAACGCAGCCCCAGCCAAGGCCAGGTGCGCATCCGGCGCCAGCCACAGCAGCAGCAAGCCGAGAATCTCTACCGACAGGCAGGCAATCGCCACGCGAAAGCCGCCGATACGGTTGATCAAGTTGCCGAACAACAACCGCGCGCCGATAAAGCTGGCGCCGAACAGGCTCAGTGCCCACACCGCGTTATCCCAGTGCTGGGTGGTGTAATACAGGGTGATAAACGTGGCGATGGTGCCAAAGCCGATCGAGCCCAACGCCAACGCGCAGCCGTGGGGTAACACACGGCCCAGCACGTTCATGAACGGCAGGCGCACGCCGCTCACAATCGGCGCTGGCTCTTTGTTCCAGGCCAGCAGCACGCCCAGCACCGCCAGCAAAATAATGCTGACGCCCATGCTCCACAGGCCGAAATGGCTGACCAGCACGACCCCAAGCGGGGCACCCACGGCCAGCGCGCCGTAACTGGCGATGCCGTTCCACGAGATGACCTTGGCCGTATTGGCCGCACCCACCCGACCGATGCCCCAGCCGATGGCGCCCGAGCCCACCAGGCTTTCCGCGCTGCCCAGTACCAGCCGCCCGATCAACAGGCTGGCCAGGCTGATCGCCGGCAGGCTGGAAAACCACGCCGCGAGCAGCATGAACACGCCACTCAGGCCGCAGCCCACCAAGCCGATCAGCACCGCGCGCTTGCTGCCGAGGGTGTCGATGATTTTGCCCGCATACGGGCGGCTGAGCAGGGTGGCCAGGTATTGCACACTGATCACCAGGCCCGCGATAACCGCGCCATAGCCCAGTTCACTGTGCACGTAACCCGGCAACACGGCCAAGGGAATGCCGATGTTCAGGTAACCGATAAAGGTGAACAGCACGATGGAAACGACTTGCAGCGTAACCGCCATGGGGCGCTGGGTATCTGGCATGGGAGAGTTTCACTGTAGCAGCGGGTAAAGATAGGCTGCTAATGATACCGGCGCTTTGGCCAGGCGGGGCGGCAAAAAATCAAAAACTTCAGATCAGGCCTGAGCAGGCGTCAACATTTGCGTGGTTACCAGGGCCGCCAATGCGTTTTCCTGGGTGCCGAAGCGCTTGAGCAGCACGGCCTGTTTGTCTGCGCTGAGGCGGTTCCAGACGTCGACCATCTGCAAGGCTGCATCCAGTACTGCGGCGTCGGGGGGGTTGGCTGGGGTGTTGGAGGAGTTATCGGTCATGGCGGGTTTCTCAGATGATTCAGGCAGTGTGGAAAGCGCTCATTGTTGCGCTTTCCACACGGTCTGGTACGGCGTCAGTCGCGGCTTTCGCTGTCGACTGGTTTTGCTTCTTTGGCCTCAGGCTGCTGTTGTGGGCTGGCCTGCTGCGGTGTTGGCTGCTCAGCTGGGTGCAGGCTTGGGAAGGGGAGATTAGGTATCTCGTGCATAGTCGTCGCTCCTCGCAAGGTCTGTGTTGAATCGCAGGTGTGTCCGCGCTCTTAAAAAGCCTTGGCAGGATACAGCACTGTAAATGACAAAAAGACTTTTATATCGACGATTGCGGGAACCTTTATTTTTTAGCAAGTGACAAGAGGTCACACGCCTAGAACGGCACCTTGCCCAGAATCATGTCGCGGTACATCACAAAATCGCCGAGCAAACTGTAGAACGGGTGCTGAAAGGTCGCCGGGCGATTCTTTTCGAAGAAGAAGTGGCCGATCCAGGCAAAGCTGTAACCGGCAATGGGCAGGGCAATCAGCAGGGCCAGCGAGCCTCTGCCGATGGCATAGGCCGCAATACCAATCACCAATGTAGTGCCGATAAAATGCAGGCGCCGGCACGTGCTGTTGCTGTGTTCGCTCAGGTAGTAAACGTAGAACTCGGCGAAGCTGTTGAATTGTTTGACGTTTTCCACGGTTGCGGGCCCTCGGTGGGTGGTGCTGCCCAGCGCGTGTACGGTGGGTAGCTTATTTGAGTCTAGAGTGATCAGTGGTAACAGCCAGTGACAATAGATGCCACTTTAGTATCCTTGCCTTCCTGGCTACTGTTTTTAAGCCTGCTTTATTAAGAAGACGCCATGAGCGAACGAACAACTTCTGCAAGCTGGGCGATGGGGATAGTCAAGGCGTTGGAAATGGATGGCCTCGACTGCCGCGTCTTGTTCAAGCAACTGGGCCTGGACTACGCCGCCCTCAGTGACCCTGACGCGCGTTTTGCGCAGGACTCCATGACGCGGCTGTGGCAACGGGCAGTCGAGCTGTCGGGCAACCCGGCAATTGGGTTGAACATGGGCAAGGTGGTGCGCCCGGCGTCGTTTCACGTGGCCGGTTATGCGCTGATGTCGAGCAACACCTTGGCTGAAGGCTTCAGGCGTCTGGTGCGCTACCAGCGGATCATCGCCGAAAGCGCCGACTTGAGTTTTCGACTGTTACCCGACGGCTATGCGCTGATTCTGACAGTGCACGGTGATCACTTGCCGCCGACCCGGCAAAGCGCCGAAGCCTCGCTGGCCAGTGCATTGGCGCTGTGCGGCTGGCTTACCGGGCGCACCTTGCAACCGCGCAAGGTGGTGTTGCAAGGCGAGCAACCAGCGGACCTTTCGCCCTACAAACTGGCCTTCCACGCGCCGCTTGAATTCAATGCAGCGTACGACGCGCTGATTTTCGAGCGGGCGGACATGGAGGCTCCGCTGCCCACGGCCAACGAGGCGATGGCACTGTTGCATGATCGGTTCGCCGGCGAATACCTCGCGCGGTTTTCCGAGAGCCGCGTCACCCACAAAGCGCGTCAGGTGTTGTGCCGTCTGTTGCCTCAGGGCGAACCCAAGCGCGAAGTGGTTGCGCAGACCCTGCACCTTTCGCAGCGCACCTTGCAGCGGCGCTTGCAGGAGGAGGGCACGAGTTTTCAGACGCTGCTCGACGACACTCGCCGCGAACTCGCCGAGCAATACCTGGCGCAGCCGAGCATGACCTTGCTGGAAATTGCCTACCTGTTGGGCTTTGCCGACCCGAGCAACTTCTTCCGCGCGTTTCGCCGCTGGTTCGATGCCACGCCCGGCGAGTACCGGGCGCGGTTGCTGGTGGCGTTGACGGTCAGTGACGCCAGAACGCCGGAATACACAGCACAAAGACCGTAATGATCTCCAACCGCCCCAACAGCATGCCGAATGACAAGATCCATTTGGCCGCATCCGGCAGGCTGGAGAAGTTGCCCGCCGGGCCGATGGTTTCGCCCAAGCCCGGGCCCACGCCCGACACGGTGCTGGCGGCGCCGGTCAAGGCGGTCATCCAGTCCAGGCCGAGCAACGACAGGGCCAGCGCGATGGCGCAGATGGTGATGGCGAAGAAGAACGAAAACGTCAGAATCGAGCGTACGATTTCTTCGTCGAGCCGGTGGCCGTTGTACTTCTGCTTGATCACCGCGCGTGGGTGAATCAGTTGGTTCAAGTTGGCCTTGAGCAAGATGTAGGCGACCTGGAACCGGAAAATCTTGATCCCGCCCGCGGTAGAGCCCGAACAGCCGCCGACGAAGCCCAGGTAGAAGAACAACATCAGTGAGAAGTTGCCCCAGATGCTGTAGTCCCCGAGTGCAAAGCCGGTAGTGGTGACCACTGAAGTGACGTTCACCGCCACATGGCGCAACGCTTCCAGCCAGGGCAAATTGGTGGTCCACCAGTACCAGGTGCCGAGTACCAGCCAGGTCACCAGCAGCAAACCGAGCAGGCCTTGCACCTGTTGATCCTTGAGCAGCGCCTGGCGGTTACCGCGCAAGGTGGCCACATACAAGGTGAACGGCAAGCTGCCGAGAATCATCACGACCACCGCCACCCAGTGCACTGCCGGTTGTTTCCAGTGGGCCAGGGATTCATCGGAGGTGGAAAAACCACCGGTGGAAATCGCCGACATCGCGTGATTGATCGCGTCGAACAGGCCCATTCCGGCCCACCAGAACGCCAGGCTGCCCAGAATGGTGATGCCCACATACGCTGCCACAATCAGGCGCGCCACCATGTGTGAGCGGGGCATGACTTTTTCCGAGCGGTCCGAGGATTCGGTTTGAAACAGGCGCATGCCGCCAATACGCAGCAGCGGCAGAATCGCGACGGCCATGCCGATAAAGCCGATACCGCCGAGCCAATGCAGCAGTGAGCGCCATATCAATATGCCGGGGGACATGCTGTCCAATCCGCTCAACACGGTGGAACCGGTGGCGGTGATGCCGGACATGCTTTCAAAGAATGAGTCGGTGTAGCTGATGTGCTGGGTCAGTAAAAACGGCAGCGCGGCGAAGATGCACACGACCAGCCAACTGGTGACGGTCAGCAAGTACATGTCGCGCGGGCGAAGGTGAACGTGTTCGGGGCGGCCGGGGATGACCAGCGCCAGGCCCGCGAGAAAGGTGATCAGGCTGGCCCACAGAAACGACGGCAAGTCGGCGGTGCGTTCGAAGATCACCAGGGTGGCCATTGGGATGACCATGGCGATCGCCAGCGTGATCAGGAAGATGCCGATGATGAAACCGATGATGCGTAGGGTCGGCAACGCCATGAAGTGTGCTCGGGTGGTCGGGGTGGAGGCGCCATTCTACCTGTCCAGGAATGCCGACCCAATCTCTAAAACCGAATGCAAGCAAATGTGGGAGCGGGCTTGCTCGCGATGGCTTCAACCCGGTATGCCTGTTGTACCGGGGTGTCTGCATCGCGAGCAAGCCCGCTCCCACATGATTTCACAGCGCCGGATCAGAACTCGTGATCAGCGCTATCCGGGTTCAAGTCACTGATCCCCAACTTACCCGCAGCCGTCTCAATCGAACCGGTTTGCTTGACCAGCGCCGCAATCGCATCGCGCACGATCTGATTGCCCGCGTCATTGCCGGCGGCAATCAGTTGGTCGTAATGCTCACCCTTGTTGGCGTGGTCAACCATCACCTGAATCTTCGCTTCGGTGGCGGCAAGATCGGCTTTCAACGCGGTATCAGCCGCCGGGTCAGCCTTGGCCACCAGCGACGACAAGCTTGCGCCCGTCATTTTGGTGCCGTCGGTGCGGGTGTACTCGCCCAGGTAAACGTTACGAATACCCTTGGCATCATAGAAGTGCGAGTTGTGCGTGTTATCGCTGAAGCAATCCTGCTCGTCTTCCGGCGAGTTGGCTTCCAGGGAAACCTTCATGCGCTCACCGGCCAGTTCGCCGAGGGACAGGCTGCCCATGCCGAACAACATTTTGCGCAGGCCGTCGGTGGCAGGTTCTGCCTCCAGCGTGGCGCGGTAGTTGTCTTCGACATCAGGTTTCCAGTTGCCGACCATTTCTTCCAGGTCGCTGACCAGCAGTTGAGTCACCGAGCGCAGATAGGTACGGCGGCGCTCGTTGTGGCCGCCGGTTGCACCGTCGCCGGTCAGGTAGTCCGACGCCGGGCGGTTGCCTGCGCCAGGGCCGGTGCCGTTGAGGTCTTGGCCCCAGAGCAGGAATTCGATGGCGTGGTAGCCGGTGGCGACGTTGGCTTCGGAGCCGCCCAGCTCATTCAGGCTGGCGAGTTTTTCCGGGGTGATTTCCTTAACGTCGACCTTGTCTTCGCCGACCTGAATTTCGGTGTTGGCGATGATATTGGCTGTAGCGCCTGGGTTACCCAAGGCGTGCTCGTAGGATTTGTCGACGTAGTCGATCAGGCCTTCGTCCAGCGGCCATGCGTTCACCTGGCCTTCCCAGTCGTCGATGATGGTGTTGCCGAAACGGAACACTTCGCTCTGCAGGTACGGCACGCGCGCGGCGACCCAAGCGGTGCGGGCCGCTTTCAGGGTGTCGTCGTTCGGGTTGGCGAGGAATGTATCGATCGCGGTTTGCAGGGTTTTCGCGGTGGATTCGGCATCGCTGTACACCGCAAACACCATATCAGCGTAATGCGCGACCACGGCCTTTGCCGCCGCTTCGTCGACTTGGCCGGCAGGCGTGGCAGCCGCTGGTGCGGCAGTGCTGGCAGCCGGGGTCGGCGCCTGAGGCGCGGCGGCTTTGTCTTTACCTTCGCCGCAGCCGGCGAGAGAAATGGCAATGGCCAGCAGACTGGCGGTGGCCAGGGGCATACGAATCATGGCGAACATCCTGCTTCGGTTGTTGATAGGGCGCGCGTGGGAGCGCAAAAACTGCGACATAATGCGAAAGATTTGCATTTTGTGTAAAGGTTTAAACGAGGGAAATATTTAGTATTGTTTCGCCCGATCAGAGAATCGCCGCGTTATTACGCTCCGCCAGTTTCAAATAAGCCGCCAACTCCCTGGCTGGCAGGGGTTTGCTGTAGTGATAGCCCTGACCCTCATGGCAGCCTTCGGAAATGATATAGGCCTCTTGCTCGGCCGTTTCCACGCCCTCGGCGATCACCTGCATGCCCAGGCTTTTACCGAGTTGGATGATGGCGCGCACGATGGTTGCGTCATCGTCGTCGTCGAGCAGGTCCTGGACGAAGCTCTTGTCGATTTTGATCTTGTCCAGCGGCAAGCTTTTCAGGTAACTCAGGGACGAATAGCCGGTGCCGAAGTCGTCAATTGCTATCAACGCCCCGGAACGACGCAGGCTCAGCAGGTGCTGGGCGGCGGTGCTGATGTCTTCCATCAGGCCGGTTTCGGTGACTTCCAGTTCAAGGCTGCGCGGCGGCAGGCGGTAGATCTGCATCAGGTTGTTGACCACCCGCGGCAACTCGGCGTGGTGCAATTGTACGGTGGACAGGTTGACGGCCATGCGCAGGGTGGTGAAACCCTGGTCATGCCATTCGCGCAACTGCCGGCACGCCTGGTCGAGTACCCATTCGCCAATCGGGATAATCGTACCGTTCTGTTCCGCCAGCGGGATGAACAAGTCTGGCGGCACCAGGCCGTGCTCCGGGTGCTGCCAGCGGATCAGTGCTTCCACGCCGACCACACGGTGATCGCGGTAGCTGATTTGCGGCTGGTAAACCAGGTAGAACTGGTCGCGGCCGAGGGCTTCGCGCAG
Source organism: Pseudomonas sp. ICMP 460 (assembly GCF_002723595.1). Lineage (NCBI taxonomy): Bacteria > Pseudomonadati > Pseudomonadota > Gammaproteobacteria > Pseudomonadales > Pseudomonadaceae > Pseudomonas > Pseudomonas sp. ICMP 460. Next base: position 187,047 of record NZ_LKBR01000057.1, read on the forward strand.
GTCTTTTTCCAGTTCGCGGCGGCGGCGCATTTCACTGTCGACGCTGGCGATATAGAACTGATAGCGGTTGCGTGAGCGGCTCTTGGCCAGCGTCATGGTTTGTTCGGCTTTTTGCAGCAGCTTCTCGGTACTGTCGCCGTCTTCGGGGAAGAGCGTGATGCCGATGGTGGCACGCAGGCGAATCTGTTCGTGCTCCAGGGCGAATTCAGATTCCAGGTCATCGAGGATGCTTTGCGCCAGTTCTGCCGCTTCGTAAGGTTGGTCGATGTCGGCCTGTACCAGCGCAAACTGGTCGCCGCCCAAGCGAGCGAGGGTGCCCAGCCGCGCGCTGTGGGCGCGCAGGCGGTCGGCCAGGGCCAACAGCAATTTGTCGCCAGCCTGGTAGTTGAACTGTTCATTGACGCTTTTGAAGTCATCCAGCCCCACGCATAACACCGCGACACGGCGTTGCCTGCGTCCGGCATCGATCAAAATCTTGTCCAGTTGCTCTTGCAGCTTCTGGCGATTCGGCAGGCCGGTCAGATAATCGTACTGGCCCATGCGCAACAGGCTGGATTCGGCTTCGTGACGCAAGTGGGTGTTGCGCTCGATCGATTCGAGCAACTGGTTGGCGGTAGTTATCCACAGCCCCAGCTCGTTGCGTTCGTGGCCCTTGATCTGCGGGATCTTGTGTTCGCTGGGCCGGTCCGGATTGATCGAGGTCAAGTGCTCGATAATCCGCGACAACGGTTTGGTCAGCAGCCAGTGGTAGACCAGGTACAGCACCAAACCCAGGGCCAGGGCGCGCAGCACGCCGGAAATAAAAATGATCACTGAATTTACAAGAAAGCCTTCGCCGTAGGTGGCGGTGTCCAGCGTGATGCTCAGGTCGCCGTAATACTCACTGTAGGGGCCTTTGCCGACCAGTGAAGTGGTGAAGGTGCGCTCCTGGCCAAGAATCAGGTCGGTCAGCCAACGGGTGGAGGATTGTTGCAAGGCGCGGTTTTTTTCCGCAAGCATGGTTTCGTTGGGGTGGCCAATTGAGGCAATGCGCACGGCGTCATCTTGAAACAGACCTTCGATTACCTGCATGCCCATCTCGCGGTCCAGGCTGTAGACGGCCTGTGTAGAGGGGTCACGAAACATGTCGAGAATACGCTGTGCGTCAGCCGCCACCGCCTGGCGCGTCTTGTAGGCATCGAAGACGATTTGCGCCACGCTCAACGCCACGCCGACGATAAATGCCGACAGCAGCACAACCCGTAGCAACTTCACCGACAAGCTGTTTTTGAGTTCCAGCTTCAAAGGGTCATTCCTTGTTCCATGCGGGTAGCCTCAATATGCCATGAGTATTGGCAATCTCGTGATGGCAGTCAAAGGAACATTCAGGCGTCGGCTGGTTTGACAAGGAATCGACGGGGTTACGATGGCGCAGCAGCGAGGCGGACTGGCGTCCGCCTGCCTGAGGCAATTGCGCGGGCGCGCACTGTTACGCGTTTATCAGCTGTGAAAGGTCACCGAACGGCTCTCCAGTGCTAACTGGGCCGAAAACTGTATGTTTTGTTGGTTGTGACTGTGCGAATCCTGCATAGCTTGTTTGTCGTGACTGTGCGAAGTCTGCATAGAGTATTTTTCTTGACTATGCGAATTCTCGTGCGCCATCTTTTTTTGATCTCCTCCACCGTCTTTATTACCCGTTTTGCCAGCCGTTTGCGACTTGGCTATCTCACCGACCGTTTTAGCGATCTCGGTGACGGCTTTGAATGCTTCGCCAACGACAGGGAGAGCGGCTGAGGCGAGTCCGGTTATTGCGGCAATGGACATTGTAATTTCTCCGACAGGTAAGAGAGGCAAATTCCTCACGCTGACTAGGTGGCTCAATTCGCTCGCCGAGTTCCGAGGCCCTGGCCTTTATTCATTGCGCATAAAAAAGCCCGGCAAAATAGCCGGGCTTTTTCTACTGCAAGCAATGCTTAGGCAGTGAAGGTTTTGCCTTCGAACTGCTCAGCCACGAACTTCCAGTTGACCAGGTTCCAGAACGCTTCTACATACTTCGGACGCACGTTGCGGTAGTCGATGTAGTAAGCATGTTCCCAGACGTCGCAGGTCAGCAGCGGGGTGTCGCCACTGGTCAGCGGGTTGCCGGCGCCGATGGTGCTGGCCAGGGCCAGGGAACCGTCGGCTTTTTTCACCAGCCAGCCCCAACCGGAACCGAAGGTGCCGACCGAAGTCTTGGTGAACTCTTCCTTGAACTTGTCGAACGAACCGAAGGCTGCGTTGATGGCTTCAGCCAAGGCGCCGGTAGGTTGGCCGCCAGCGTTTGGTGCCAGGCAGTTCCAGTAAAAAGTGTGGTTCCAGACTTGAGCGGCGTTGTTGAAGATGCCGCCCGAAGAAGACTTGACGATTTCTTCCAGGGTCTTGCCTTCGAACTCGGTGCCTGGCACCAGGTTGTTCAGGTTCACGACGTAGGTGTTGTGGTGCTTGTCGTGGTGGAATTCCAGGGTTTCCTTGGAAATGTGCGGCTGCAGGGCATCGTGTGCGTAGGGCAGCGGCGGCAATTCGAAAGCCATGATGATTCTCCTAATCAGGTCAGTTGCGGTGAGCGCAAGGCCGATCACGGGCGGCCAAACAAGCGCCGGGGAGTTTGTACTCTTTGCGGCGCAGGGTCCGGATCATAGCACCGGGGGTGCGGCAAAACCACGCAACAACTGTGTGGGATAGAGGTTCCAGAGCGTTTTGGAATATTCCTCACGCACTGATCAATTGGTAGGCCACGCTGAACATCATCACGGCGACCAAAAGGTCGAGCAAACGCCACGTAGCCGGGCGCGCCAGCCAGGGTGCCAGCCATGCCGCGCCGAGTGCCAGCGTGGCGAACCACAGGAACGAAGCGCTGGCGGCGCCCGCAACGTAGGCACCGGGCTCGGTTTGTTGAGCGCCCAGCGAACCGATCAGCAACACGGTGTCGAGGTACACGTGGGGGTTGAGCAAGGTGACCGCCAATGCGCTGAGCAAAACGGCGCGTAACGAGCGCACCTTGAGGGCGCCGCCTTGCTCCAGGCTCTGCCGCGAAAACGCGCGGCGCAACGCCAACGTGCCATACCACAACAGGAACGCCGCGCCGCCCCAGCGCGCAATCGCCAGCAGCAGCGGGTTGTGCGCCAGCGCCGTCGCAAGGCCAAATACCCCGGCAGCCACCAGTATCACGTCACACACGATGCACAGTGCCGCCACCGACAAATGATGTTCACGGCGCAGGCTTTGCGCCAGCACAAAGGCGTTCTGGGTGCCGATCGCCATGATCAGGCCAAGGGCGACTAAAAGCCCGTTCACGTAGCTCTGCCACATAGGTATTACTCCGCGTGCGCTGCCAATTGGCGTAACACGTGCATGGCGCGCTCGGCATCGGCGCGGCCGACAAACAGGTGGTCGTGATAAAAACCGGCAATCACGTTGCAACTGATACCGGCGTTGCCCAGCGCGCTGGAGAAGGCTGCCGTCAGGCCAACGGCTTCAAGGGCGGAATGCACATTCAGGGTGATCCACGCCGCGATGTAATCGAAGCTCAAACCGGCTTGTTGCGCCTGTTGACGTTCAACGATCAGGGTCAAACCTTCCTGCTCGCGAAAGCTGCCGATGACCTCGCAACCTGCCGGGATGCAGGCGTCGGGCAGGGTGCAGAACACGTAATCGCCGTCGTTAAGCTGTGGGCGCATGCTGCGCAACAGCGTCGCCAAGGTAGTTTCGCCAGCCATGTGAGCGTTCCTTGTGAGTGGAGAGAATCAGTGCTGGTCATTCTCTGGCGCCAAGCTGTATAAGAAAAACAAATATTGCTGATCGCTCATTAGAGAAACTGATGTTCGACTATAAATTGCTTTCTGCCTTGGCGGCGGTCGTGGAACAAGCCGGTTTCGAACGCGGTGCGCAGGTACTGGGGGTGTCGCAGTCGGCGATTTCTCAACGCATCAAGTTGCTGGAAGCGCGCATCGGCCAACCGGTGCTGGTGCGCGCTGCGCCGCCTGCGCCCACCGAGATTGGCCGCCGCCTGCTTAACCATGTGCAACAAGTGCGGTTGCTTGAACGCGACCTGCAAAGCCTGGTGCCGGCGCTGGACGCCGAGGGCATGCCCGAACGCCTGCGCATCGCAATAAATGCCGACAGCCTCGCCACGTGGTGGGCGGCGGCCGTCAGCGGTTTTTGCGCCGAGCAACACCTGTTGCTCGACCTGGTGGTCGAAGACCAAACCGTCGGCCTCAAGCGCATGCGCGCCGGTGAAGTGGCGGCGTGTATCTGCGCCAGTGAGCGCCCGGTGGCTGGCGCGCGCAGCCTGTTGCTCGGCGCCATGCGCTATCGGGCAATGGCCAGCCCAGCCTTTGTTGCGCGACATTTCCCTGAAGGCGTGCGTGCCGACCAACTGGCGCGCACGCCGGCGCTGGTGTTCGGCCCGGATGACTTTCTGCAACACCGTTACCTGGCATCTCTGGGCGTGGAGGGTGGTTTTGAGCACCATTTATGCCCATCGTCCGAAGGCTTTATTCGGTTGACGGAAGCGGGCCTGGGCTGGGGGTTAGTCCCCGAATTGCAGGTGCGCGACCAGCTGGAAAAAGGCGTTTTAGTCGAATTATTACCCGATAAGCCCATCGATGTGCCGCTGTACTGGCATCATTGGCGCAGTGGCGGGCAGTTGTTGGGCTTGCTCACCGAGCATCTGGCCCAGGCATGTGGCCAGTGGTTGGTGCCCTATCAGCAGTAACAAGCGTCAAGCTGCAAGCTGCAAGAGAAAAGCTTGCGGACCGTTTTTAACTTGTAGCTTGAAGCTTGACGCTAGAGGCTGCATTCGTAGGAGGCTACATGAAGATTCTGGTCACCGGCGCAAGCGGCTTCATCGGCGGGCGCTTTGCGCGTTTCGCCCTGGAGCAGGGCCTGGACGTGCGGGTCAACGGGCGGCGCGCCGAAGGTGTGGAGCACTTGGTACGGCGCGGCGCCGAGTTTATCCAGGGTGATTTGAACGATGCAGGCCTGGCGCGCGAGCTGTGCCGTGACGTCGAAGCCGTGGTGCATTGCGCCGGCGCCGTCGGGCTGTGGGGCAAGTACCAGGACTTCCATCAGGGCAATGTGCTGGTTACCGAAAACGTGGTTGAAGCGTGCCTCAAACAGCGCGTCGGGCGTTTGGTGCACCTGTCGTCGCCGTCGATCTACTTTGACGGGCGCGACCACCTTGGGCTGACTGAAGAACAAGTGCCCAAGCGCTTCAAGCATCCCTATGCCGCGACCAAATACCTGGCGGAGCAGAAGGTATTTGGCGCGCAGGAATTCGGCCTTGAAGTACTCGCCTTGCGCCCACGCTTTGTGACCGGCGCCGGCGACATGAGTATTTTCCCGCGGTTGCTGAAAATGCAGCGCAAAAACCGTCTGGCGATTGTTGGCGACGGCCTTAACAAGGTCGACTTCACCAGCGTGCACAACCTCAACGAAGCGTTGCTCAGCAGTTTGTTGGCGCCCGGCTCGGCGTTGGGCAAGGCCTACAACATCAGCAACGGCACGCCGGTGCCGGTGTGGGATGTGGTCAACTACGTGATGCGACAAATGGCCCTGCCACAGGTCACCCGCTACCGGTCTTACGGTTTGTCCTACAGTGTGGCGGCGTTGAACGAGGCATTCTGCGCGATGTGGCCAGGGCGGCCGGAGCCGGCGTTGTCGCGGTTGGGCATGCAGGTCATGAACAAAGATTTCACCCTCGACATCAGTCGGGCCAGGCATTATCTCGACTACGAGCCCAAGGTCAGCCTGTGGACCGCCCTCGACGAGTTTTGCAGTTGGTGGAAAGCCCAGGAACCGGGGCTTAAGTAAGCTCACAACCAGCAACACATCGGGAACCGAATTCCGGGTTCCGAGTCGATCAGTGCAGTGCCGACGCGGTTTATACTGCCGGCGCTCGATTTTTCAGCTAGCCATCTCACCGATTCAGGGTTGATTCATGCGTAACGATGCTAAAGACGATTTCGACAACGTTCCCAGCCTGCGGGCCGACCACGGGGACGATGATGATTTCGAGCCGACCCCTGCTACGTCCGTGCGCTCGCGCAATACCAAAGTGGTCAAGGTCAAGAGTGCCAGCACCGGCCCGCTGTGGGCATTGGTCGGCGCGCTGCTGATCGCCTTTGTGGGCCTGGCCTGGTGGAGCTTCCAGCAGATCTCCCTGATGGGCCAGCAATTGGTTGCCACCCAAGAGAGCTTTGCGCGCATCAGCGAAGAAGCGGCTGGGCGCCTGCAGGATATTTCCGGCAAGGTGGTGGCCAGTCAGGCCAGCGTGAACAACGGCAGCGAAGCGCTCAAGCAGCAAATCCAGCAGTTGGAAACCCAGTTGCAGGAGCAGGGCAAGCAGCAAGTCGGCGTAGCCGGTCAAGCCACCGCATTGGATCAGCGCCTGGCGCAAATGGCCACCGGTACCACCGAGCTGTCGAACGCCAACAGCAAGCTGCAAGGCCAGGTTCAGGCACTGACCGAAGCCGTCGCCAGCCTCAAGGCCGCGCAGGGTGATGTGGCCAAGCGTGATGCCGAGGTCAAGGAATTGTCCGCCGACGTTGCCGCCCTTAAAAAGCAGGGCAACCCGAGCGCCGCCATCGCCCGTCTGGAACAAGACCTTGTAGTGCTCAAGAGCGCGCAGGAAAACCCGTCGATTAATAGCGATGCGCCGACCAATAAAGAATTCGACGTGTTCCGCATCCAGACCACCCGCAATATCACCACTTTGCAGAGCCAGGTGCAGAACCTGCAGCAGCAGCTCAACTCGCCTGCAAGATAAGATTGAGCGTTCCCACGCAGAGCTTGGGAACGATCACGCAGTTGATAAGCAGGGCCGCCTTTGGGGAGTGTCACCGGTCGGTGACATTTGCCTTGTGCTTCGTTACATGCCGCCGCCGCGCCCTTGTTTAGACTCAGGTCATCCCACAAAAAATAATAAGGGCCACCCATGACCATGCAACCGCTGCCCGCCAGCAGCTGGCTCAACGCTCCTGCCCATCACACCTGGCTCGCCGCCGAAGGCCAGCGCCTCTTGTCATTCGCCAAAGCCTCGCGACTGCCCGACGGGTTCGGTAACCTGAACGATAAAGGCCAACTGCCGGCCGATGCCCACGCCGAAACCATGAACACCGCGCGCATGACCCACAGTTTCGCCATGGCCCATGCCATGGGGTTGCCAGGTTATGCCGAGCTGGTTGAACACGGTGTGGCTGCCCTCAATGGTCCTTTGCGCGATAGCGAACACGGTGGCTGGTTCGCCGCGCCCCACGCCGTCGACGGCAACCGGGGCAAGGCTGCCTACCTGCACGCGTTCGTGGCGCTGGCCGCCAGCTCAGCGGTGGTGGCGGGTGCGCCCGGTGCGCAGAACCTGTTGAACGACGCCGTGCATATCATCGACCAGTTCTTCTGGAGCGAGGAGGAGGGCGCAATGCTCGAATCGTTTGCCCAAGACTGGACCCACGTCGAAGCCTATCGCGGCGCCAACAGCAACATGCACGCCACCGAAGCCTTTCTGGCGCTGGCCGATGTCACCGCCGACACGCGTTGGCTGGACCGCGCGTTACGTATTGTCGAGCGCGTCATCCATACCCACGCCGTGGCTAATCAGTACAGTGTCATCGAGCATTTCGACGCACAGTGGAAACCCTTGCTCGGCTACAACGAAGACAACCCCGCCGATGGCTTCCGCCCCTACGGCATCACCCCCGGCCACGGTTTTGAATGGGCGCGGCTGGTGTTGCACCTGGAGGCCGCGCGCCTGCAAGCCGGGCTGGCCACGCCGGACTGGCTGGTAACCGACGCCAAGGGCTTGTTTGCCAGCGCCTGCGAATACGCATGGGCCGTGGACGGTGCCCCCGGCATTGTCTACACCCTGGACTGGAACCATCGCCCGGTGGTGCGTGAGCGCCTGCATTGGACCCACGCCGAAGCGGGCGCTGCGGCCCAGGCGTTGCTCAAGCGCACGGGCGAGTTGCATTACGAAACCTGGTATCGGCGTTTCTGGGAATTTTGCGACAGCCACTTTATCGACCGTGTCGATGGCAGTTGGCATCACGAACTCAGCCCGCATAACCAGCCCAGCAGCAAAATCTGGGGCGGCAAGCCCGACCTGTACCATGCCTGGCAAGCGGTAGTGCTGCCTGCACTGCCCCTGGCACCCAGCATGACCAGCGCTTTGGGCCGGGGGCTTTATGTCACCAAGTGGTGACATTTGTACGTCCCTTTGTTACCTGCGCCTTGAAAATCCCTGTTTAAACTCCGTGCAGCGCAAGCTCTAGACTTGCATGCATAACAACAAGAAAAGGTATTCAGATGAACGCGATTAATCGCCTCGCCGTTGCTATTTCCATTGCCTCGTTAGCTCCCCTCAGTGTGTTTGCCGCCGACTCGAAAGGGACGGTTGAAGTTGTGCATTGGTGGACCTCCGGCGGTGAAAAAGCGGCGGTAGATGTACTGAAGGCTCAAGTTGAAAAAGATGGCTTCGTCTGGAAAGACGGTGCCGTCGCAGGTGGCGGTGGCGCCACTGCCATGACCGTGCTGAAAAGCCGCGCGGTCGCCGGCAATCCGCCAGGCGTCGCCCAGATCAAAGGCCCGGACATTCAGGAATGGGCGTCGACTGGCTTGCTCGACACTGACGTGCTCAAAGACGTCGCCAAAGAAGAAAAGTGGGACTCCCTGCTCGACAAAAAAGTCTCGGATACTGTGAAGTATGACGGTGACTACGTTGCCGTACCGGTCAACATCCACCGCGTGAACTGGCTGTGGATCAACCCGGAAGTCTTCAAAAAAGCCGGTATCACCAAGAACCCGACCACCCTCGAAGAATTCTACGCAGCCGGCGACAAGCTCAAGGCCGCAGGCTTCATTGCGCTCGCGCACGGTGGCCAGCCTTGGCAGGACAGCACTGTATTTGAAGCCGTCGTACTGTCAGTGATGGGTGCAGAGGGCTACAAAAAAGCCCTGGTTGACCTGGATAATGCTGCGCTGACCGGCCCGGAAATGGTCAAGTCGCTGACCGAGCTGAAAAAAGTCGCGACCTACATGGACGTCGACGGCAAGGGCCAGGACTGGAACCTTGAAGCAGGCAAAGTCATCAATGGCAAGGCCGGCATGCAGATCATGGGTGACTGGGCCAAGTCCGAATGGACCGCCGCCAAAAAAGTCGCCGGCAAAGACTACGAGTGCGTAGCCTTCCCGGGCACCGACAAAGCCTTCACTTACAACATCGACTCCCTGGCGGTGTTCAAGCAGAAAGACAAAGGCACCGCTGCCGGCCAGCAAGATATTGCCAAAGTCGTGCTGGGTGAAAACTTCCAGAAAGTCTTCAGCATCAACAAAGGCTCGATCCCGGTTCGGATCGACATGTTGAACAAAATGGACTCGTACGGCTTCGACTCCTGCGCCCAGACCGCTGCCAAAGACTTCCTGGCAGACGCCAAGACCGGCGGCCTGCAGCCGAGCATGGCGCACAACATGGCCACTACGCTGGCAGTACAAGGCGCGTTCTTTGACGTTGTGACCAACTTCATGAACGACCCGAAAGCCGACCCGGCCGACACCGCCAAGAAACTCGGCGCTGCGATCAAGTCGGCAAAATAATAAGGGGCAGCCTTAAGCTGCAAGTTTCAAGCTGCAAGCTGCAAGTTAGAAGCGGTGTGCTGTATGGCTTCTGGCTTGCAGCTTCTAGCTTGTAGCTTGAAGCTTGAAGCTTGTAGCTTGTAGCTTGCAACCGCCCCAACCCCTATTTCTTTTGTTGGATTTTCCCATGAGTTCTGTTGCTGTGTTCAGCAAGGCCTCGCCGTTAGATGCATTGCAGCGCTGGCTACCTAAATTGGTGCTGGCGCCCAGCATGTTCATCGTTCTGGTGGGCTTTTACGGCTACATCCTGTGGACGTTCGTTCTGTCGTTCACCACGTCGACGTTTCTGCCAAGTTACAAATGGGCGGGGCTTGCGCAATACCAGCGGTTGTTCGACAACGATCGGTGGTGGGTGGCGAGCAAGAACCTGGCGGTTTTCGGCGGCATGTTTATCGGCATCACCTTGGTGATCGGCGTGACGCTGGCGATTTTCCTCGACCAGAAAATCCGCCGCGAAGGCTTCATCCGCACCATTTACCTGTACCCGATGGCGCTCTCGATGATCGTGACCGGTACGGCCTGGAAATGGCTGCTCAACCCGGGCATGGGCCTGGACAAACTCTTGCGTGACTGGGGCTGGGAAGGCTTCCGTCTCGACTGGCTGATCGACCCGGACCGCGTGGTCTACTGCCTGGTGATTGCCGCTGTATGGCAAGCCTCCGGTTTTATCATGGCGATGTTCCTCGCGGGCCTGCGCGGTGTTGATCAATCGATCATTCGTGCCGCGCAGATCGACGGCGCCAGCCTGCCGCGCATCTATTGGAGCGTGGTGCTGCCAAGCCTGCGCCCGGTGTTCTTCAGTGCGGTGATGATCCTCGCGCACATCGCCATCAAGAGCTTCGACCTGGTAGCGGCAATGACCGCCGGCGGTCCGGGCTACTCGTCCGATTTGCCTGCGATGTTCATGTACTCGTTCACCTTCAGTCGTGGCCAGATGGGCATGGGCTCGGCCAGTGCAATCCTGATGCTCGGCGCGATCCTCGCGATAATCGTGCCTTACCTGTACTCCGAGCTGAGGACCAAGCGTAATGACTAGTCTCGCTAAACCGGCCATCAGCCTGAGCCGCATCGCGATCTACGTGGTGCTGATCCTCGCGGTGCTGCTGTACCTGATACCGCTGGTGGTGATGTTGCTGACCAGCTTCAAGTCCCCGGAAGACATCAGCACCGGCAACTTGCTGAGCTGGCCGACCGTGGTCACCGGCATTGGCTGGGTCAAGGCCTGGGCCACGGTTGATGGTTACTTCTGGAACTCGATCAAGATCACCGTTCCGGCGGTGCTGATTTCCACCGCCATCGGTGCGCTGAACGGCTACGTGCTGTCGTTCTGGCGCTTCCGGGGTTCGCAGTTGTTCTTCGGTTTGCTCTTGTTCGGTTGCTTCCTGCCGTTCCAGACCGTGCTGCTGCCGGCGTCGTTCACCCTCGGCAAGATGGGCCTGGCCAGCACCACCACCGGCTTGGTGTTTATCCATGTGGTCTACGGCCTGGCGTTCACCACGCTGTTCTTCCGTAACTACTACGTCAGCATTCCGGATGCGCTGATCAAAGCCGCGCGCCTCGACGGCGCCGGTTTTTTCACCATCTTCCGTCTGATCATCCTGCCGATGTCGACGCCGATCATCATGGTCTGCCTGATCTGGCAGTTCACTCAGATCTGGAACGACTTCCTGTTCGGTGTGGTGTTCTCCAGTGGTGACTCGCAGCCGATTACGGTGGCGCTGAACAACCTGGTCAACACCAGCACCGGGGCCAAGGAATATAACGTGGACATGGCGGCGGCGATGATCGCCGGGCTGCCGACCCTGCTGGTCTATGTGATCGCAGGCAAGTATTTCGTGCGCGGCCTTACGGCCGGCGCGGTCAAGGGGTAATCATGGCTACGCTTGAACTTCGCAATGTAAACAAGACCTATGGCGCCGGCCTGCCCGACACCTTGAAGAACATCGAACTGTCGATCAAAGAAGGCGAATTCCTGATTTTGGTGGGCCCTTCGGGGTGCGGCAAATCCACGCTGATGAACTGCATCGCCGGGCTTGAAACCATCACTGGCGGCGCCATCATGATCGGTGATCAGGACGTCAGCGGCATGAGCCCCAAGGACCGTGACATCGCCATGGTGTTCCAGTCCTACGCGCTGTACCCGACCATGAGCGTGCGCGAGAACATCGAGTTCGGCCTCAAAATTCGCAAGATGAGCCAGTCCGACATCGACGCCGAAGTCGCGCGTGTGGCCAAGCTTTTGCAAATCGAACACCTGCTTAACCGCAAGCCGGGCCAACTTTCCGGCGGCCAGCAACAGCGTGTGGCCATGGGCCGTGCCTTGGCGCGTCGACCGAAGATCTACCTGTTCGACGAACCGTTGTCCAACCTCGACGCCAAATTGCGCGTTGAGATGCGCACCGAAATGAAGTTGATGCACCAGCGCCTGAAAACCACCACCGTCTACGTCACCCACGACCAGATCGAAGCGATGACGCTGGGCGACAAAGTTGCGGTAATGAAGGACGGCATCATTCAGCAATTTGGTACGCCGAAAGAGATTTACAACGACCCGGCCAACCTTTTTGTGGCAAGCTTTATCGGTTCACCACCGATGAACTTCATTCCTCTGCGCCTGCAACGCAAGGACGCTCGCCTGGTGGCCGTGCTCGACAGCGGCCAGGCCCGTTGTGAGTTGCCGCTGAGCATGAACGACGCCGGCCTTGAAGACCGCGATGTGATCCTGGGCCTGCGCCCGGAGCAAATCGTGCTGGCGACAGGCGAGGGCAATGGTTCGTCGAGTATCCGCGCCGAAGTTCAGGTCACTGAACCGACCGGCCCGGACACGCTGGTGTTCGTGCAGCTCAACGACACCAAGGTGTGCTGCCGGTTGGCGCCGGATGTTGCACCGCAGGTTGGCGAGACCCTGACCCTGCAGTTCGACCCGGCCAAGGTATTGCTGTTCGATGCCAAAACCGGCGAGCGCCTCGGCACAGTCGCTGCTTTGGCTGTGCCTGAAGTCGCCGGGCTTGCCCGCGATGGCGTCACAGCGCTGTAAAAACGAATAAGTTGTTGTTTTAATTGAAAAAAAGTAAACCGCGTTAGATAAAAACAGTTTAATAACAATAAAGACGAGGATGTAGGGATGAAAAAGCACCAGAACAATACCCGGCTGATCTGCCAACTGTCAGCAGCCGCCGCCCTTGTACTGTCCGCCAATGCGATGGCGGCCGATGCATTCAGCGCTGATTCCAAGTGGATGACCGGCGATTGGGGCGGCGAGCGTACCAAGCTGATCGAGCAAGGTATCGACATCAAGGCTGACTACGTGGGCGAAGTTGGCGGCAACCTGCACGGTGGCTTCAACAACGACAAAACTGCCCGTTACGCCGACCAGTTCGGTCTGGGCGTAGCACTGGACCTGCAAAAGCTGTGGGGCTGGGATAACACCCAGGCCAAGATCCAGCTGACCAATCGTAATGGCCAGAACATTTCCAATGACCGTATTGGTGACCCGCGTGCCGGCACCTTGAGTTCGTCTCAAGAAGTGTATGGCCGAGGCCACATGGTGCGTCTGACGCAGTTCTGGATTCAGCACCAGATGTTCGACAACAAGCTGGACGTGAAACTCGGTTACTTCGGTGAAGGCGAAGACTTCAACACCTTCCCGTGCGACTTCCAGAACCTGTCGTTCTGCGGTTCGCAGGTCGGTAACTATGTAAACACCTGGTACAACTGGCCAGTCAGCCAGGCGGCTATCCGCGTGAAGTACAACATCACGCCTGAGCTGTATGCGCAAATCGGTGCCTACAACCAGAACCCATCGCAGCTGGAGCACGGCAACGGCTTCAAGCTCAGCGGTAGCGGCACCAAGGGCACCGTGATTCCGGTGGAATTGGTCTGGTCGCCGAAGGTTAACAACCTGCCGGGCGAATACCGTGTGGGTTACTACAAAAGCGCCGCCGACGCTTCCGACGTACGTGAAGACGTCAACGGCAACGACGCTGCCACCACAGGTCAGGCTTACCGTACCCACAGCAGCAAAAAAGGCTACTGGTTCGTTGCACAGCAGCAACTCACCACGCATAACGGCGACGCTTCGCGCGGCCTGAACATCGCTGCCAACGCTACGTTCCACGACAAGGAAACCAACCTCGTCGACAACTATCAGTCGCTGATGCTGGTGTACAAAGGCCCATTCGATGCTCGTCCAAAAGATGACGTCGGCATCGGCGCTGCGCGTTTGCACGTCAACGATGACGTGAGAAAGAACGCCGAGTTGTCCAACGATGCGGGTGGGTTTACCGATTACAGCCAAGCCGGTTTCTCGCCACTGCGTTCCACCGAATACAACTATGAAGTCAACTACGGCTTCCACGTTACCAACTGGCTGACCGTGCGCCCTAACCTGCAATACGTGACCCACCCGGGCGGCGTCGACAAAGTCGACAACGCGCTGGTAGCGGGCCTGAAAATTCAGTCTCAGTTCTAACGCTGTTGCGATAAGCTCCTTCTCTCTGTGCGCATTTTGCGGGTAGCCATGGCTACCCGCTTTTTTTGCGTTGCACTGTGACGATATTCAGGACCGTGGCACATGCATGAGCATCCGCTGCAACGCTTTTTCAAGTCCCTGCGCGAGCAACCGGTGTTCGCTTGGGAGCGCTTTCAGATGCGTGACGTGTTGGTGATCGACCATCCACTGTGCCAGGCGGTGTTCAGTCGCCAGGGCGCGCAGTTGCTGCACTTCCAGCCGCGAGGTCAAAAGCCCTGGCTGTGGTGCGCAGCCAAATGGCCACAAGTCGGCGCCATTCGTGGCGGTGTGCCGGTGTGCTGGCCGTGGTATGGGCGCCATCCGTGCGAAAACGCGTGGCCATCGCATGGCTGGGCGCGTTTGATCGACTGGAAACTGCTCGACAGCAGCACCGCGGACGACGGCGTGCGCCTGCACTGGCAGTTGCAACTGTGCGACTGGCAGGTCGACCTGCACGCGCACTTGGGCGAAACCCTGGAATTGCGCCTGTGCACCGAGCATCAGGACGAACTGCCGTGCCAACTGAGCCATGCTTTGCACGCCTATTGGCGAATTGGCAACGTCGGTGAGGTAGCGCTGTCTGGGCTTGATGGCGCGCACGGTTATGACCAGCTCAATCGCCAGGTTTGCCAGCAGGAAGGCGAGTTGCGCGTGGACGGCGGGTGCCAGCGGGTGTTTCAGCACGACGGTGAATTGCACCTCAAAGATCACGCCTGGCAGCGCGAACTGTGCATCGACACCGGCAACAGCGCCGACACCGTGGTGTGGCACCCCGGCCGGCAGCCGTTGCTCGGCGTGAGCTTCAATGAGGCGTCGGGGTTTGTGTGCGTGGAGTCGGCGATGGCGGGCGCCAGCCTGGCGCCGGGGGAGAGGGCGCATTTGAGTTTGCAGGCCAGGGCTGGGGTTTAGCAGGGTGGCTGATGGCCCCATCGCGAGCAAGCCCGCTCCCACATTTTGACCGAGTCCCCGCGTGGAATACCGTCAACTGTGGGAGCGGGCTTGCTCGCGATGAGGCCAGTACCATCACGACACCTTCAGGCCTAGTTAAACTCATCCCCCACCGGATACCGGCTGTCATTCAAGCTCTCTTTGATCTTGCGCAAATGTGGCTGGAAATCCACGCCACGGCGCAATGTCATGCCCGTCGCCAACACATCCAGCACCGTCAGCTGGATGATTCGCGAGGTCATCGGCATGTAGATGTCGGTGTCTTCCGGCAGCGGAATATTCAGGCTCACCGTACTGGCTTTGGCCAGCGGCGAGTTCTCGGCGGTCACGCCCAGCACCGAAGCACCGTTTTCCCGCGCAATACGCGCCACTTCCACCAGCTCGCGGGTGCGCCCGGTGTAGGAAATAATCACGAACAACTCGCCCGTGTGGGCCACCGAGGCGAGCATGCGCTGCATCAGCACGTCGGCATGCGCGGTGACGGCCAGGTTGAAGCGGAAGAACTTGTGCAGCGCATCCATCGCCACCGGTGCCGAAGCGCCGAGGCCGAAGAAGTGGATCTGCCGCGCCTGAATCAACAAGTCTACGGCTTTGCTGATCAGGGCAGGGTCCAGCGCCTGGCAGGCGCTGTCGAGCGAGGCAATCGCGCTGCCAAAAATTTTCTGGGTGTAGGCCTCGGGGTTATCATCGGCCTCAACGGCGCGGCTGACATACGCCGCACCACTGGCCAAACTTTGCGCCAGCTGCAATTTAAGTTCAGGGTAACCGCTGACGCCGAACGAACGGCAGAAGCGGTTGACCGTCGGTTCACTGACCGAGGCGGCTTGGGCGAGGGCGGCGATCGAGAAGCGTGTGGCCTGCTGCGGGTTGAGCAGGATGACTTCAGCAACTTTACGCTCAGCCTTGTTGAGTTCTTCGAGGCGGTTCCGGATCTGTTCCAGAAGATTTCGCACGCGGTCCATTCAGTCTTCCTTCGGGCGACGATGCAAATAAAAGGTGGCAACTAATCGATGAGTGGCCTTTTGCGGTGGCCTATCCTACTGAGGGTAGCTGAACACCACCACTCGCAATGCGTAATTCGGGAATATGTTGTGGTTATTACTACATTTTCCCTTGAGTGATGCCTTGAAAAAAGGTATTTGTAGCTTAACTTGATAAAAGAACAAACATCATGCCTTCGATAACCGTAGAACCCTGCACCTTTGCCCTGTTTGGCGCGTTGGGTGATCTGGCGCTTCGCAAGTTATTTCCTGCCCTCTATCAACTTGATGGCGCCGGGCTCCTGCACGACGACACGCGCATCCTGGCCCTGGCCCGTGAAGCCGGTTCCGAGCAGCAGCACATGGCGCATATCGAAAAAGAATTGCGCAATTATGTCGGCAAGCAACTCGACGAAGGCATCGCCCAGCGGTTTTTGGCGCGCCTGACCTACGTGCATGTCGACTTCTTGAAGGCTGACGACTATGTGGCCCTGGCTGAAATCGCCGGCACCGAGCAGCGTCTGATTGCCTACTTCGCCACCCCGGCGGCGGTGTATGGCGCGATCTGCGAAAACCTGTCCAAGGTCGGCTTGGCCGAGAACACCCGTGTGGTCCTCGAAAAACCCATCGGTTCGGACCTGGAGTCGTCGCGCAAGGTCAACGACGCCGTGGCGCAGTTTTTTCCGGAAAACCGCACCTACCGCATCGACCACTACTTGGGCAAAGAGACCGTCCAGAACCTGATCGCGCTGCGTTTTGCCAACAGCCTGTTCGAAACCCAGTGGAACCAGAACTACATCTCCCACGTTGAAATTACCGTGGCCGAGCAAGTAGGCATCGAGGGGCGCTGGGGTTACTTCGACAAGGCCGGCCAACTGCGCGACATGATCCAGAACCACCTGCTGCAACTGCTTTGCTTGATCGCCATGGACCCGCCGGCTGACTTGTCCGCCGACAGCATTCGTGACGAGAAGGTCAAGGTGCTCAAGGCCCTGGCGCCGATCAGCCCGGACGGCCTGACCACCCAAGTGGTGCGCGGCCAATACATCGCGGGTTACAGCGCCGGCAAGGCGGTGCCGGGTTATCTCGAAGAAGAGAATTCCAACACCCAGAGCGACACCGAAACCTTCGTTGCCCTGCGTGCCGATATTCGCAACTGGCGCTGGGCCGGTGTGCCGTTTTACTTGCGTACCGGCAAGCGCATGCCGCAAAAGCTGTCGCAGATCGTTATCCACTTCAAGGAACCGTCGCACTATATTTTCGCCCCGGAGCAGCGCTTGCAGATCAGCAACAAGCTGATCATCCGCCTGCAGCCGGACGAAGGTATTTCATTGCGCGTGATGACCAAGGAGCAGGGCCTGGACAAGGGCATGCAACTGCGCAGCGGGCCGTTGCAACTGAATTTTTCCGACACCTATCGCAGCGCGCGGATTCCCGATGCCTACGAGCGGTTGTTGCTGGAAGTAATGCGCGGCAATCAGAACCTGTTTGTTCGCAAAGATGAAATCGAAGCCGCGTGGAAGTGGTGTGACCAGTTGATCGCCGGGTGGAAAAAATCCGGTGATGCGCCCAAGCCGTATGCGGCGGGTTCCTGGGGGCCGATGAGCTCGATAGCACTGATCACGCGGGATGGGAGGTCGTGGTATGGCGATATCTGAATTGAAACTGCCTCAGGGCGTCAGCGCTCATGAGTACCGTACGCCCGCATTGCTCGCGGACGGCTTGGCCAATGACGTGGCCGAGCAACTGCGCGCGGCCATCAGTGCGCGTGGTGAGGCGACGTTGGTGGTGTCCGGTGGCCGCAGCCCCGTGGCGTTCTTCCAGAACCTGGCCAAACAAGGCCTGGACTGGTCCAAAGTCACCATCACCCTGGCCGACGAGCGTTGGGTGCCGGTGGAACACGCCGACAGCAACGCTGGCCTGTTGAAGAAATACCTGCTGCAAGGCCCAGCGGCCAAGGCCAGGTTTTTGAGCCTGTACAACGTTGCCGCGAACCTTGAAGACGCCGCCGAACTGGCTGATCGCCAATTGGCAGAGCTGCCGGGCATTGATGTGCTGGTGCTCGGCATGGGCGATGACGGCCACACGGCGTCGCTGTTCCCCAACAGCCCGAACCTGAACGAAGCCCTGCAGGCTGACGGTACTCGCCGTTGCTGGCCAATGCTGGCGCCGACCGTGCCGCATCAGCGCTTGACCATGAGTCGCGCGTTGCTGGCCACCGCGCATTACACCGTGCTGTCGATTTCCGGCAGCTCGAAGTTGACCACCTTGAGCGCCGCGCTGGCCAGTGATGACATTGCTGCCATGCCGATTCGCGCGTTTTTGCAACCTACATTAGAGATTTACTGGTGCCCATGAGCCAAGGATCAGCCGCTATGAAAAGCCCTCAAACTACCGTGTCCATGGCGGATAAAGTTGCCCTGATCGACAGCCTCTGCGCCAAGGCGCGGATCCTGCCGGTCATCACCATCGCCCGCGAACAGGACATCCTGCCGCTGGCCGATGCTTTGGCAGCCGGTGGTTTGACCGCATTGGAAGTGACCCTGCGTTCCGAGTTCGGCCTCAAGGCCATTCAGGTGCTGCGTGAGCAACGCCCGGAGCTCTGCACAGGCGCCGGCACCGTGCTCGACCGCCATATGCTCGAAGCGGCCGAGGTCGCCGGCTCGCAATTTATCGTCACCCCCGGCATCACCCGCGACCTGCTGGAAGCCTCGGTGCACAGCCCGATTCCGTTGTTGCCGGGCATCAGCAATGCCTCCGGCATCATGGAAGGCTACGGCCTGGGTTATCGCCGCTTCAAGCTGTTCCCGGCTGAAGTCAGCGGCGGCGTCGCGGCGATCAAAGCCCTCGGCGGCCCGTTTGGCGAAGTTAAATTCTGCCCAACCGGCGGTGTTGGCCCGGCCAACATCAAGCAGTACATGGCGTTGAAAAACGTGATGTGCGTAGGCGGTAGCTGGATGCTCGACCCTGAGTGGGTCAAGAACGGCGACTGGGCACGCATTCAGGAAGTCACCGCGCAGGCGCTGGCGCTGCTGGATTGATCTGATTCACCGAATCGTTGTTGCTGTGCTTAACGGCATTTTTGCGGTGCACTTGGTCGGTGCGCCGCTTTTTTTTGCCTGCAGAAAACCTTGGGCTTCACATGCATCCAACTGTGGGAGGGCCCACTGCATCTTTGATGTAGCGCTGTCGCGCAGCAAGCGGGCTTGGGGTGTTGTTCAGGTTGGGTACATATCCGTTATTTGGGTGATGGCTTGTATCGGTTTCGCTCTTACAGCGAGTCACTTTTGAACAGCGCAAAAGTAACCAAAACGCTCTTGCCCCACCACTCGGATTTGGGTGATGGCTTGTATCGGTTTCGCTCTTACAGCGAGTCACTTTTGAACAGCGCAAAAGTAACCAAAACGCTCTTGCCCCACCACTCGGCACCTCGCTTAGGCTCGGTGTGCCCGCCCGCAGGCTTGAATCCGTGGGCCGCCGCGATGGGCCATCCTTGGCCCAGCGCGGCTAACCCGGCGTCCTGCCGGGTTACCCACGGATTCAAGCCTGCGTGCGGCCATCGTGGTTTAACGGGGCGCTTCTTAGATCAAAAGCAGATCAAAAGCAAAAGCACGGCGGCCTGAAAGCCGACCTGAGTGGTTGAAGCAGATCAAGGGCGGGTTTTGCATAAAGCACGGCGGCCTGAAAGCCGACCTGAGTGGTTGAAGCAGATCAAGGGCGGGTTTTGCATAAATAGCAGATCTGCTTTTTTTTGGTTTTGTGGGAGGGGGCTTGCTCCCGATAGCAGTGTGTCAGTTGAAAAATATTTATCTGACACACCGCCATCGGGAGCAAGCCCCCTCCCACAGTTTGACCACATTCTGCTTGGGAGATTGGGTCGGCGTAGATGATCGTTCCCACGCTCTGCGTGGTAATGCCGCTAAGGACGCTCTGCGTCCAGCTTTTTCAGCCATGGAATCTCCCACATTTGACCGCATTCAGCGTGGGAGATTGGGTCGGCTTTCGGGCCGCCTGCCTTTGATTGTGATCTTGATCTGGAAGCGCCCCGTTAAACCACGATGGCCGAACGCAGATATTACGGAGCGGGTAAACCGGCAGGACGCCGGTTTAGCCGCGACGGGGCAGGGACGCCCCGTCGCGGCGGCCCGCTTCGTAATATCGGAGGGAGGGCACACCGAGCCTAAGCGAGGTGCCGAGTGGTGGGGCAAGAGCGTTTTGGTTACTTTTGCGCTTTTCAAAAGTGACCCGCTGTAAGAGCGGAACCGATATAAGCCATAACCTCAATAACGGATATGCACTCAAAAACAACAGGTTATTTGTAGTTTTATAGGAGGGGCTTGCTCCCGATGGCCTCAACGCGGTGTGCCTGGCAAATAGAGGTGCCTGCATCGCGAGCAAGCCCGCTCCCACAGTTAATCGGTGCTCAGCTCGGTGATTGCGTTGACCAGCACACCCATGTCTGCTGCCGATGTCACCAGGCCCGGCGTCACCCGGATACAACTGCCGAACGCGGCGCCCATGCGCGTCGTGGTAAACAGCGCGTACTTGTTGAGCAACTGGTCTGCCATCGCTTGCTGATCGCGCCCGATAAACTTGAACGCAGTGATCCCGCAATAGAGTCGCGGGTCGTCCGGGGTCAGCACTTCAATGCCTGGCAATGACTGCACCTGGCTCACCCACAGATTGCGCAAATAATTGACCCGCGCGCCTTTGGCCGCCGAGCCGCCCAACGCGCGATGCTCTTCAAACACCCGAGGCAAGGTCATCAGTGCCGGAAAATTCGGCGTGCTGTAAGACGTGCGTGCACGCACGTCGGTGGCGGGGTAGTGAAACTCGCCCATGTCCGGGTCGATGTCGGCCAAGCGCTCCGGGGCGATGTACATAAAACCCAGGGTCAGCGGCGCGCCAATCCATTTATGCAGGTTAAAGCCAGCGAACTGAATGCCCAATTGGGTGAGGTTGAACTCGATCTGGCCCAACGCATGCGCGCCGTCGAGTATCACGTCCACGCCATGTTCACGCGCTGCCCTGGCAATCGCCTCAACCGGCATCACCAGGCCGGTGCGGTGCGTAACATGGGTCAGCGCCATCAGCTTGAGGCGCGGGTGCCGCACGAACGCATCACGATAGGTCTGCACCAGGCTGTCGAAACTCGCCGGGTGCGTGTGGCACACCTCGATCACTTCCACCCCGCGCGCACCTGCCAGCCAACGCATGGCGCCTTTGACCGTGTCGTACTCCAGGTCACTGATCAGCACCTGGTCGCCCGGCAGCAGGCGGTTGTAGTTGCGGATCAGTGATTGCAACGCCTCAGTGGCGTTGCGGGTGAAGGCCACCGATGCGGGGTCGACATTGATCAACTCGGCCAGTTGGCGGCGAATCTCGAGGTTTTCGCCTTGTTCGAAGCGCTGGCGTACATACACCGCGTTGCTGCGGTTGATAAACGCCACGTGCTCCAGGTACTGCGCTTGCACCGCACGGCTCATGCGCCCGAAATAGCCGTTTTCCAGATTGATCGGCCCGGGCTCCAGTTCGTAGCGCCCGGCGATGGCTTGCCAGTGACTTTCGTTATCAGCATTCCTTGGCATGGCGGGGCTCTCACTCAATGGCGGGGTGCGGGTTTAGCGTGTTTTAGGCGCAGCGGTTCAAGCAGTTCGGACAGGCCGTTGCTATCGATTTCCTGCATCAACGCCAGCAGGCCGCCCAGTTCGCCGTGCGGGAAACCTTCACGGGCAAACCAATTCAGGTACGGGCCTGGCAGGTCGGCGATGATCCTTCCCTTGTACTTGCCGAAGGGCATTTGGCGGGTGATCAGCAGTTCGAGTTTTTCGGGGTTCATGGGCTTCGTGCGGTTGAGGCGAGGTGTTCGAAAATACAGGCATTCTGCATGAAGGCCAAATGACAGATCATGCAAAAAACGCACATACAGATGGTTCAAATAATCGTAAGTTATTGAAATTTATAATTAAAATAGTTTTTCAAAAGCTGGCACGAGGGCTGCAATCATTCATGCAAGCTTTCTCAACCCACATAAGGAATTGAAAAATGACCGACATCAACAAAGAATCGATCTCCGTACTGAACGACCTGATCGAAACCAGCATCGACGGCCAGAAAGGCTTCCAAGAGTGTGCTGAAGACATCAAGCATCCAGAACTCAAAGCACTGTTCGCCAAGCGTTCAGCTGACTGCGCAACCGCCGCTGCTGAATTGAAAACTGCTGTAAAAGCCTTGGGCGGTGACCCGGAAGATTCCGGCAGTGTTGCCGGCGCTCTGCACCGCGGCTGGGTCGACGTGAAGTCGATGGTGACCGGCAAAGACGAAGAAGCGGTATTGAACGAAGCAGAGCGCGGTGAAGACCACGCACTGAAGGCTTACAAAGAAGCCATCGAGAAGATCAACAAGCACAACCTGCTGGGCATTCGTGATTTGGTTGAGCGTCAGTTCCACGGCGCACAACGCAACCACGACCAGGTAAAAGCCCTGCGTAACCAGGCTCGCGCTCAGTCGTAAGCCCTGCGCTGTAACAAAAAGTGGGAGGGGGGGAAACCCCCTCCCACTTTTTTTGCATTAGCCAGCAGCGCAAATGTGGGAGGGTGCTTGCTCCCGATAGCAATCTATCCGCCACTGTATTCGGTGGTTGATAGATCGCAATCGGCAGCCAGCTCCCTCCCGCTTTGTTCTGCAATCAGCCGATGCTGATTGGCGGCAGCTCGGTCAGCGTCACAACCTGCTGCTTACGCGGCGCCAGAATTTCCGCCTCGCCGTCTACTACCAGCTCGTCGCGCTGGTTGAATACGCGGGTGGCGATGCGCACGCGAAACTTGGGCAGCTTTTCGAGGATTTCCAGACGCACGGTCAGGGTGTCGCCGATTTTCACCGGCTTTTGAAAGCTCATCTGCTGGCCGATGTAGATGGTGCCCGGCCCAGGCAGCTCGCAGGCAACCGCCGCGCTGATCAGGGCGCCGCTGAACATGCCGTGGGCGATACGCTCCTTGAACATGGTCGCCTTGGCGTACTCGGCATCCAGGTGCACTGGGTTGTGGTCGCCGGACATCGCAGCGAACAGCTGGATATCGCGCTCTTCGACAGTCTTGGTGTAGCTGGCGGTCTGGCCGACTTCGAGGGCTTCGTACGGGGTGTTGCTAACCTGAGTCATCTAAAGGTGCATCCTGTGGCTAATCGGTAATTTAATTGACTGATTTAAGCGGCGTATTTTAAACGAGAAGTCATTCACAGCGGGCCGGCGTGCGCAACGCAAGGGCCTGGTCGAGCCAGCTCAGCACATCCGCTGTGACTTCATCGCGGTTGGTTTCGTTGAACACTTCGTGACGCGCCTGCGGGTAGACATTTAATTGCACGTTCTGGCAGCCGGCCTCACGCAGCGCATGGGCCAGGCTTTTGAGACGCTTGCCCTCACTCACCGGATCACATTCACCGCCGATCACCAGAATCGGCAGGCCCGGATCAATCTGCGCGAGATTGGACGCTTTGCTGATTTGCTGCAAGCCACCCAACAGGTCGACCCACAGCTGATTGGTGCAGCGAAACCCGCAGAGCGGGTCGTTGATGTACTTATCCACCTCGCTCGGGTCGCGGCTGAGCCAATCAAACGCGGTGCGGTTTGGCTTGAACGTTTTGTTGAACGAGCCAAATGACAGAAAGTCGATCAAGCCACTGCGCCCACGCAGGCCCTGGCGCATACGTTCAAGGCGCGCAATCAGCCGCGCCGCGCGGTACAGCGCCACCGGCTGGAAATTCGAACCGCTGAGAATTGTCCCATTCAGGCTGGCGCTGTGGTGCAACAAGTAGGCTTGGGCGATATAGCTGCCCATGCTGTGGCCCAACAAAATGATCGGCAGCCCCGGCTGCTGTTGGCCAATGTGTTGGTTGAGGCTGGCGAGGTCGCCGACGACTGTGTGCCAGCCATCGTGTTCGGCGTACAACCCCAGCGTGCCTTCGTCGGCGGTGCGGCCGTGACCGCGCTGGTCAGCTGCATACACGCCGTAACCTGCGTTGCACAACGCTTGGGCCAGGCGCGCGTAGCGCCCGCTGTGCTCGGCCATGCCGTGGCACAGCATCACCAGGGCCTTGGGCGGGCCATCGGGCAGCCATTGATTGACGTACAGGCGGCTGTGGTCATTCGCGGTCAGCCAGAAGGTGCTGTGGTGCATGGCGGCTCCTTTGCTCAGGGGGATTGCAGTGTATAGCTCAGCGCATGAGACGCGCCTGATCAGTGCAAGCCGTTGTAGGAAGATTCACGCAATAAATGAGGCTGTTTCCTGTATTGCCTGGTTGGCCATAACTGCTACCGTCCCCAAGAGCTCCGCTTTTTTGGCAGCACACTTTTATCGCTGCAGCGGCCGGACACACTCAGGTAAGAGGATAAGAATAATGCAACCTGACTTCTGGAATGACAAACGCGCGGCGGGCGTTCCCAGCCACATCGACCTCACCGCCTACACATCGGTGATCGAAGTCTTCGAGCGCTCTTGCAAGGCGTTTGCCGACCGTCCGGCGTTCAGCAACATGGGCATCACCCTGACGTACGCCGAGCTTGATCGCCAGAGCGCGGCGTTCGCCGCCTACCTGCAACACCACACCGACCTCAAGCCCGGCGAGCGCATCGCCGTGCAGATGCCCAACGTGCTGCATTACCCGATTGCCGTGTTTGGCGCACTGCGCGCCGGGTTGATCGTGGTCAACACCAACCCGCTGTACACCCCGCGCGAGATGCGCCACCAGTTCAAGGATGCCGGCGTGCGCGCGCTGGTCTACCTCAACCTGTTCGGTTCGCGCGTGCAGGAAGTGTGCGCCGACACCGAGATCGACTATCTGATCGAAGCCAGAATGGGCGACTTGATGCCCGCCGCCAAAGGCTGGCTGATCAACACCGTGGTCGACAAGGTTAAAAAGATGGTCCCGGCCTACACGTTGCCACGCGCCGTATCGTTCAAGCGCGCGTTGCGCATGGGCGCCGGGCTGGGTGTGACTCGCCACCCGATGACCCTGGACGACATCGCCGTGCTGCAATACACCGGCGGCACCACCGGCCTGGCCAAGGGCGCGATGCTGACCCACGGCAACCTGGTGGCGAACATGCAACAGGTGCGCGCCTGCATGTCGCAGACCGACGAGCACGGCCACCCGCTGATCAAGGAAGGGCAGGAGGTGATGATCGCGCCGCTGCCGCTTTATCACATCTATGCATTCACCGCGCATTGCATGTGCATGATGGTGTCCGGCAACCATAACGTGCTGATCACCAACCCTCGCGACATTGGCGGCTTTATCAAGGAACTGAAAAAGTGGCGTTTTACCGGGCTGCTCGGGTTGAACACCTTGTTTGTGGCGTTAATGGACCACCCGGACTTCAAGCACCTGGACTTCTCCCATCTGAAGCTCACCAACTCCGGCGGTACGGCGCTGATCAAGGCCGTCGCCGAGCGCTGGGAGCAGGTCACCGGCTGTGCGATCAGCGAGGGCTACGGCCTGACCGAAACTTCACCGGTGGCCAGCACCAACCCGTACGGCAATAAATCGCGCCTGGGCACCGTGGGGATTCCGGTGCCAGCCACGGCAATGAAGGTGATTGATGATCAAGGCGTCGAGTTGCCCTTGGGCGAACGCGGCGAATTGTGCATCAAAGGCCCGCAAGTCATGAAGGGCTACTGGCAGCAACTCGCCGCGACTGCCGAGGCGCTGGATGCCGAGGGCTGGCTCAAGACCGGCGACATTGCGGTGATCGATGATGACGGCTTTGTACGCATCGTCGACCGCAAGAAGGACTTGATCATCGTCTCGGGTTTCAACGTGTACCCCAACGAAATCGAAGAAGTGATGATGGCCCACCCGGCCGTGGCCAATTGCGCGGTGATCGGCGTGCCGGATGAACGCACTGGGGAGGCGGTGAAGCTGTTTGTGGTGGCGCGCGCCCAAGGCCTGAACCTTGAGGAGTTGAAGGTGTACTGCAAGGCTAACTTCACGGGCTACAAGGTGCCCAAACATATTGTGTTGCGCGACGCGTTGCCGATGACCCCGGTGGGCAAAATTCTGCGCCGGGAGCTGCGCGACATCGCGTGATCTGAAATGTAATCAAACTGTGGGAGGCGGCTTGCTGCCGATTGCAATGGAACAGTCACCAGATGTATCGACTGACCTGGCGCAACCGGCAGCAGCCCCCTCCCACAATGCTGTTTATCGTCCTGAAATGCCCATTCCAGAGGTCTTTTTGGCGTTATAGAATTTTTGCTCTAAAAGTGACTATTAAACATTCTTGAGTCATGTTTATGACTGTAGAGCCCTCTTTTGGCTCTAGGCGGCCCTTGGCAAAGCTGCTACTCTCGGCGCGCTTTGTGACGTCTCGGCCTGCTCTAACGCGCCGGACGCACTTAAAAAAACATACACCAATAATAATCGCATCAAATGCGATGATGAATTCGCGTCGCTGAGGAGTGGGCTTCCATGAACGAAGACTTTTGGAAGGATAAGTACCCCGCCGGGATTGCTGCACAGATCAATCCAGACGAGTATCCAAATATTCAGGCGGTACTGAAACAGTCCTGCCAGCGCTTCGCCAACAAACCGGCTTTCAGCAACCTGGGCAAGACAATCACCTACGGTGAACTGTACGAATTGTCCGGCGCGTTCGCCGCCTACCTGCAACAGCATACCGACTTGAAGCCTGGCGATCGAATCGCCGTGCAACTGCCCAACGTCCTGCAATACCCGGTTGCCGTGTTCGGCGCCATCCGTGCCGGCCTGATCGTGGTCAACACCAACCCGCTGTACACCGCGCGGGAAATGGAACACCAATTTAAAGACTCCGGGGCCAAGGCCCTGGTCTGCCTGGCCAACATGGCCCACCTGGCGGAAAAGGTCGTGCCCAAAACCGACGTCAAGTACGTGATCGTCACCGAAGTCGCCGACCTGTTGTCGCCGTTCAAGCGCCTGCTGATCAACAGCGTCATCAAGTACGTGAAAAAAATGGTGCCGGCTTATCACCTGCCCAAGGCGATCAAGTTCAACGACGTGCTGGCCAAAGGGCATGGCCAAGCGGTCACCGATGCCTGCCCGGCCAGCAATGATGTGGCCGTGTTGCAATACACTGGCGGCACCACCGGCGTTGCCAAGGGCGCGATGCTTACCCACCGCAACCTCGTCGCCAACATGCTGCAATGCAAGGCGTTGATGGGCTCCAACCTTAATGAAGGTTGCGAGATATTGATCACGCCGCTGCCGCTGTACCACATTTATGCCTTCACCTTTCATTGCATGGCGATGATGCTGATCGGCAACCACAACGTCCTGATCAGCAACCCTCGCGATTTACCGGCGATGGTCAAGGAACTGTCGAAGTGGAAGTTCAGCGGCTTTGTCGGCCTGAATACCTTGTTTGTCGCGCTGTGCAACCACGAAGGCTTCCGCAAGCTGGATTTCTCTGCGCTGAAAGTCACGCTGTCAGGCGGCATGGCGCTGCAATTGGCGGCGGCCGAGCGCTGGAAAGCGGTGACCGGCTGCAGCATTTGCGAAGGTTACGGCATGACCGAGACCAGCCCTGTGGCGACGGTCAACCCGATCCAGCACATTCAAATCGGCACCATCGGCATTCCGGTGCCGTCGACTGTGTGCAAAGTCATCAGCGACGATGGCGTCGAGTTGGCGTTGGGCGAAATTGGCGAGCTGTGCGTCAAAGGCCCGCAGGTGATGAAGGGCTACTGGCAGCGCGAAGAGGCCACCGCCGAGATCCTCGACAGTGAAGGCTGGTTGAAAACGGGTGACATTGCGATCATTCAGCCGGACGGCTTTATGCGCATCGTCGACCGTAAAAAAGACATGATTCTGGTCTCCGGTTTCAACGTTTACCCCAACGAACTGGAAGACGTACTGGCCACCTTGCCGGGCGTGCTGCAGTGCGCCGCCATCGGTGTACCGGACGACAAGTCCGGCGAACACATCAAGATCTTCATCGTGGTCAAGCCGGGGGCTACCCTGACCAAAGACCAGGTGATGGAGCACATGCGCGCCAATGTCACCGGCTACAAAGTGCCCAAGGTTGTGGAATTTCGGGATGCATTGCCGACGACTAACGTGGGCAAGATTTTGCGTCGTGAATTGCGCGATGAAGAGCTCAAAAAGCTCGGCCTGAAAAAGTAAGCCGATCAAGCTGCAATCCATTTTGGGAGGGCGCAGTCCCCTCCCACAATGATCGTTCCCACGCAGAGCGTGGGAACGATCAGCTCGCGTGGGAAAGATCAGCCCGCTGCAGTTGGGTCTACTGGGCCAGGTGCGCGAAGCTCACGCCGGCGCCAGCCGGGCGCACGTCCTTCAGGAACGAGTCCTTGTCTGCACTCAGCTCCAGGGTGATTTCCGGGCTGCGCTTGCCTGCATTGCGCACCACCAGCCCTTCAAGTTTTTCACGCAGGAACGCCGTCGGCACCTTCAGGTGCAGCAACTGGTCGGACTCGGCGTTGTGCATCAACAAGTGAATCCACTCGTATTGGCCAACCGAAATACGCCCCACCGGCAGGTCAAACCACCAGATATTGCGTTTGCGGTCCAGGTCGGTGAAGTGGCAATTGTTCATGCCGAGTACGGCACCGCCCAGTTCCTGGTTTCTGCGAGCGATGGCCTGTGCTTTATTGAGTTTCATAACCTTCCTACGGGATCTGTTATTCAGCGTTATAGCCTGAATGTGCCGCGCATTCTCGTGGGTTGGCTGCAAAACATAAAGCCAAACCTTCTACTTGCGATGAAATGCCCGCTGAAAAATAATTGAAACTCTGCTGAACGGCCTCGGGTCAATCTTTAGGTAGTGACCAAAAACCTTAGATTGTTCTTTCGGAGAAATACCATGAGCAGCACATCTGACAAGGCAAAAGGCTTAGCGAACGAAGCTGTCGGCAACATCAAACAAGGTGTCGGCAAAGTCACCGGTAACGACAAACTGCGTGCCGAAGGCGTGGTTCAGGAAAAGAAAGGCGAAGTGCAGAAAGCAGTCGGCGATACCAAAGATGCCGTGAAAAAAGCTACCAAGTAATTCTGAATCGCTGGCTGGTGTCACGCAGCCCGACGGCCATCCATCGATGGCCGTTTTTGTGTCATCTGTTGCAGTTAAAGTTTCGAAATTGTTTCAAGGTCGCTAAATGGGCTACCTTGGTGTAGAAAACGGCCCCTGAGTCGCCGATGAACCCGACCTTTTTGCGGCGAAAGGAGACGCTATGATTTTTCCGGTGTTACAAGGCCTCAAGCTGCACAAAGTGCTGGTGCGCACCGTTACAGAGTTTCTCGATGACGAGATGCCCACCTATGCCTCGGCACTGGCCTACCAGATGCTGTTCTCATTATTTCCTTTCCTGCTGTTTTTGATTGCCCTGATCGGGTTTTTGCACCTGCCGGACTTTTTTACCTGGCTGCGCCTGCAGTCGGAGTTAGTGCTGCCACCGCAGGCGCTGGAACAGGTCAACCCGGTCATCGATCAATTGCAGCAATCCAAGGGTGGCCTGCTCTCGGTGGGTATCGTCATCGCGTTGTGGACCGCTTCGGCGGGTGTGCGCTTGATGATGAGTGCGATGAACGCCGCTTACGACGTGGTCGAAGGTCGGCCGATTTGGAAGCGTTTTCCGCTGTCGGTTTTTTATACCGTCGGCATTGCCGGCATGCTGCTGGCTGCCGCTGCGTTGATGGTGCTCGGCCCGCAAGTGATGGAATGGCTGGCCGGGCAAATCGGCATGCAAGAATTCGTGGTCACCTTGTGGACCATCCTGCGCTGGCCATTGATCGTGATTTTGCTGATGTTTGCCGTGGCATTGATGTACTACGTGATGCCCGATGTCGAGCAAAAATTTCGCTTTATCACCCCAGGTTCGGTGCTGGCCGTGGTGGTTTGGATCGTCGCTTCGCTGGGCTTCGGCTATTACGTAAAAACCTTCGCTGACTACAACGCCATGTATGGCAGTATCGGCGCGATTATCGTCTTGCTCTTGTACTTCTATATTTCTGCCGCCGTGCTGTTGCTGGGCGCAGAGATGAATGCCGTGATCGAACACATGTCGGCTGAAGGCAAGGATGTAGGCGAAAAAGAGTTCGACCAGAACACCCACACGGATGAAAAACAGCACGTCTCAGGCCTTGGCCGAGACCCTACCAAGCCCACTACTGACGAAGTCTGATCGATGATCCGTGAAATCCTGAAAATGGGCGATGAGCGCCTGCTGCGTATTGCTGCACCGGTTCCGCCGGAAATGTTCGACAGCCCTGAACTGTGGCAGTTGATTGACGATATGTTCCAGACCATGGAGCACGTCGGCGGTGTCGGCCTGGCCGCACCGCAAATTGGCGTCGACCTGCAACTGGTGATCTTTGGTTTCGAGAGCAGTGAGCGCTACCCGGACGCCCCGGCAGTGCCGCAGACTATTCTGATCAACCCGCTGATCACACCGCTCAGCCCGGTGCTGGAAGAAGGGTTTGAAGGGTGTTTGTCGGTGCCGGGTTTACGCGGTGCCGTGGACCGTTATCAGCAGATTCGTTACGAGGGTTTTGACCCCAAGGGCGAGCCGATCACGCGCGTTGCCGAGGGGTTCCATGCGCGAGTGGTGCAGCATGAGTGCGATCACCTGATTGGCCGGTTGTACCCGTCGCGGATTACTGACTTCAGCAAGTTCGGCTTTATTGAGGTGATGTTCCCGGACATGGACCCAGCGGCTGACGAGTAACTGCCTGCCCAGCGAACGCGCTTTGTGTGGGAGTGGGCTTGCTCGCGATGCAGACAACTCGGTGACCCTGATGTACCGAGGTGCCTGCATCGCGGGCAAGCCCGCTCCCACACAGGTTTATATTCGCCCCCTCTATTTAGCCGGTTTCACAAACCGCAGCGTCATCCGGTCCGACTCACCAATCGCCACATACCTGGCCTTGTCCTGCTCGCCCAACGTCAACGTCGGCGGCAACGTCCAAACGCCGGCGGGGTAGTCTTTGGTGTCTTTCGGGTTGGCGTTGACCTCACTCTGCGCGGCCAGCGTGAACCCGGCATCGGTCGCCAGTTTCACCACTTGGGCCGTGGTCAGGTAACCGCTGTCTTTTATGGCCGCAAGGTCTGCGCCGTCTTTGGCACGATGATCTTCCACGCCCAACACGCCACCCGGTTTCAGCACCTGGTAGAACGCAGTGAACGTGGCGCTTGCAGTGTCGGCCGCCACCCAGTTATGCACATTGCGAAAGGTCAGCACGGCGTCGGCCGAAGCTGGTTTGCCGAACACTGGCGCTTTGGGGTTGAACTCAACCACGTGGGCCTTGGCATAACGCGCCGGGTCGGCGGCGAATTTCTTTTTCAGTGTTTGTTCGGAATTGCTCGCGGCCTGCACAGCGGCGATGTAATGCCCGTGATCCTTGAGCAATGGCGCCAGCACTTCGCTGTACCAGCCGCCACCGGGGGTGATCTCGATGACCGTTTGTTGGGCGCGCAAGCCAAAAAACTGCAAGGTCTGCTGCGGATGCCGATAGCCGTCGCGCGCGCTGTTGGCCGGGTCGCGCCAACTGCCGGCGAGCACGCTGGCATAGTGCTGGTCGGTTATGGGTGTGTCGGCTGCCTGGCTGAACATTGGGGCGAGAAGGGCGGTGAGGGACAGAGCTGCAAAGGTCGCTTTCATGATCATCCAAAAAGTGGGCCGCTGTGCCACCGAGGCTAGCATGCGCGCTCTGTCTGCCGATCACACATTATCCAAGGTCTACCTTACTAAACGCTCTAAGCCCATCGCGATCATTGGCTTGTTGCGTTTATAGCGCGCCCACCGTTCGCTGAGCGATTGCGGTAATAGCGTGTCCTGCGTGAAGCCCATGCGCTGATACAGACCTTCAGGGTCCGGATGGCACAACAGCCACAGCGTACCGTCCACACTGGCCGCGGCCTGCGTGATCATGCGCGCTGCCACCCCTTGGCCGCGATAGGCCGGGTCGACAAACACCCCGGTCAGCCACTGGCCGCCCACCACCGGGCTCAGGCACAGGCCGGCCACAATTTGGCTGTCGCGAGCCACCCATAAACGCCCGCCTTTCATGGCCTTCATTGACGAATCATGGCTGCGGTAAAACTTGTTCAGCAGCGGCCACAGCGGCTCTGCCAGCGGTTCGATGTGCAGTTCGGGCATGGTCTTCAAGCGAGCGTTATCAAGGGCCAAAGATTATAAGCGCCTTCTGCCCGGCAATAGGTGGTATACCCACTGCTACATCCCCCTGCAAGTGGAGCATGCATCATGGCCAAAGGTATGGATTCAAAGAAAGCCGCGAAGAAAAAACCGGCAAAGACCGCCGATGAAAAACGCGCCGACAAGAAGACCAAAAAGGCCGAGACAGGCCTGTTCGGCCACTGAGTAACACGGTTGGAACCCAACCATCTGCAAGATTTTCCCGCCTCACTGCTCAGAGCAGAAACCACCTGCTCTGAGCGACCGATTACCCATCAACGGCCACCCGGTTGCTGTTGATCGCTTGAAAACCCTTCCCGTATCCCTCTGCCGCCATCGGCACAGTGTTGAAAAAGCCGCCTGACTAGTGGTCTTGCATAGCGCATGGGCCTGTCTATGCTCACCCATAACTGTAGATAACGTTCAGCCCATACAGCGTTTCGGATGTTGTGTGCCGTTACAGGTTTGTCAGCACTGTCCAAAATATGAATGGAATCCGCCTTCCGGGCGCCGGGAATCAAGGGTGATCTGACCATGTTTAGCCGCCATCACAAATCCGACCTGCAACAAATCGAACGTTTTTCCTGTGCCCTCACCGAGACCAACGCCAAACTCGCCGCCATCAGCCGCTCCCTGGCGATGATCGAGTTCGACCGCAATGGCGTGGTACTCGACGCCAATGACAACTTTTGCAAAGCCATGGGCTACAGCGTGGACGAGGTTCGCGGCAAACATCATCGGCTCTTTTGCGACGAGGCTTACACCCACACCGAGGCCTACACCCAGCTGTGGCGCGACCTTGCGCGGGGCGAGGCATTCAGCGGCACCTTCATGCGCTTGAACAAGCGCGGCCAGGAAGTGTGGCTCGAAGCCAGCTACCTGCCGGTGCTGGGCAGCGACAACCACGTGCAAAGCGTGATCAAAATAGCCTCGGACATCTCCGCACGGGTTCACCATGAGCATGAAAACCAGAGCCTGATCGACGCCATCAGCCGCTCCATGGCGGTGATCGAGTTCACGCCTCAGGGCCAGATTCTCAACGCCAACGAGAATTTTCTGAGGACGGTGAATTACTCACTGGATGAAATCATTGGCCAACACCACAGTATTTTCTGCCCACGCAGCGAAGTCGAATCCCCGGCTTACAAGGCATTTTGGGCCTCGCTCAACCGCGGTGAATACCACTCCCATCGTTTCGAACGTAAAAACAAATACGGCAAAACGCTGTTTCTGGAAGCGTCTTACAACCCGATTTTCGACGCCAGTGGGCGCCTGTACAAAGTGGTGAAATTTGCCACTGACATCACCGACCAAATCACTACGTTGCGCACCGCCGCCGATTCTGCCCACGCCACCTCAGTGCAAAACGATGCCTGCGCACGCAAAGGCTCGGAGGTGGTGCAGCAAACGGTGCAGATCATCGAAGAAATTTCCCACGACCTGAACCATGCCGCACAGAGCATCGACGCGGTAAACAAGCAATCGGACATCATCGGCACCATCGTGCAGACCATCCGCGGCATTGCCGAGCAAACCAATATGCTCGCGCTCAATGCGGCCATCGAAGCGGCGCGGGCAGGCGAGCATGGGCGCGGGTTCGCGGTGGTAGCCGACGAGGTGCGCAGCCTCGCGGCGCGCACCAGCCTGGCCACCGTCGAGATTGTGGAGGTGGTGCGCAAAAACCACGACCTGTCGTTGAGCGCGGTGTCGAGCATGCAGTCGAGCCTGAACCGCACGGGGCTTGGGGTGGAGCTGGCGAACGAAGCGGGGCAGGTGATTCTGGAGATCCAGGAAGGTTCTCGGCACGTGGTGGATGCGATCAGTCAGTTCAATTCGACCTTGCAACTGCAATAGTCTTGCTTCGGCTCGCTGTCGACGAATGCCTGGCAGCGAGCCTTGGCGCCCCGTTTACGCATTCAGACGAACCCTACAGAGCTGCCCCCCAAGCGCTACGTATAAACACTCAGGTTATTTCACTGAGTGGGACGAACTATGAAGTTGCAAGGTGCCTTATTCCTGTCGTTATGCATGCTGTCGGCTGGCGTGGTTGCAAACGATGCGGTGTTGAACAAAATCCGCGAAAACAAACAATTGGTGATCGGTTATCCAGCGGAAGCCCTGCCGTTCTCTTATCAAGCCCTGGCCGGCGAACCGGTGGGCTATTCCATCGATTTGTGTCGGCGTATCGCCAATGACCTGAAGCAGAGCTTGAAGCTTGATGAGCTGGCCTTGAGCTTCAAACCCTTGCGTTTCAAAGACCGTATCGCGGCCGTCAGCAGCGGTGCGGTGGACCTCGAATGTGGCTCAACCACCCATACGCTGGAGCGTGAGAAGCAGGTCGATTTCAGCGTTTCAACTTTCGCCGCCTCGATTAAAGTGGTCAGCAGGGTCGGCGAAAAGCTCGACACCTTGCAGCAACTCAATGGCCGATCCGTGGTGATTGTTGACGGTACCACCGTGGGTGAGGTGGTTAGGCAGCTTGAACAGCGCGAAGGCTGGAGCCTTAAAAAAGTGCATGCCAGGAACCTGGCCGAGGGCTTCAAGTTGTTGGTCGACAAACAGGCCGATAGCCTGGTGTTTGATGAAGTGGTGGTTGCCCCGCTGATGGCGAGCGCCGCCGAGCCTGCGCGTTATCAGTTTCTGCAGGAGGTGCTGGTGGTTGAGCACCTGGCGTTGATCATGCCGAAAAATAACCCCGGCTTGAAACGTAGGGTGGACACCACCCTGAAGGGCTTGATGGCATCAGGGGAAGCCAAAACACTCTACGTGAAATGGTTCGAGTCGCCGATTGTGGCCAAGACGCTGAACTTGAATGTGCCGTTTTCGGCCGAGATGAAGCAGATGTTCAGCGCCCCAACGGATCAGCCAGGCAAGCTGTTGTAAATATTGGTTGAGCAAGGGTGGCCGGTCTGGCGCCACCCTTCAACGGCTACGGGTTCAGAGCGCGGCCAGTGTTTGTTTCAGCGCTTGCGCCTGTGGGTCAGCGGTTTTCGCAGCTACCTGCTGTTCTTGTTGCTGCTTCACGCGTTCGGCGACTTGCTTGGCAATCGCGTCCTGTTTTTCCTGCGGCATTGCCTGCACTTGTACCTCAGTCAACCCCTGTTCCTTGAGCAGTTGCTCGCGGATGCGCTCGGCCGGGGACAGCTTCATGTAGTCGCTGAAGTCGGTGCGCGCGGTGCTGGTGGCCGAACCGGTTGCCGGTACCTCCGTGGTTGCCGTGGCCGCCGCCGTCGTGGCTTGCAACTGCACGCGGGTTTTAGCGAACGCTTCATCGATGCGATCGCCGGCCTTGTTCAGGTCCTTCTGTGCGATCGGCACGCTGATGCTTTGTTGCGCCGCCTGCACGGCACCGCTGTACAACGTACTGGCGGCGGCATTGGCCGGGTCCATGTCGGAGCGCTTGAGCTTTTCGATCGTCGACACGGCTTGAGTGTTGTTGTTAACCAGCATGGTCGGTCACCTGCGAATATGTTCGGTAACACAGTTCGAGCAAATAGCATGCCGGGCGCCAGACTCCCGGTTTTATTGAGGACGGCGTGACCGTCGCGGCAACTATTGTCGCGCAGGCGGCCAACCCTTGCCGTCAGTGGGCGATATTTTCCAACGCCAGGTTACGCGTACGCGGCCCGAACCAGCTGATGGTGATGATCACGATCAACATGCTGCTGGCGATAAATGCCAACACGCCCGGGGTGCCCAGATGTTCGAGAATAAAACCGATCAATAAACTGCTGAACACCGTGGACAAGCGGCTGAACGAATAGCAAAACCCCACCGCCCGCGCGCGGATATTGGTCGGGAACAATTCGCCTTGGTATGAGTGATAACTGAAGCTCAGCCAGGCGTTGCAAAAGGTGATCATCACCCCGCAAATCACCAGCCCCACTGCCGTGGTTTGCAGGGCGAACAGGCTGCCGAAAATCATCGAGCCCATGGCCGAGCCGACGATTTGCCATTTGTTTTCAAAGCGGTTGGCCACCTTCACGAACAGCAACGGCCCGAGTGGGTAGGCGAGGGTGATGATAAACGCGTACATCAAGCTATGGGTGACGCTGAGGCCCTGGCCCGAGAGCAGCGCTGGCAACCAGTTGCCGAAGCCGAAAAAACCGATGGCCTGGAACACATGGAACACAATCAGCATCAATGCCCGGCGCCGGTAGGGCGGTTGCCATATATCGGCAAAACGGCCGCTGCTGTGCACGCTGACGGCTTCGGGTTCCGGCTCATCCAAGGGCTTGCCATGGTCTTTTTGGCAACGCGCTTCCAAGGTGTCGACGATGTGCCCGGCTTCATCAAAACGGCCTTTTTGCGCGAGCCAGCGCGGTGATTCCGGCAGGCGCTTGCGCAGTTGCCAGATAAACAGCGCAAACACCGCACTGCTCAGCACCACCCAACGCCAGCCAGAGATCCCGAAGGGCGCTTGGGGCACCAGCCACCACGACATCAACGCCACCGAAGGCACCGACAAAAACTGGATGAAAAACGCAAAGGCAAAGGCCGAGCTGCGCATGCGCTTGGGCACCAGTTCCGACAAGTAGGCGTCGATGGTTACCAGCTCGATACCCAAGCCGATGCCGACCAGAAAGCGCATGCAGATAACGCCCAGCGCGGACGTCTGGATGCCCATCAGCACCGTAGCGATCGTGTACCAGATCAACGCAAAGGTAAAAATCGCCCGCCGCCCGAAACGGTCGGCAATCGGGCTGAGCAAGCTGGCGCCGAGGAACAGGCCGAGGAAGGTCGCCGAGGCAAACGCTGCCTGGTCGGAGAAGCCAAATACGCCCTCGCCGCCGGTGTGGAAAATCCCGTCGCTGATTAAACCGGGGCTGATGTAAGCGGTTTGGAACAGGTCATACAGCTCGAAAAAGCCGCCGATCGAGAGCAATGCCACCAGGCGCCAGAGGGTGGCGACGGCGGGCAGGCGGTCAATGCGCGCGCTGATGTGCGCGGCACGGGTTGGGTCGATGCCGTCCATGGCAGAGGGAGTGAGTGTCGACATGGGAAACCTTCGGTCAGGTGCACATTGGACGTTTCAAACCAAACCAAACCAGAACGGACCGCGTGGCCTTGCGGCTTGGCGCTGGGAGCTTATCACTGCTTTTTTAATTGTAACCACATAATGCGAAAAACAACTACGCAGTAGCACGGAGCCTGCATCGGCGTACGCGGCAGAGTGTGGCAACCATCCACACGCTTTAGAGGCGTGGTGTGTGCTGGTCCATCGCCTGGCCCACCAGCAATACGCTCAGCTCGCTCAGTTGGTGAATCGCCAAGGCCACATCGCGGTGTTTTCCGGTGAGGTCATCAGACAGGTCGAGCAACAAGGTGCGCACCGAGCACACGGTTTCGTAGCTGTTGATCAGCAACGTCTCAGTGGTTGTGTCGGGGGTGACTGTGAAAAGCGTGGTTGGCGGGCTTTCAATTTCTGTGATCATGGGGGAGGCTCGCGCACTAAGGTTGACCAAGCGTCAGGCAACTAACACCCTATCACCGAGAAATTCAGCGACCGGCGAACCTTAGTGGCTCGCCCCCCCAGGGCGAAAGCCGGTGGGGTCCGACGTAAGCGTAGGCAAAGGAGCAAGGTGTTTACCGTAATGTCAGATTCGTC
Organism: Pseudomonas sp. ICMP 460; assembly: GCF_002723595.1. Taxonomy (NCBI): domain Bacteria; kingdom Pseudomonadati; phylum Pseudomonadota; class Gammaproteobacteria; order Pseudomonadales; family Pseudomonadaceae; genus Pseudomonas; species Pseudomonas sp. ICMP 460. Next base: position 224,916 of record NZ_LKBR01000057.1, read on the forward strand.
CTACTGGCGTCCTACGCTCGCCTGATCCTTCCCACGCGGAGCGAGGCAATCAGCGGCTCAAGTACTCTCGCGCACCTGCAACTCAAACCCCATGTCTACCACCGGTCTGGCGATTTTGTTGCCTGCCATGATCGTCAGCAAATGCTCCGCCGCGCGCCGCCCAATCGCCTCACGCGGCGTGCTGATACTGCTCAGGCGCGGCACCATAAATGCTGACGCCGGCAAATCGTTGAAGCCCAGCACCGCCACCCGCTCCGGCACGCTGATGCCGTGGCGCATGGCTTCGAGCAGCGCACCCTGGGCCAGGTCGTCGTTGCCGAAAAAAATCGCGTCCACGTCCGGGTGGGCGGCCAGCAGTTGCAAAAACAGCTCGCCACCCAGACCGACTGAGGACGGGCGCGGTGTCAGCAGTTCCAGCGCCGGGTCATACAGGCCGGCGTGTTGCAGCGCACGGCGAAAGCCTTCACCGCGCAGCAGCGTGCGTTGGTCCAGCTGCGCGCCGATATACGCCAAGCGCTTGCGCCCACGCGAGAGCAAATGCGCCGCTGCCGTCTCACCCGCATTCAACTGCGAGAAACCCACGCAGTTCACGCCGGCGTTGGGGTCCAGGTCCATCATGTACACACACGGCACATTGCTCGCTTCGACCATCCGTCGCGCGCTTTCGGTGCGGTCAAACCCGGTCAGCAGCAAACCGCGTGGCTGGTAGGCCATGTAGTTGCGCAGCAGGTTTTCTTCTTCGTCGCGCGAATAGTGAGAGTTGCCGATCAGCACTTCGAAACCTTTGGGCCGCAGCACTTGATGGATAGCTTCGAGGGTTTCGATAAACAGCAGGTTGGATAACGAGGGCACCAACACCACCACCGAGTGGCTTTGCGCCGACGCCAGGGCGCGGGCGGCGGGGTTGACCACGTAGTTGAGTTCGGCGGCGGCCAGTTGCACTTTTTCCACCAGCTCGGTGGCCACGGTGCTGATGCCACGCAAGGCGCGGGAGGCGGTAATTGGGCTGACGCCGGCCAGGCGGGCGACTTCATTAAGGGTAGGGCGACCGGTAGTGCGCGTATTTTTATCGTTCTTGGAGGTCATCAGGCGGCTTGCCAAACAAAAATCGAGGCACTAAGGTAGCGCTGTCTCCAAATGGCTGCAAATACTTGAACGTTGGGTTGCCTGATCCGGTTCAAATGATTGGAGAGGATGCACGCGTCACTCCATAAAAATGACAAGACGGCGCGGGAAAAGCCTGTTTTTGCACGCGTCTTACCGCCTGCAAAGGTAGCGCTATCTGCGTCCTGAGGTGTTTCATGAGTCAACCTGTTACCGCCCTGGTCATCATGGGTGTTTCCGGCTGTGGCAAGTCCAGCGTCAGCGAAGCCCTGTGCCACCTGAACGGCGCCACCGCGATTGAAGGCGACAGCTTTCACCCCGCCGCGAACATCGAAAAGATGAGCGCCGGCCACCCGCTTAACGACGACGACCGTGCCGGCTGGCTCGACATCCTCTGCGATGAATTGCGCCGCGCGCTCAAGGCCGGTGAACACCCGGTACTCACCTGCTCCGCGCTGAAAAAGAAATACCGCGACCACCTGCGTGAAGCTGCGCCGGGCCTGGGCTTTGTATTCCTGGAGTTGACCCGTGCCGTGGCGGCCGACCGCGTGTCGCATCGGCCCGGCCATTTTATGCCGGCCAGCCTGATCGACAGCCAGTTCGCCACCCTGGAATCGCCTGTGGGCGAGCCGCTGACCCTGGCGCTTAACGCCAGCGAAGACAGCGTCGAGGCGCTCGCTGAGCAAACCAATGCCTGGTGGCAGCAACACGGTTTTGAACCATCCAAATAATTTTTTGCCGGAAAAGATAGCGCTATCCCCGGCGAAAAATTGAATACCCGCTTTAATAACAACAACAAACAGGAGAGACCCCCCATGTTTGGCATGTCCCACGAGTCCTACCTGCTGCTAGATGCAGTGGTTACTATCATCGGGCTGATCGTCCTGATCACCAAGTTCAAGGTTCACCCGTTCATTGCACTGATCATTGCGGCCGGCTTTCTTGGCCTGACCTCGGGCATGCCCGTTGACAAGATCATCAAGGCCTTCCAGGACGGTTTCGGCGGGGTGCTCGGCTTTGTCGGCATCATCCTCGCGCTGGGCACGATGCTCGGCAAGATGATGGCCGAATCCGGCGGCGCCGATCAGATCGCGCAGACCCTGATCCGCGCCTTCGGCAAGGAAAAAGTCCAGTGGGCCATGATGTTCGCCGCGTTCCTGGTGGGCATTCCGTTGTTCTTCGAGATCGGCTTTGTATTGCTGATCCCGCTGGTGTTTATCGTTGCGCGGCGCACCGGCGTATCGCTGATTAAAATCGGTATCCCGCTGCTGGCCGGCCTGTCGGCGGTGCATGGCCTGGTGCCGCCGCACCCTGGCCCGCTGCTGGCCATCGGTGTGTTTGGCGCAGACATCGGCAAGACCATTCTGTACGGCCTGATCGTCGCACTGCCAACCGCTATTATTGCCGGCCCGATCTTCGGCACGTTTATCGCCAAATACATTCCAGGCAACCCGTCCCAGGAACTGGTCGACCAACTGGCCCGCGAGTCGGAACACAAAAACCTGCCGAGCTTTAGCATCACCTTGATCACCGTGCTGCTGCCGGTGTTCCTGATGCTGCTGAAAACCTTCGCCGACATCGGCCTGCCGGACGGCCACGTAGTACGTAACTGGATGGACATGATCGGTCACCCGATCACCGCATTGCTGTTGGCGTTGCTGCTGTCGCTGTACACCTTTGGCCATCGCCAGGGCATTCATTCCAAGCAGATCCTCAAGTTGCTCGACGCCAGCCTTGCGCCCACCGCTGCGATCATCCTGATCATCGGTGCCGGCGGTGGCTTCAAGCAGATGCTGGTCACCAGCGGCGTCGGCGACGTGATCGGCCACATGGCGGTGAACGCGCAGATCAACCCGATTTTACTGGCGTGGCTAGTGGCGGCGGTGATTCGTATCGCTACCGGTTCGGCCACGGTGGCGACGATTACCGGCGCGGGCATTGTGGTGCCGGTGGTGGGTTTGATTCCGGGGGTCAACCGTGAGCTGCTGGTATTGGCCACGGGCGCGGGTTCGTTGATCCTGTCTCACGTCAACGATGCCGGTTTCTGGCTGGTGAAGCAGTACTTCAACATGACCGTGGCCGAGACGTTCAAGACCTGGACGGCGATGGAGACCATCCTGTCGGTGGTGGCGCTGATCTTTATCATGCTGCTGTCGCTGGTGGTGTAACCAGCACTGCGCAAAAACAATTGTGGGAGGGGGCTTGCTCCCGATTGCTGAGTGTCAGTCACTGTATCAGGTGACTGATCCACCGCTATCGGGAGCAAGCCCCCTCCCACAAAAAGCAAAAAAAGCAAAAAAAGCATATCTGCTGTGCATGCAAACCCGCCCTTGACCTGCTTCAACCACTCAGGTCGGCTTTCAGGCCGCCGTGCTCTTGCTTTTGATCTGCTTTTGATCTGAGAAGCGCCCCGTTAAACCACGATGGCCGCACGCAGGCTTGAATCCGTGGGTAACCCGGCAGGACGCCGGGTTAGCCGCGCTGGGCCAAGGATGGCCCATCGCGGCGGCCCACGGATTCAAGCCTGTGGGCGGGCATGCCGAGCCTAAGCGAGGCACCGAGTGGTGGGGCGAGGACCTTTTGGTTACTTTTGGGTCCTTTCAAAAGTGACTCGCTGTAAAAGCCAGCCCTTTCAAGGTCTTTGATAAAATCCCCCAAAACGCCAGTCAGGGGAACGAAATCGATGTGGGCAGAAGTTCTAGCGCGGTTTGAGAAAAAAGC
>NZ_LKBR01000058.1:0-1003 GCF_002723595.1 Pseudomonas sp. ICMP 460
GCGCCGCCGGTCACGTTAGTGATCGCAGTGGTGACAGTTTGGTCGCCTTTGTACACATCGTTCGGCGCCACGGCGGTGACACTGCCGCTGGACTGGTTGACGCCGATGGTGATGGTTTTGCCGTTGTCCAAGGTCACGGTCAACGGGTTGGTGATGTTGCTCACCAGCGCGCCGTTTTTATCCACAAGGCTGGCGGTGTAAACGATATTGCCGCCTTCGCCGACCGTGGTGGTAGCGGTCAGAACCACATCAACTTTGTCGATGGTGTCGTTGATCGTAGTGGTGGCGCCATTGCCTGCAACGTCGAGTTTCTCGAAGTTACCGCCAGTAGCGTCGGTGATCTTGACGGTTTGCGTGCTCTTGTCGATGAACACGTCATCGCTTGGCGCCGGGACCGTCACGCTGCCAACGGTATTGCCCGCCTTGATGATAATGGACGAGCCGTTATCCAGCTTCAGCGTGACATCGCTGCCCGCCTTGTTGCTCAAGGTGGCGGTGTAGGTGATCTGGCCGCCTTCGTTGACTGCGCTTGGCGCGGTCAGTGTAACGGTGGTGGTGTCGATCGAATCAACGATGGTGGTTACAGCCGGTGCAGTGTTCGGCACCAGGTTTTCGAAGTTGCCGCCGGTAGCGCCCGTAATCGTGGTGCTGACGGTGGAACCGTTGTTGTATACGTCGTTAGCCGGGATATCGACGGCCACAGTACCAACCGACTCACCGGCTTTGATGGTAATTACCGAGCCATTGCTCAAGGTGACGGTTACCGGCGTCTGTGCTGGATTGGTCAAAGTCGCGGTGTAGGTAATCTGACCGCCTTCGGTGACCGAGTTGTTTGCGGTCAGAGTAACGGTAGTGGTGTCGATCGAGTCTGCAATGGTGGTTACAGCAGGTGCAGTGTTCGGCACCAGGTTTTCGAAGTTGCCGCCTGTAGCGCTCGTAATCGTGGTGCTAACGGTGGAACCGTTGTTGTAGACGTCGTTGGCCGGTGTTTCGAAAACTACAG
>NZ_LKBR01000059.1:0-784 GCF_002723595.1 Pseudomonas sp. ICMP 460
GTCAATTGTGGGAGCGGGCTTGCTCGCGAAGAGGCCCTTGAAAGCACTAAAAATCCAAGGCAGCGGTGAAAAGGGCGAACGCCCATCGGCACTCTGCAATTGCTGCAGGTAATTGCGCAAAATCTCCCACAGTAGACCGAGTTCCCATGCCGGAATGCAGTCAAATGTGGGAGCGGGCTTGCTCGCGATAAGGCCTTCAAAGCCACTAAAAATCTAAGGCAACGGCGAAAAGGGCGAACGCCCATCGGCACTCTGCAATTGCTGCAGGTAATTGCGCAAAATTTCCCACAGTAGACCGAGTTCCCATGCTGGAATGCAGTCAAATGTGGGAGCGGGCTTGCTCGCGAAGAGGCCCTTGAAAGCACTAAAAATCCAAGGCAGCGGTGAAAAGGGCGAACGACCATCGGCACTCTGCAATTGCTGCAGGTAATTGCGCAAAATCTCCCACAGTAGACCGAGTTCCCATGCCGGAATGCAGTCAAATGTGGGAGCGGGCTTGCTCGCGATAAGGCCTTCAAAGCCACTAAAAATCTAAGGCAACGGCGAAAAGGGCGAACGCCCATCGGCACTCTGCAATTGCTGCAGGTAATTGCGCAAAATCTCCCACAGTAGACCGAGTTCCCATGCCGGAATGCAGTCAAATGTGGGAGCGGGCTTGCTCGCGATAAGGCCTTCAAAGCCACTAAAAATCTAAGGCAACGGCGAAAAGGGCGAACGCCCATCGGCACTCTGCAATTGCTGCAGGTAATTGCGCAAAATCTCCCACAGTAGACCGAGTTCCCAT
>NZ_LKBR01000060.1:0-689 GCF_002723595.1 Pseudomonas sp. ICMP 460
CCGGCGCTACCACTTCTGTAGCGTTCAGGCCTTGCAGCATGCCGCATCTCAAGGTCGAGTATTTGCCGCTTGGCATTCTTCAATGACTCATCCACTTGGTAGAACTCATCGTCAGTCACCAGCGAACGATTGGACAGGTGCGCTTGCTGCCAGCGACGCAGGCTGGCCCAGCAGTTTGGAATGTAGCTATGCACCATTTTGTGGTCGGCATTATCAATCACTTGCCGCAGGAATGAACCGCGATCCGGCAAGCCGTCTATAGCCTTTAATGCGACAGCGCAGCCGTGGTCATTGATGGTGCTGCAACCCGGCTTCCACAGCAGCGAGGACTTGAGGCGGGCGCTAAAGTAGACCGGCATGAAGTGCCGCAGCGTACCGTGGTGAGTGAAGGGTTCACCGGTCATATTGATCATGCCCAGTGCAAACCACGACAAACCCAGCGCCGGGTTCACTACCGTCACGACGCCTTGCCCGGCGTACTGGCGCTGGGTGGACGTGTTCATCCACGTCGATGGCACGCTGGGGACCGGATCGTTTTGATTGACGATGCGGTGGTGAGTCAGGGGCTTGGCTGCTTCTACGAAGGTGCTGTCGCCGGCGCGTGGGGCGCCGTAGGTGTAGAGCACGATGTCCGCTGCATAGCGTTTATCACGTCGCAGCATTTCAGACACTATCAGCGCAATTGCACC
>NZ_LKBR01000061.1:0-684 GCF_002723595.1 Pseudomonas sp. ICMP 460
CTACGAACTGCCCGCCCACAAAACCCGCAGCGTGTTTCGCAGCCGCAGCTCACCGGGCAGCAGCGGCTTCAACGAATTGCACCTGGAAGACCGTAGCGGCCAGGAGCTGATTTACCTGCGCGCTCAGCGGGACATGCAGCATCGGGTTGAAAACGACAGCCTTCTGCACGTCGGTAACGAGCGCAAGGAAATCATCAAGGGCAACAGCGTGGCCGTGTTGGAAGCGCAAGACCAGCAGACATGCAGCATCGGGTTGAAAACGACAGCCTTCTGCACGTCGGTAACGAGCGCAAGGAAATCATCAAGGGCAACAGCGTGGCCGTGTTGGAAGCGCAAGACCAGCGCACCGTCACCGCCGACCGCAAAACCCAGCTCAAGGCCAACGATTATTTATGCGTGGCGAACAGCAGCCACACCCGCGTCGGGCAAACGCTGGTCGCCGAAGCCGGTCAGGAAGTTCACCTTAAAGCTGGCGCGCATTTGATTCTGGATGCGGGTGCAAGCATCACCCTGAAAGCCGGTGGGCAACACATCGTGATGGGCCCTGCCGGGATCTTCAGCAGTTGCGAGATTCAACTCGGCGGCGCGCCAATGCCAGGTACGCCGGCCAATCCAATACTGCCAGGGGCACTGACTGCGCTACTGGCGCCTGCCGAGCTGCCACCCATCATTGCGCCTTCCCAA
>NZ_LKBR01000062.1:0-603 GCF_002723595.1 Pseudomonas sp. ICMP 460
CACGCTGAATGCGGTCAAATGTGGGAGATTCCATGGCTGAAAAAGCGGGACGCAGAGCGTCCGGAGCGGCATTACCACGCAGAGCGTGGGAACGATCATCTATCCCACAAGCAGAATGTGGTCAAACTGTGGGAGGGGGCTTGCTCCCGATGGCGGTGTGTCAGATAAATATTTTTCAACTGACACACCGCAATCGGGAGCAAGCCCCCTCCCACAGAAAGCAAAAAAAGCAGATCTACTGTGTATGCAAAACCCGCCCTTGATCCGCTTCAACCACTCAGGCTGCAGAGCGTCCGGAGCGGCATTACCACGCAGAGCGTGTGAACGATCATCTCCCAAGCAGAATGTGGTCAAACTGTGGGAGGGGGCTTGCTCCCGATGGCGGTGGGTCAGATAAATATTTTTCAACTGGCACACCGCAATCGGGAGCAAGCCCCCTCCCACAAAAAGCAAAAAAAGCAGATCTACTGTGTATGCAAAACCCGCNAAAAAAGCAAAAAAAGCAAAAAAAGCAGATCTGCTGTGTACTCAAGACCCGCCTTTGACCTGCTTCTGATCTGCTTCAACCACTCAGGTCGGCTTTCAGGCCGCCGTGCTCTTGCT
>NZ_LKBR01000063.1:0-583 GCF_002723595.1 Pseudomonas sp. ICMP 460
AGTTCGATGCGGAAACCACGGATTTTTACTTGCTGGTCGTTGCGTCCCTGGTACTGCAAGGTGCCGTCGGCACGCCAGGCTACCAGGTCGCCAGTGCGGTACATCAGGCCCGCGTCGCTGAACGGGTCGGCGAGGAATTTCTCTGCGGTGAGGTCCGCACGGTTCAAGTAGCCCAACGCTACGCCTTGGCCGCCGATATACAGCTCACCGGTGACGCCCACCGGCACGGGTTGCTGGCGCGCATCCAGCACGTAGGCGCAGCTGTTGCCGACCGGGCGGCCAATCGGAATGCTGCCCTCGTCTGCCCGCGTGATTTCATAGGTGGTCGAGAACGTAGTGGCTTCGGTCGGGCCGTAGCCGTTGAGCAAGTGTTGCGGTGCGCCGTCTTTTAGAACCCGCGCGATCACGCTCGGGTCGAGTACGTCGCCACCGACAATCAGGTAGCGAAGTGTCGCGAAGATCGGCAACAAACCCTCAGCGTATTGATGAAACAGGCCAGCCGTCATCCACAGCACATTGACTGCTTCAACACTGAGCAAATCGGCAAATGCCTGTTGCGACAGCAGCACGTCATGATCGACGA
>NZ_LKBR01000064.1:0-574 GCF_002723595.1 Pseudomonas sp. ICMP 460
GTGACCTCAGGCCCAACACAAAACCACTGTGGGAGGGGGCTTGCTCCCGATAGCATTTTGTCAGTTGATAAATAAGTCGGCCGGCAATCCGCCATCGGGAGCAAGCCCCCTCCCACATGTTGATGGCTGCTGGGCTTTAGACCTGGGCGGTGGGTCAGCAACAGTAATAGTGACCTCAGGCCCAACACAAAACCACTGTGGGAGGGGGCTTGCTCCCGATAGCATTTTGTCAGTTGATAAATAAGTCGGCCGGCAATCCGCCATCGGGAGCAAGCCCCCTCCCACATGTTGATGGCTGCTGGGCTTTAGACCTGGGCGGTGGGTCAGCAACAGTAATGGTGACCTCAGGCCCAACACAAAACCACTGTGGGAGGGGGCTTGCTCCCGATAGCATTTTGTCAGTTGATAAATAAGTCGGCCGGCAATCCGCCATCGGGAGCAAGCCCCCTCCCACATGTTGATGGCTGCTGGGCTTTAGACCTGGGCGGTGGGTCAGCAACAGTAATAGTGACCTCAGGCCCAACACAAAACCACTGTGGGAGGGGGCTTGCTCCCGATAGCATTTTGTCAGTTG
>NZ_LKBR01000065.1:0-163 GCF_002723595.1 Pseudomonas sp. ICMP 460
GCTTTTTTCTCAAACCGCGCTAGAACTTCTGCCCACATCGATTTCGTTCCCCTGACTGGCGTTTTGGGGGATTTTATCAAAGACCTTGAAAGGGCTGGCTCTTACAGCGAGTCACTTTTGAACAGCGCAAAAGTAACCAAAACGCTCTTGCCCCACCACTCGG
>NZ_LKBR01000065.1:228-562 GCF_002723595.1 Pseudomonas sp. ICMP 460
GCTCTTACAGCGAGTCACTTTTGAACAGCGCAAAAGTAACCAAAACGCTCTTGCCCCACCACTCGGTGCCTCGCTTAGGCTCGGCATGCCCGCCCACAGGCTTGAATCCGTGGGCCGCCGCGATGGGCCATCCTTGGCCCAGCGCGGCTAACCCGGCGTCCTGCCGGGTTACCCACGGATTCAAGCCTGCGGGCGGCCATCGTGGTTTAACGGGGCGCCTTAGATCAAGATCAAAAGCAAGAGCACGGCGGCCTGAAAGCCGACCTGAGTGGTTGAAGCGGATCAGAAGCAGGTCAAAGGCGGGTCTTGAGTACACAGCAGATCTGCTTTTTTT
>NZ_LKBR01000066.1:0-493 GCF_002723595.1 Pseudomonas sp. ICMP 460
CGCGTCCGGCTTATTGGCTCAGGGCAAACCGGAAGCTGGGCCGCCCACATTACTGTGGCGAGCGGGCTTGCTCGCGTTGGGCTGCGAAGCGGCCCCAAAGCCAGCCGCTGCAGAGTACCTGATACACCGCATTCGCCTTTATTGGGGGCGCTTCGCACCCCGACGCGAGCAAGCCCGCTCGCCACAAGGGGAGCCGGGCGTGACGCCTAACTCGCACGCGTCCGGCTTATTGGCTCAGGGCAAACCGGAAGCTGGGCCGCCCACATTACTGTGGCGAGCGGGCTTGCTCGCGTTGGGCTGCGAAGCGGCCCCAAAGGCAGCCTCCGCAGAGTGCCTGATACACCGCATTCGCCTTTACTGGGGGCGCTTCGCACCCCGACGCGAGCAAGCCCGCTCGCCACAAGGGGAACCGGGCGTGACGCCTAACTCGCACGCGTCCGGCTTATTGGCTCAGGGCAAACCGGAAGCTGGGCCGCCCACATTACTGTGGCGA
>NZ_LKBR01000067.1:0-492 GCF_002723595.1 Pseudomonas sp. ICMP 460
GTAGGTCTTTCGTTCTTGCATGGAACCTCCTGATTGGGCGAATCATATCGCCCTTAAGAGGTGTCCGGGATCATTAGGCCAGTTCAAGCCCCCTCCCACAAAAAGCAAAAAAAAGCAGATCTGCTGTATATGCAAATCCGCCCTTGATCTGCTTCAACCACTCAGGACGCAGAGCGTCCGGAGCAGCATTACCACGCAGAGCGTGGGAACGATCATCTAAGCCAAACTCGGTCAAACTGTGGGAGGGGGCTTGCTCCCGATGGCGGTGGGTCAGTCAACCCATGTATCAACTGTAAAACTGCTATCGGGAGCAAGCCCCCTCCCACAAAAAGCAAAAAAGCAGATCTGCTGTGTACTCAAGACCCGCCTTTGATCTGCTTCAACCACTCGGGACGCAGAGCGTCCGGGGCGGCATTACCACGCAGAGCGTGGGAACGATCATCTAAGCCGAACTCGGTCAAACTGTGGGAGGGGGCTTGCTCCCGATGGCGG
>NZ_LKBR01000068.1:0-105614 GCF_002723595.1 Pseudomonas sp. ICMP 460
CAACCCCGCTCCCACAAAACCCCGAGCCCGTTTGCTGCGCGACAGCGCTACATCAACGATGCAGTGGGGCCTCACACATTGGATTTGCGCCGCTTGTGATATTGCGCTTAAGGTTCGCTCAGGTTTTTGCCTCAGAGTTCTTATGTTCAATCTCAAACCCCTGGCTTTTGCCTTGCTGGCCGCCGCCGCGCTGCCTGCCCACGCCGACTGGTACCTGGACAACGAGTCCTCGCGCTTGTCGTTCGTCACCACCAAAAACACCGAAATCGCTGAAGTCCATCGCTTCCTGGTGCTGCACGGCAAGGTCGACGGCAAAGGTGCTGCGCAGTTGCAGGTAGAGATGGAATCGGTCAACAGCGGCATTCCTCTGCGTGACGAGCGCATGCGCAATGAGCTGTTCGAGATCAAGACGTTCCCCGAAGCGCTGATCAGTGCGCAGATCAACCTGCAACCAATCAACGATTTGGCCCCCGGCGCGCAGTTGGAGTTGCGCTTGCCGCTGTCGGTGACCTTGCATGGCAAAACCCAAACCTATAGCGCTGAACTGTTGGCCACGCGCCTGGACGACCGGCGCTTTCAGGTGGTGACGCTGGAGCCGGTAGTGCTGCATGCCGAAGATTTCGAGCTGGTGCCGGGCGTTGCTGCGCTGCGTAAGGCGGCGGGGCTTAAGTCGATCAGTTTGTCGGTGCCGGTCGGTGCGGTGCTGATCTTTACGGCGCGTTGACGTGAGCGGCGCGGTGTTCCCGTGGCGTAGCGCCAACCGTTTTGAGTTGCTGATCGACGGGCCGAGTTTTTTCCCGCAGATGTTCGCAGGCATTGCCGGCGCGCAGCAGCAAGTCGAGCTGGAGTTGTACCTGGTGGAAGCCGGGGCCTGTGCCGACGCGATGGTGCAGGCGTTGGTGCAAGCTGCCGAGCGTGGCGTGCGCGTGCGCTGCCTGTTTGATGATTACGGCAGCCTGGCCTTTACCCTTGGCTTGCGTAAGCGCCTGATCGATGCCGGTGTGGAGCTGCGGTTCTACAATCGCCTGAGCTGGCGGCGTTGGATGCGCAACCTGTACCGCGACCATCGCAAGCTGTTGCTGATTGACCAGAGCATCGCTGTGGTGGGCGGTACGGGCGTTACCGATGAGTTCTGGACGCCGGGGCAAGATACCGCCGACTGGCATGAGGTGATGGTGCAAATCAGCGGCCCGCTGGTACTCGATTGGCAGGCGCTGTTCGACCGCCAATGGCACGCCAATGCGGCGCGCCGGGAGTGGAAGCCCGCCACGCATTTCGGCTTGCCGCGCCTGCCCAAGGTGCCGGCGACCGGGCCGGGCCTGGGCCGCGTCGCGTATGCCGACGCGCGTCAGCACCGCGATATTTTGCAATCGCTGATCCGCGCTTTGAACAGCGGACAGCAACGTATCTGGCTGGCTACGCCGTATTTTCTGCCGACCTGGAGCGTGCGCCGGGCGCTGCGCCGTGCCGCCGGGCGCGGCGTGGATGTGCGTTTGCTGCTCACCGGCCCGCGCACCGATCATCCGTCGGTGCGCTACGCCGGGCACCGTTATTACCCGCGTCTGTTGCGGGCGGGCGTGCAGATTTTTGAATACCAGCCGTGTTTTCTGCATCTGAAAATGGTGCTGGTGGATGATTGGGTCAGCGTCGGTTCGTGCAATTTCGACCACTGGAATTTGCGCTTCAATCTGGAAGCCAACCTGGAAGCGCTGGACCCGCAATTGACGGCTGCGGTGGCGGGCAGCTTCGAGCGTGATTTTGCCCAGAGCCAGGCGGTCAGCCTAGCGGCTTGGAAGTCGCGGCCGTTGTGGCGGCGGGTGAAGCAGCGGGTGTGGGGCTGGATTGATCGGTTGGTGGTGAACCTGTTGGACAGAAGGAGTTAGCAACGGCTGCAAGCCACCAGCTGCAAGCTGCAAGCTGCAAGCTGCAAGCTGCAAGCTGCAAGCTAAAAGCAGAACTGCTCTTTCTTGCCGCTTGAAGCTTGCCGCTTGAAGCTGTTTTACAACAGTTCGAAGGTCTGCTGCTGCACCGCCTGGGAGTCCAGGCCGATCTGCACATTGAACTCGCCAGGTTCCGCGGCGAACTTGAGCTGGGCGTTATAGAACTTCAAGTCGTCCTCGGTGATGGTGAAGTGCAACGTGCGTTCTTCACCCGCTTTGAGCATGACTTTCTGGAAGTTTTTCAGCTCTTTGATCGGGCGGATCATCGAGCCGGCCACGTCCTGGATATACAACTGCACCACGGTTTCGCCGTCTGCCTTGCCGGTATTTTTTAGCGTGACGCTGGCGTCGAGCTTGCCGGTCTTGTTCAGCGTGGTGGACGACAGCGCCATGTCCGACAGGCTGAACGTGGTGTAGCTCAGGCCATAACCAAACGGAAACAGTGGCCCGGTGGTGTCATCGAAGTACTGCGAGGTGTAGTTGCCCGGCTTGCCTGGAGTGAACGGCCGGCCGATGGTCAGGTGGTTGTAGTACGTCGGAATCTGCCCCACCGAACGTGGGAAGGTGATCGGCAGCTTGCCCGACGGGTTGTAGTCCCCGAACAGCACGTCGGCGATGGCGTGGCCGCCTTCGGTGCCGGCGAACCAGGTTTCCAGAATGGCGTCGGCCTGTTGGTTCTCATCGACAATCGACAGTGGGCGGCCATTCATCAGCACCAGTACCAGCGGTTTACCGGTGGCTTTCAGGGCCTTGATCAGGTCGCGCTGACTTTGCGGAATGTTCAGGTCGGTACGGCTGGAAGACTCGTGGGACATGCCACGCGATTCGCCCACGGCGGCAACCACCACGTCGGCCTCCTTGGCGGCTTTGACCGCTTCGTCGATCAGCACCTGCGCCGGGCGGGTGTCATCCACCACTTCCGGGGCATCGAAGTTGAGGAAGTTGAGGTAGTCGACCACGGCCTTGTCGTTGGTGATGTTGGCGCCACGCGCGTAGATCACTTTGCCTTTTTCGCCGATCACCGCATTCATGCCGTCGAGCAGGGTCACTGATTGTTCAGGTTTACCGGCGGCGGCCCAACTGCCCATCATGTCGATCGGCGCCTTGGCCAGCGGGCCGACCAGTGCAATGGTCGCGGATTTTTTCAGCGGCAGGGTGTCGTTGTGGTTTTTCAGCAACACCAGGCTGCGGCGCGCGATGTCGCGTGCGTCGCTGCGGTGCAGGCGGCTCTCGGCGTTGGTGTCGGCCGGGTCATCTTCGGCCTTGCCGATTCGCAGGTACGGGTCTTTGAACAGGCCCATGTCGTACTTGGCGCCGAGCACTTCGCGCACGGCGTTGTCGATGTCGCTTTGCTCGATCTCGCCGGACTTGAGCAGCCCCGGCAATTCCTTGCCGTACAGCGAGTCGTTCATGCTCATGTCGATACCGGCCTTGATGGCCAGCTTGGCGGCTTCACGCCCGTCCTTGGCCACGCCGTGCTTGATCAGCTCGACGATTGCGCCGTGGTCGCTGACGGCCAGGCCTTTGAAGCCCCAGTCTTTGCGCAGCAGGTCGTTCATCAGCCAGGTGTTGGCGGTGGCGGGCACGCCGTTGATCGAATTCAACGCCACCATCACGCTGCCGGCCCCGGCCTTGATTGCCGCGTGGTACGGCGGCAGGTAGTCCTGGTACATCTTGACCGGGCTCATGTCGACCACGTTGTAGTCGCGACCGCCTTCCACCGCGCCGTACAGGGCAAAGTGCTTGACGCTGGCCATGAGGCTGTCGGCATTCGCCGGGTTGGTGCCCTGGAAGGCCTTGACCATCACCTCGGCAATACGCGACGTCAGGTACGTGTCTTCGCCAAACCCTTCAGAGGTACGGCCCCAGCGCGGGTCGCGCGAGATGTCGACCATCGGCGCAAAGGTGATGTCGAGGCTGTCGGCGGCGGCTTCCTGGGCGGCAATGCGCCCGGAGCGGCCGATGGCGTCCATGTCCCAGCTTGAGGCCAGGGCCAGGCTGATCGGGAAAATCGTGCGGTGGCCGTGGATCACGTCGTAGGCGAAGAACATCGGGATCTTCAACCGGCTGCGCATGGCCGCGTCCTGCATCGGACGGTTTTCCGGGCGGGTGATCGAGTTGAACGTGCCGCCGATGTGGCCGGCGGCGATTTCCTTGCGGATCATTTCGCGGGGCATTTCGGGGCCGATGCTGATCAGGCGCAATTGACCGATTTTTTCATCAAGGGTCATCTGCTTGAGCAAGTCGCTGACAAACGCGTCCTTGTCTTTAAGCGCAGCAGGCGTTGTTTCTGCCCAAACGGGGTGAGCGGCCAGAGTGGCAACAAGGCCGAGCAAACACAGCTTTTTCATGAATATCCTTTTTCGGCTCACTGCACAGCAAAAATGCGCTGTTCTGCCAAAATGTGGGGAACATATGTTGTTGTTTGAGTGTTACGGCAGTAAAAACGCCACACGTCGGCGCTCTTTATGAACTATCAGTCACCCAGGGCATCTTTTAGCTGATTGATTCGATGCAATCCAGTAGTGGTAGCCGATTATGCCTTAAGCGCGTGATCGATAGGGTCAGCGATCAAATACCATCACGTTACGCCAGGAGAACCACCATGCAAGCAGCACACTATTCGCGCTGGGGCCTGAAGGCCGCAGCTTTGCTTCTGATCAGCAGCGTGCTCAGCGGTTGCGGCATCAACACCATTCCCACCCTGGACGAACAGGCCAAGGCCGCCTGGGGCCAGGTGCAGAACCAGTACCAACGGCGCGCCGACCTGATCCCCAACCTGGTGGAAGTGGTCAAGGGCTACGCGGCTCATGAGCAAGACACGCTCACCGCGGTGATTGAAGCGCGGGCCAAGGCCACCTCGATTCAAGTGGACGCCAGCACGCTCGACAACCCGGAAAAACTCAAGCAGTTCCAGCAAGCCCAGGACGGCCTCAGCGGCGCACTCAGCCGCTTGATGGTGGTATCCGAGCGCTACCCGGACCTCAAGGCCAACCAGAACTTCCTGGCCCTGCAATCGCAACTTGAAGGCACCGAAAACCGGATTGCCGTCGCGCGTCGCGACTTTATCCAGGCAGTGCAGGCGTACAACACCGAGATTCGCACCTTCCCTGGTCGCCTGTGGCACAGCGTGATGTACAGCGACTTGCCGATTCGCGCCACGTTTGAAGCCACCAGTGCCGACGCTGATAAAGCGCCGCAAGTGAAGTTCAAATAAGGCTGTTGCGAGGTGTCGATGCGTTTATTACGGATAGGCGTGGCGCTGTGGTTGTTGGCCTGCGTGGGCGCCGCTCAGGCGGCGCTGACCTTCCCGGCATTGACCGGGCGGGTGGTAGACAGCGCTCAAATGATCGACCCGGCAACGCGCGAGCAAATCACCCAGCAATTGCAGGCGTTGGAGCAAAGCCGTGGCGCCCAGGTTGTGGTGGTCACGGTGCCCGACCTGCAGGGCGTGCCGATTGAAGACTACGGTTACCAACTGGGCCGCCAGTGGGGCATCGGCCAAAAGGGCAAGGACAACGGTGCGCTGCTGATTGTCGCCCGCGATGAGCACAAGCTGCGCATCGAAGTCGGCTACGGCCTCGAAGGCGTGCTGACGGATGCGCAGTCGTGGGTGATCATCAACCAGGTGATCGCGCCCAAGTTCAAGGCCGGCAATTTCAGCCAGGGCATCAGCGACGGCGTTGCGGCGATGGTGCAGGTGGTCGGCGGTGAGCCGTTGGCAGTGCCGGCGCATGTGGCGGACGCGAATTTTGCCAAGGATAACCCAGGGTTTTCCATCGGCTTGTTTGTCTTGCTGATCGGCGTGTTGTGGCTGTGCAATCGCATGGGCCTGCCGGTGGGCGCGATCCTGTTGGCTATCCTCAGCAGCAGTGGGCGCGGCGGTGGCGGTAGCAGCGGCGGTGGGGGTGGCTTCAGAGGCGGCGGCGGTGGTTTTGGCGGTGGCGGTGCCTCGGGCGGCTGGTAATGACAATAACTGGAACAGAGCATCAACCATGGCATTACTGAGTGAACACGAACAACGCCAGGTCGCCGAGGCAATCGCCCGGGTCGAAAAAAACACCGACGCGGAACTGGTCACGGTGCTGGCCGCGCGTGCCGACGATTACGCCTACATCCCGTTGCTGTGGGCCAGCCTGATCGCCCTGGTGGTGCCCGGTGTGGTGCATTATTTGTCGGGCTACCTGACCATGTACACCTTGCTGTTGGCGCAGTGGGCAACGTTTATCGTGCTGTGCCTGGTGTTTCGTTTGCCTAAAATCACCACGCGGTTGATCCCGCGATCCGTGCGCCACTGGCGCGCCTCGAACCTGGCGCGGCGGCAGTTTCTGGAGCAGAACCTGCACCACACGGTCGGCGGCACCGGTGTGCTGATTTTTGTCAGCGAGGCGGAGCGCTATGTGGAGATCCTGGTGGACGAAGGTATTTCCAAACGCATGCATGACGACAGTTGGGATGGCATCGTCAAGACGTTCACCCAGCAGGTGAAACAGGGGCAGACGTTGGCGGGGTTTATTGCGTGTATCGAGGCCTGTGGCGAGTTGCTCAAGGTGCATGTGCCGGTGACGCAGGCGCGTAATGAGTTGCCCAATCGCCTGATCGTCCTCGAATAATCCAAACGCCGCTGATTTAAAATGTGGGAGGGGGCTTGCTGCCGATTGCACTGTGTCAGTCAACCCATTCATTGGCTGATTTACCGCCATCGGGAGCAAGCCCCCTCCCACATTTGAATTAACCGTTGATCAAATAAGCCCGTGCCCTGAAGCCCTATCCACCCTAAAATGCCCGGCATTCTCAGCCCGAGGCGTTTTTGTTCATGTCTGTCACCGCTCAACCTGCCCGCCCTGCGCCGGATCATCACGCCCAGTTCATCGAACTGCTCAGCGCAAGCCTCGCGCAGCATGCGTTTATCAAGCTGGTGCTGGCCAAGTACGCAGGCGAGGAAGCCGAGTTGCAGCGGCTGATTATCAAGCCGGTGACGGTCAGGGAGCAGCCGTGCCTGTCTTTCGTCTACCGCTACAAGACCCGTGACATCACCAAGAACTTCGCGCTGGCCGACGCTGTGGCAGCGATTGCCGAGCTGTTGCCGGCGTCGTTCAAGAACGCGCACTTGCTGTCGCTGACCGACGAAGCTCAGTTGGAATACAGCAAGAAGAACAAAAGCTCGCTGTTCAAAAGCAAGCCGCAGCAGTTGCGTGAGGCACCTACCGCTGAGCACAACCGCGAGAAAAGTCGCTTCCTTGACCTCAGCCGGCCGTTCCTCGCCGACCTCGGCGTTACCGACGCCAAGCAGGCGCTGATCCCTGCGATGTCGCGCAAGTGGAAGCAGATCAACAAGTTCATCGAAGTGTTCAGCCATGCGCTGACCACCTCACCGTTGAAGCTGGACCAGCCGGTGCGCGTGGCCGATTTCGGCTCGGGCAAGGGCTACCTGACCTTCGCAATTCACGATTACCTGCGCAACACGCTCAAGGCCGAGGGCGAAGTGACGGGCGTCGAGCTGCGCGAAGACATGGTCAGCTTGTGCAACACCGCCGCCGCGCGCCTGGAGCATCCCGGTTTGGTTTTCAAATGCGGTGACGTGCGCAGCGTGGCGCCCAGTGAGCTGGACGTGATGATTGCGCTGCACGCCTGTGACATTGCCACCGACTACGCGATTCATACCGGCATCCGCTCGGGTGCGTCGATCATCATGTGCTCGCCGTGCTGCCATAAGCAGATTCGCTTGCAGATCCAAAGCCCGGTGTTGCTCAAGCCAATGCTGCAATACGGCCTGCATTTGGGGCAGCAGGCGGAGATGGTCACCGACAGCTTGCGCGCGTTGTACCTTGAAGCCTGCGGCTACGAGACCAAGGTGTTCGAGTTCATCTCGCTGGAACACACCAACAAGAACAAGATGATCCTGGCGGTCAAGCGCAACCAGCCGCTGGACAACGCGCAGTTGCTGGAGAAAATCCAGGCGTTGAAGGCGTTCTACCACATCACCGAGCACTGCCTGGAAACCTTGCTGCGTGCGGACGGCTACCTGAACTGAACACCTGCTTTCACATCAGGCAGGCTTGAATCCGTGGGCGGCCATCGTGGTTTAACAGTGAGTGGTTTAAGCAGATCAAAGGCGGCTTTTGCATACACAGCAGAGCTGCTTTTTTTGCTTTCTGTGGGAGCGGGCTTGCTCGCGATGGCGGTGGGTCAGTTGAAAAATACTTATCTGACACACCGCCATCAAGCAAGCCCGCACACCCATTAACCGTGTCAGCCTTTAGAAGAACCGCGTGACGCTGATCTTCGCATCACGGCCTTTGGTGTAGGCGCGGTCGCCGCTCAAGGCCGGACGGAAGTTGTTGTTGAACAGGTTGTCCACGGTGACGTTTACCTCGGTGCCTTTGAGGTAAGCCTGTTGCGGTTTCCATTTGGCGAACAGGCCTTGAGTGTTGTAGGCCTTGTTGGCGTATTGGTCGTAGAACAGGTCGCCCACGCTGCTGCCCGGGCCGCTGGAATATTTGTCGCTGGGCAGGCGGTCGGTGGCGCCGACGAACTGGCCCATCCAGCCGACTTGCGCGTCCCACGCCGGCAGGTGGGTGCCGAGTACCACCACCCATTTGGTCGGCGGTATATCGCGTGCCGACACGTCCGGGCCCCATGGGTTGGTGTAGGCACCTTCGTGTTGACCTTTGGCATAGGCGAACGACACCGAGCCGAACAGGTAGGTGGAGTTGTAGAACGACTCCAGCTCAAAACCCTTGATCGTCAGGCCGCCGATGTTGCGGTAATTGGGCATCGCCCCCGCTGGGCAAGCCGTGGAAATCGTGCCGCCATTAATCGCCTGGTTCTGGCAGCCGACGCCGGTGGCCTTGAAGATTTCATCGTTGACTTTGTTGTGGAACAGGGTGGTGCGCACTTGCAGGTTATCGCTCTGGGCAATCAGGTTGTCGAAGCTTAAAACGCTGCCCGCGGTGATTGAGCTGATGCGTTCCGGGTCGAGGTCAACGCTGGTAGCGGTGCGGTTGCCCAGGCCTTGCACTTCATACTGCTCGTCGATCACCGGCGCACGCCAGGTTTTGCTCCAGTTGGCGAACAGCCCCAGGTGCGGGGTCACGTTCCAGAACAGCGCCAGGCGTGGCGACCAACCGGTGTAGGTGCGGTCGCTGTAATCGTGGCCGATGGCCGGGTCCGGGTTGTTGTAGTACGGCGCATCGTTGCCTTCGCCGCGGTTGCGCACATGGTCGTAGCGCAGGGACGGAGTGATCGTCACGTCGCCCACGGTCAGCGCGTCCTGAATGAAGAAGCTGTTGGTGTCGACCTTGCCGTGCGGCATAAAGCCCGGCTGGAAATGCCCATAGTTGTAGCGTGCGGTGTCGTAAGTGGCACCGGGCATCCACATCTCGGTTTCGCGGATGTGCTTGCGGACCTGCACCCCGGTGGTCAGCGCATGTTGCAAGGGGCCGGTGTCAAACAGGCTGACGTTACGGATGTCGAGGTGCTTGTCGGTGTAGGCCGTGTCCATCTTGCGCCCGCCGCTGGCCAGTTGGTAAAACGCGGTGGCGTCGCGCTCGTCGGTCTGGTCGGTGTTGGACTGCGAGTATTTGACGGTCAGGTCCACCAGCGGGTTGTTCAGCGGCGTGTATTCATACTTGCCAGACCAAGTGGTGTCGGTGGTGTCACGCTGCGCTAAAAAACGCTTCAACGCACCTTCGTAGCCGTAGCGGTCGATGTTGGCCTGGGTCGGCGGCGTCGGGTAGCTGGCCGCCGAAAACGGTGTCCAGCGATTGCTCTGGGAGCGTGAGTAAGACACGCCAACGCTGTGCTCATCGGTTAGGTGTGCGTTGACCTTGAACAGCTTGCCATCCACATCCTGCGCGGTGTTCGGCAGGCGTTTGGGGTTGATCGGGTATTGGTTGTTCTCGTTCGGCAGCTCGGCGGCGACTTTCATGTCGCCGCCGTCGCGTTGGGTCAGGTACGCCAAGGCATCGAAACGGCCGTCGTCGGTGCGGCCGTACACGGCGCCGCTGTAGACCTGTTCGTGGTCGTTGCTGGAGTAACCGTATTTGAGCATCGCGCCGCTGTTGCGACCGTCTTCAAGCAGGTCCGGGGCGTCCTTGGTGGTCATGTTGACCGTGCCGCCAAAACCGCCGTTGCCGGTGAACGGGGAGTTGGGGCCTTTCTCGACTTCAATGCTTTTGATCAACTCGGGCTCGATAAACACCGTGCCCTGCTGGTAGCGCTCAAAGCCGCTTTTGGTTGCGCCGTCGACGGTCAGCGGCACGTCTTCGGCATCGCCAAAGCCACGAATGTTGATGGTCTGGCCGCCCGGTTTCAGCGAGCCGCCCTGGCTCACGCCGGGCAGGGTTTGCAACAGGCTTGGAATGTTGTTGGCCTGGTATCGGTCGATGTCTGCCTGGCTCAGGGTGGAGCGGTTAACGGTGTTGGAGTCGACGTCGGTGCCGGTGCCGATCACGCTGAGGGCGTCCAGTTGGATCGCGCCGCTTTGGGTGGTCTTGCCCTGGTCGGGGCGCACCACGTAAGTAGTGCCGACTTTGATCAAGGTGAACGCGCCGTTTTTCAGTAGGCTGCGAATCGCCGCTTCCGCGCTGAACTCACCGTTGAGCGCCGGCGCCTGCACGTTCTTGAGCAGCGTTTCATCGAACAACAGCTGGATTTTCGCCTGCTGCGCCACTTGGCTCAACGAGGTCGCCAGCGACTGGGCGGGCAATTGCAGCTTAACCGACTCGGCCTCGGCACTCAGGCTGAACGCCAGGCAGGTGGCGATAAGCGTCGGTCGAAGAAACAGCTGCGAAGCGTGGCAAGGCGCGCGAAACATGGAATCCCCCAGGGTGGCTAAATAGCCAAAAGGTGTGCGTATCAAACGCAGACGGGAGGAAGACGCGGCAGGCGAAAAAAACCACACATGCGAATGCAAAATATTCTCAAGTGGACGCTTGCTGAGCTTACTTGACCGCCTCGATTCTCACGATGCCATCGGCTGACGTCACGGTTTTCACCGGTAACAGGGCGGGCAGGGCGTTGAGCAGGGCGTCCGGGTCATTCACGTCCAGGTTGCCCGAGACCTTCAGTTGTGCGACGGCATGGCTGACCTGCAATGGCGCTTGCGGACGGTACAGGCTCAACTCATCGATCAGGCTGGCCAACTCGCGATTGCGAAACGACAAGTGCCCGCTGCGCCAATCGGCCACTTCCTCAACGCTGAGCGTTTGCTGTTGCACGCTGCCCTTGGCGTAGCTGTAGGCCGCGCGTTGACGGGCGCCAAGCAAGGCAACCGGGCTTTTGGGCGCGGGCGTAAAGGCCACTTGGCCATGGGCCACGCTGACCACCAGTTGCTGCTGGCTGCGCCGCACATCGAACCCGGTGCCGACCACGCGCACGTTCGCCTCGCCGGCTTGCACGTACAACGGGCGCTCTTTGTCGGCGGCGACCTCAATGTACAGTTGGCCCTTGTCCAGATGCACGATGCGTTGCTCGGCGCTGAAGTCCACACGCAGGCGCGTATTGGCATTCACGAACAGCGTGCTGCCGTCGGGCAGGCCAAGCGTGCGCATGCCTTTGGTGTGCGCGGCAATGTGGCTGTGGTAGAGCTCGCGGGGCGCGCCGAGTGGGCTGGCGATTACCGCGCAGACCAGTGCGGCCGCCACGCCAAGGGCAGGGCGCCATACCGACGGCGCGCGCGTGGGCAGCGGCACGGGTTTGTTCAGTTGCTGCAACTGGGCAAGGTCGGCCCACAGTTGCT
Organism: Pseudomonas sp. ICMP 460; assembly: GCF_002723595.1. Lineage (NCBI taxonomy): Bacteria > Pseudomonadati > Pseudomonadota > Gammaproteobacteria > Pseudomonadales > Pseudomonadaceae > Pseudomonas > Pseudomonas sp. ICMP 460. The sequence goes on from NZ_LKBR01000068.1 coordinate 11,683, forward strand.
CGAATTCAGCGTAGGCACGCGCATTGGCTGGCGTTGCCTGCCAGGCGGCAAACGCTTTACGGTCGGCACGCCCGGGGTGATTGCGGTTGCGGGCAAACCAACTGGCGGCTTGGGCATCGATGGAGTCGCTCGCTTCGATGTCCAATGCGTCAATGTCGCTCAGGCGGTTCATTCTGGCTGCTCCGTGCCGCGGTCGTGTTGAAGGCGTCGCTTGCAATGCAGCAGGGCAAACGCGATGTGCTTTTCTACCATGCTGGTCGAAATGCCCATGCGCTCGGCGATCTGTGCCTGGTTCAAGCCTTCGAAGCGGTGCAGCATAAGGGCTTCTCGCCTGCGGGGCGAGAGTTCGGCGAGGACTTCTTTCAACTGTTCCAGCCGTTGCCAGCGCAGCGCTGCGGCCATGGGCTCGTTTTGCTCATCGGTGGCAGGCTCGGTGCCCCTGTCGGCCTGCTCTGCGTGGACGGTTTGCCGTACCTTCTGCTTGCGCCAATGGTCGCGCAGCAGGTTGCGCGCCATCTGGAACAGAAACGCCCGAGGCTGCTCGACCTTGGCCCGGTCGCGGTAGTCCAGCCATTGGGTAAAGACATCCTGGGTCATGTCTGCCGCGTCGCTGGCGTTGTCCGTGCGCTTGCGCAGGAAATACAGAATATCTGCATAAAACCCGCGAAAGGCATCGGCCGACAACGGGTCGGGTTTGGGGCGCGACATGAGTATCCTTCTTGACGAAGCACGACGTAGAAAAGTCGCGGATCATATCGAGAATTATTATCATTTGTCGCGCTATATTAGGTCTCTACACCTGTTTAAAGGGCAGCAGAACCCCGCTTTAGCTAGCCGCTGGGTGCAGGTGATCAGCGTTCGACCGGCACTGACAGCGCAGAACTGCCCAGCGGGTGAGTGCGCGCCGCGAAGAACTTCAAGTGCACTCCGGTGCCATCAAACAACTCCGAATAACGGCGCTTCTGCTGGCGGATAAACCCGTCGCTGCGCCCCGATATCGAAATGGCCAGCGTGGTCAGGTTGGCCTGACGAAGCGCATCCACCAAGTGTTGGTCCTGTGGCCCCAAGCCATGGCCGAAGATGCACAGCGCGCCTTCATGGCTGAGCAATTGCTCATAACAGAACGACAGATAGTCCGAGCTGCGGATGGTCTTGAGCTTCTCCTCGACCTTGCCTTCACTGACAAACAGCGGCACGTCGTCGAGGGTCTTGATCGTGTTGTTGATCGCAAAACCGCTGAGCAACGTGCTGTCGGTGGTGGGCAATTTGCGCGCGGTGCCGTCGAGGTTTCGCACCAGGTGCAGGCCGCCGTGCAGGTACAAAATGCGCGTGGCGTCGGTGTGGGTGTTGCGCAGGTCGAAGCTGGCGTCGGCGCTGCGAAACAGATCGTCAATGCCCGGCGTGTGCAGGATCGCCCAGTAGTTGAGCAAGTCGTAGTTGCTGGTGAAAACGCTGCGGTACTGCGCCAGTTCCGCGCTGATCGTCGCCAGCGTCGAGGGCTGTACCAGGCGCCATGGGATATGCACGGCGTGGATGGTATTGATCAACGCTTCCTTGATCGCGTAGTAGCGATTGCGCGGTGCCGCCGAGCTGACCGCCAGCGCCTTGTTGACCCGGCTGGTGGTTTTCAACGCGCCGAGGGCTTGCTCGAAACTGCGGGTTTGCAGGGCGTCGAACACGCTCAGTTCGGACGCGCTCAGCGGTTTTTCTTCGACGGTGCGGGCGTTTTCGAACAGCGAGTCGTAGGCAAAGTCTTCCCAAATGACCCGGCTGGCGCCGTTGCCGATCAGAATCCCGTTGAAGTCGACGGTGCTGCGCAGTTCGCTCCAGTCTTCAAGGTGGGCGTCAATATCCTGGAAATCCTTCATTGCGGCGGGTCTACTCAAAATCGGCTGAAGGGTAACTTTATCACGAGCCAGCGTTGATCCTGGTCAATATGCCGCAGGCCACTGAGGTTGATGCTGTCGGTATAAAGCCTCTGAGGATTCGCCATGAGCAGCACCTTCTTCATCCCCGCCGTCAACATCATGGGCACCGATTGCCTCGACGAAGCCATGCTTGCGATCCGCAATTACGGCTTTCGCAAAGCGCTGATTGTCACCGACGCCGGCCTGGCCAAGGCGGGCGTGGCCGGCATGATCGCCGAGAAACTCGCGCTGCACGACATCGAGTCGGTGATCTACGACGGCGCCAAGCCCAACCCGAATGTGGAAAACGTCGAGAACGGCCTGGCGCTGTTGCAGCAAAGCGCCTGCGACTTCGTGGTGTCGCTGGGCGGCGGCTCGCCGCACGACTGCGCCAAGGGCATCGCGCTGTGCGCCACCAATGGCGGGCACATTGGTGACTACGAAGGTGTCGACCAATCGGGCAAACCGCAACTGCCGCTGGTCGCCATCAACACCACCGCCGGCACCGCCAGCGAGATGACCCGGTTCTGCATCATCACCGATGAAACCCGCCAAGTGAAAATGGCCATCGTCGACCGCAACGTCACGCCACTGCTGTCGGTCAACGACCCGGCGCTGATGGTCGGCATGCCCAAAGGCCTCACCGCCGCCACCGGCATGGACGCCCTGACACACGCCATCGAAGCCTACGTGTCGACCGCCGCCACGCCGATCACTGACGCCTGCGCCATCAAGGCTATCGAACTGATCAGCGCCCACCTGCGCACGGCGGTGCACAACGGCAGCGACAAGGCCGCACGCGAAAACATGGCGTATGCGCAGTTCCTCGCCGGGATGGCGTTCAACAATGCGTCGCTGGGTTTTGTGCACGCCATGGCGCACCAACTCGGCGGCCTCTACGACTTGCCGCACGGCGTGTGCAACGCGGTGCTGCTGCCGCACGTGCAAAGCTTCAACGCCAGCGTCAGTGCCCAGCGCTTGAGCGATGTGGCGCGCGCGTTGGGCGCTGACATCAAAGGCAACACACCGGAGGAGGGCGCCCAGGCCGCCATCGTCGCGATTCGCACCTTGGCCGTGGATGTCGAGATCCCGGCCGGGTTGCGCGAATTGGGCGCCAGGTTGCAGGACATTCCGCTGCTGGCCGCCAATGCGTTGAAGGATGCGTGCGGCCTGACCAACCCACGGCGCGCCGATCAGCGTCAGATTGAAGAGATTTTTCGCAGCGCGTTCTAAAGGGCGCAGTCGCACGCTGCACGCGTTAAGCTACAGGTTGAGCGGCATCCAACTTGAGCATGAAGCGTGCGGCTTGCCGCTGAGGTCCCCTGATGAGAGTTCTGCTATTCGGCGCCACCGGCATGGTCGGCCAAGGCGTGCTGCGCGAGTGCCTGCTGGCCGCGGACGTACAGGAAGTCGTCGCCGTCGGCCGCACGCCGTTGACCCAGGAGCATGGCAAGCTGCACCAGGTATTGCATAGCGACATGCTCGACTTCCACCCGCTGGAAAACTTGCTGCAAGGCTTTGACGCATGCTTTTTTTGCCTCGGCGTGTCGTCGGCAGGCATGAATGAAACCCGCTACACCCACCTCACCTATGACCTCACGCTGTTGGCCGCCAGCACCTTGGCGCGGCTCAACCCGCAGATGACGTTTATCTACGTGTCCGGCGCCGGCACCGACAGTACCGAAGCGGGCAAGTCGATGTGGGCGCGGGTCAAAGGCAAGACCGAAAACGCCTTGATGCGCCTGCCGTTCAAGGCGGTGTACGTGTTTCGACCGGGAGTGATTCAGCCGTTGCACGGTGTGCGCTCAAAAACCCCGCTGTATCAAAGGTTTTATGCCGTGCTTGGGCCGTTGCTCTCGGTAGTGCGCCGGCTCAAGCCAGGCTGGGTGGTGAGTACCGAAACCGTTGGCCAGGCGATGTTGGCCGCAGTGCGCCATGGCCCGCCGCACGCGGTGGTGGAACAAGCCGAAATCAACCGTTTGGCCAGCGAGTCACGTTGACTGCGCGGTTTGCCTTGCACAAGGCTGATCAGCCCGCTGTTGCAAGGCCGCGCGCCGGTGTGGCGCCGAACTGAATCAACGCGACCGCCAATCAACAGCAGCGTTCCCAGCACTCGGGTTGTCATCAATTGGCGCTCCACCAGGCCAAACAGGCCGAAGTGATCGAGTAGCAGTGAGGCGAACATCTGCCCGGCGATGGCCAACGCAATAAACCCCGACGCGCCTGCGATTGCGGGTTGCAGTGGTTGATCGAACAGGTGCAGGGTGTGGTGTCCGAAGGCAGCCCATAACAGGAAAAAATCATGCTCTGCGGCCTCAACCACCTGACCCTTGCGGTGACCGATTTGAAGCGCAGCGTCAGCTTCTACCATGAGCTGTTGCAGCTTCGGCTCGATGCCACCTGGGATAACGGCGCGTACCTCTCGTTGCCGGGATTATGGCTGTGTTTGTCGCTCGACCCGTCGCGCTCCTCAGCGCCCATGGCTGAATACACGCACTACGCGTTCACCGCGCATGTGGATGATTTCAGCGCACTGGTGGCGCGCTTGCGAGCCGGCGGTGTACAGGAATGGCGCGACAACCGCAGCGAAGGCGCGTCGTTTTATTTTCTCGACCCCGACGGGCATAAGCTTGAAGCGCATGTCGGCGATTTGGCCTCGCGTTTGCAGGCCTGTCGCACCCAGCCTTATGCAGGAATGAAGTTTTACCCGTAGCCACAGAACGGGCAGAATCCATCCACCTCTCAACCGTTTGTCAGAGTCCTAGCCATGACGCCATCCTTGTTGCTCGCTGTACTCGCTTCGGGTTTTATCTACGGGATTACGCCTGGCCCGGGCGTGCTGGCAGTGTTCGGTATTGGCGCGGCTCGCGGGCGTCGCGCTGGCGCGGGTTTCCTGTGTGGGCATTTGCTCGGAGACGTGGTGTGGTGCAGTACGGCGTTGATCGCCATCGTTGGCGCCCGCGAAATCGGCAGCAGTGCGTTTGATGTACTCGGTGTGCTCAGCGGCGTGTATTTGTTCTGGCTTGGCTGGCGCGCTATTCGCACCCAGCGGCGCAGCGGCGATACCGCTCAAGGTGCCGCGCGGCATCCATTCTGGCACGGTATTTTGTTCGGTCTGACCAACCCCAAGGCCTACCCGGTGGCAGTGGCGACGTTCACCGCGCTGCTGTCGAGCCGCGCTGAATTGTTAACGTGGTCGATGCTGCCCTGGTTGATCTTCCTGAGCTTCGTCGGCGGCGTGCTGGCCTACGCGATTTTGATCGGCGTAGTCGGCGCCCAGCGAGTGCGCACGGTGTATCAACGCCATGAAATTCTGATCACCAGGCTCTGCGGGGTGATGTTTATCGGCTTCGCGATCAATGCGCTGGCGCACGCATTACCGGGGCTTTTCGCGAGCAAGCCAGCCTGATGCGACGAAGACCGTTCGTCGCACTGGCAAGTTTTTTCTAAACCTTTGTCGCCCATGAAATTCGAATTCAGGGCAGGGCAGTATTGCGCCTGCACTTATTTTTGCCCTGGAGGAACCCATCATGAGCCGCATGGCTATCCGGTTACGCACCGCCAGTTTCGCGATGCTGCTGGGCCTCGGCGCCAGCAATGCTTTCGCCCAGACGCCTGCTGAATTCATCGAGCAGGCTTCGGCCAAAGGTATGGCCGATATCGAAACCAGTCGCATGGCCCACGCCAAAACCTCGTCCCAAGAGATCAAGGATTACACCATCGAGGTGATCAACGAGCGCACCCTGGCCAACCAACACTTGGCAGCCATCGCCAAGAAGCTTGACCTGCCGGTAGCGCCGCGCGAGAAGATCGTCGACAAGGCGGAAACGCTGATGCCCGAACTCAAGGACGGCGATTCTTTCGACGCCGCTTACACCGCGCAACAGGTCAAGGAAAACGAAGACGCCATCGCCCTGTTCAAAAAGGAAGGCGCGGCGTCGAATGTGCCGGAAATAAAGGCGCTGGTGGATGAGACACTGCCCAAGCTCGAAGAGCGCCTGCAAAAAGCCCGCGCCCTGGCGTCGACCTACGGTAAAAGTCATCAAGGCGACGGTTGAACCCGTGACTTGAAATGAAAAAAACGGCGGCTGGACATGTCTAGCCGCCGTTTTTTATGCCTGGTTCAAATTGGTTTTATTCGGTGCCGCATCGTCGACGGCTTCACCGCAACTGCTGTTGAGGTTGATGCTGCCGGTGGCGCCGATGCTGCGGTAATCATTGCGCAGTTTTTCGAGCTCTTTGCGGTCGAGGCCGTCGAGGCTCAGCACAGCGCTCTGCGCATCCTTGGAGACACGCAGCAGCTCGTCGATCTTGATGTGCAGGATGTCGTTGTCGCGGTTTTGCGTGTTCTGGATCAGGAACACCATCAGGAAGGTAATGATAGTGGTCGAGGTGTTGATGATCAGCTGCCAGGTGTCGTTGTAGTGGAAATAGGGGCCGCTCAAGCTCCACAGAAAGATCAGCGCGACGGCGGCATAGAACGTCCGAGCGCTGCCTGCCCAGCGGGACAGGGATTGCGAGACTGCGGAGAATTTCATGACCGTTTTCCTTAATGGGGTGGGTGATGAACGTATGGACCGCAGCACTCTTCTGAAATTTCTTTTTACAATTAACCGGGTGGCAAAGTTGTACGTTTTTGTCGCCGAGCCGCTAGAACGCCAGTTCCGCCTGGCCTGTGCCTTCCAGTGCAAGCAAATACTGCTTGGCCGCCAGCCCACCGGCGAAGCCCGTCAGCGCGCCTGAAGCGCCAATCACGCGGTGGCAGGGCGCAACAATCGAGATTGGGTTGCGCCCATTGGCGGCGCCCACCGCGCGCACGGCGCTCGGGTTACCTATCTGCCGGGCGATCTGGCTGTAGCTGCGGGTTTCGCCAAACGGTATCGTCAGTAGCGCCTGCCAGACTTGCTGCTGAAAAAGCGTGCCGGTGAAGTCCAGTTCCAGTGCGAATTGAGTGCGCGTGCCGGCAAAATATTCCTCTAACTGGCGCTCTGTTTCCAACAGCACCGGGCTGTCGTGGCTGTGGTGCAACTCACCCAGGCGCACGCGGTTGGCGCGCTCGTGTTCCCACAGGATCGCGTTGAGCTTGCCATCATGCGCCACCAGCGTGAGCTGGCCGACAGGCGAGGGCATTAGTGTGTATTGGTAAAGCATGAGCGGGCTCCTTGGCGCAGGTGTGGTGTGAATCTAGAGCACCTTGCCCGGCATAGAACTACATTTCTTGCGGTTGAATTCGATTCGATCACCGGCCCTGTTGCAGTACCTTGAGCGCCGCCGACGCCAGAAACCCCGAACGGCTTTTTTCTTCAGGGTGATTCAGCACGTATTCATCGATGCGGTTCAGCAGATAACCCGGCAGGGTAATGTTCAGCTTCTGCGCTTTACCCAGGTACCGGGTGACATCGATGTCTACCACTGCCCACGTGCAGCCGGCGTACTGCGGGTTGGCCGCATGCAAGGTAACCTTTTGCGCGGCGGGAATCGGCGAGCCCTCTTCGGCGAGGATTTCGAAGTGCCCTTCGATGGCTTCGCGCGCCATGGCCATGGCGTCGTCCAGGTCATCGCCGGCCGAGTAGCAGCCAGGAATATCCGGAACCTCCACGCCCCAGGCGTGCGCTTCGTCACCGGTTGAAATTGCGATCGGGTAAAGCATGTCTGTTGCCCTCCGGGGCGGTTAACTCAACAAGGCCTGTTTCAAAATGCTCTTGGCAGTTTTGTCCAACAGGTCTTTCCTGGGATGAGGAATCGTGACTAACCCAGGTTTCGTCGGGTGTTTAAAGTGGTGATGACTGCCCCGGGTGCGTACCAGATACCAGCCGTCCGCCACAATGTGACCTATCAAATATCGGCTATCCACAGCACCTCCTTGTGGTGTGTGTTAGTGGTGACTATAACCACTAAAAATAAATTATCAACACTCTACCTACCGACGGTCGATGACCGGCGCTTCGGTGAGCGTTGAATGCAGTGTATGAGCCCCTGGAAACGGCGCCGGACAGAGGTGTTGCGAGGTCTTTCGCAGGCGTTACCGAGTGTGTAAAACCTGCGCGAGAAAGGCGAAAAACGCCTGATTAAAGAGAAGAAGCCAGCGTAAATGGAATACGCAACGCGCCAATCGGGCCTTCTCGTACACCGCACATTTCGTCGTGTACGCAGTGCTGCACCAGCACACATGGAAACGGCGGAACCCGCTGCAACAGGTCGCGCAGATGCGTGGTGGAGCCGATGCGCAGCGGCTTGCCGTCATGGTCGAGCAGCGTCATCTCGGCGTGATCCAGCCGGATACGCGCGATATAAAAGCCACCTTCCAGCGACAGCAACTCCAGTTCACGTACCTCGCCTTTCACGGCGAGGTCGGTCAGCATTTGTATATTCATGATTCACGCTCGCTTCGGATCGTTTATTGGCGACGAAAGAACAAGGTGACCTGGCCCCATTCGACGCCGAATTTGGACATGCTGGAACGGTTGATCAGCGTGTCCTCGTCCATCAGGTACATCCAGTCGTCAAAGCTGACTTCGTACACCGAGCCATCCACTGGAAGGTTGAGGCGGTAGCGCCAGCGCAGCGCGTTGCCCGCGACTTCGCCGATAGCCTCGCCGACCACATCCCCAGCCCGCCCGCGCCAGCGCCCCGGACCGTCCGGCGTAAGCGTCCACACCCGCTGCTGGCGCGTGCCATCGCTGTAGAGGAAGCGTTCGTCGAGAATTAAAGTGTTGCCCTCACGCCGGCTGGCGATATTCACCTCAAAGCGCTTGGCCACTTCGCCCGAACGCTTCTGGAATATGCCCCACGCCTTCACCGGCTTGCTGAAGAAACGCTCCAGGTCCAATTGCGGTTGCTGGTCTGCATAGTGGTCGACCCCTACGCTGCCGCAACTGCTTACACTCAATACCAACAACAATGAAACCAGTAGACGCGTCATTGTCCGGCTCCGTGGTCGTGCGTGGCGCAGCGCCAACGCTCGGTATTGATACTTGTACAAAATAATTGATTTGTACAGGTTTAGCGTCGCTGATCTCTGTTATCTCAAATCGCGGGCATAAAAAAACCGGCCTTCAAAGACCGGTTTTTTGGGCTTGCTTCGTCGAAAACAGGCTGACGCGAGCGAAATCTGAGTGGAGCGGGTAGAGGGAATCGAACCCTCAACTAAAGCTTGGGAAGCTTTCGTTTTGCCACTAAACTATACCCGCTCAGAGCGGCTGACTTTGTACCAGATGTTTGCCGCAATTTGAAGTTTTTCTTCGAAAAATGTGTGGGTTGCGCGCACTCGCCGAACGGCCCGGTTTCATATCGCCCACGCATGCTGTGTGTGATCACGGTGATAACGCAACTGGCCCACCTGCCGTTGCGGTTTTAAAAAGCCTACCACCGCCTCCCGGCTATCCCGACACGCCGCCTTATGCTCCATGTCCAGAAAATGCCCGGTCGCCTGAATAGTGCTGAAGCTGCTGTCAGGCACATGCTGGGCGAACAGCCTGGCATCTTCGGCGCTGGTGTACTCGTCCCATTCGCCATTTAAAAACAGCACCGGAATATCGATCTGCCTGGCTGCCTTGAGGTAGCACAGTCGATCACTGTTGAGTACGTGGCTGATGTGGAAGTGCATCTGCCCGTACTCGTGCTCGGCCAGGCTGCTGACGTGTTTGTGGTTGAAGCGTTTGAACAGCGACGGCAGGTGTTTGCCGAGGGTGCTGTTGACCAGGTGGCCGACGCGGTCGCGGTCGAGGTTGCCGAGGTAGTCGACGCCGCGTTCAAGGTAATCGCGCATCGGCGCGTTGATCGCCGGCGAGAACGAGCTGATCACGGCCTTTTCTACGCGGCGGGGCCGGTGGGCGAGGGCGATCAGGGCGGCGGCGCCGCCCCATGAAAACGACAGCACGTGTTCGGCGGCGAAGTGGTCGATGAGTTCCAGGAGGATCTGGCCTTCAACTTCCTTGGTCAGCATCTGCTCATGGCGGTTATGGATTTTGGAGCGACCGGCGTAGGGCTGGTCGTACAAAACCACATTGAATTGCGGGTACAGACTTTTCACGGTTTGGGCGAAGGATGCCGTAGTGGCCATGGAGCCGTTGACCAGGATGATGGTCTTTTCAGTAGCGTCCGCGCGATAGAACTCCGTGTAAACCCGATACTGACCCTGTATATCCAACACAGCGATTTCTGGCCTCATGTCGTAAGACTCCTGGCAAGCGGGTAGGGCGCGCAGATCACTCTGCACAAGCTTTGTGACAGGTAGGCATACGCCTGAAAAGTCAGCGCCCAGGTCGGTCAGATTTCGTCGTCGGTCAGTGCACGGTACTCGCCCGGCGCCAGTGCTGCATCCAGCACCCATTTGCCGATTCGCTCTCGATGCAGGGCGATTACCTTATTATTGAAATGCCCGAACATGCGTTTCACCTGGTGATAACGCCCTTCGATGATGCTCAGGCGCGCCGTCCTCGGGCCGAGCAGTTCCAGCTCGGCGGGGTGGGTGGGGAGGTCTTCAAACGCAAAATCCCCCCCCGCCGCAAACGTCAGCGCATATTCAGGCCCGATATCCTGCTCGGTTTGAACCCGATAGACCTTGGGCAGTTTGGTCTTCGGTTGCGTCAAGCGTCGTGACCATTGGCCGTCGTTGGTGATCAGCATCAGCCCCGTCGTGTTGAAGTCCAGGCGGCCGGCAATATGCAGTTCGCCTTTGTCCGGTACATCCAGCAGGTCGAGTACGGTGCGGTGGTGGGGGTCCGAGGTGGCGCTGACGCAGCCTTGGGGCTTGTGCAGCATGAAATAGCGCGCCGGTTTGCCTGCCTGCAACACCTCGGTGTCGACGCACACGCGGCTGAATTCGCGCACTTCATGGTGTGGGTCGCTGACAGCGATGCCATCGACCGTCACCCGCCGTTCAACCAACAACAAGCGCACTTGCTGACGATTGAAACGCGGCAGGTTGCTGAGGTAACGGTCAACGCGCATTACGCAGGCTCAGCCCCACGCAACTGCACATCCACCTGAGCGCAACGCGGGCACAGGCAGGCGGTGTTGCGCAGTGCATCGGGCAGGGCTTGGAGCACCGCAGGGTCGATAGTGACGCTGTAGCACCAGCAGGCTTGGTCGGCGGTGCGCGGGTCGGCCAGGGTGCAGTCGTTGCGGGCACCGCAAGCGGGGCAAAGCGTGGGTGTGGTCATCGTTCAGTTCAGGCAGGCGTCGGGCAAGGCCGCAGTTGCCTGCACGATACAGCGCCGCGCCGCTATTGCAAGCTGCGCAGGTAGCGGCGCCAGCCGTCGTAAGGCCGACGCCTGTTCGCCAAGCTGGCGCGCAGGCATCGGTAATGCAGCGCCTAGAGCTGGAACTTGCTGACCAGCGTATTGAACGAGGTGGCCAGGCGCGACAGGTCTTGGCTGGAGGCGTTGGTCTGGTGGGCGCCGGCGGCGGTCTGGGTCGACAGGTCCTGGATGTTAAGCAGGTTGCGGTCTACTTCGCGCGCCACTTGGGCCTGCTCTTCGGAGGCCGAAGCGATCACCAGGTTGCGTTCGTTGATTTTCGACACGCTGGCAGTGATTCGCTGCAGCGCTTCGCCGGCGTTTTCCGCCAGGCTCTGAGTGTTGTTCGCCCACGTCAGGCTCTTGTTCATCGCGGCCACCGCTTCGTCGGCGCCAACCTGGACCTCGCCAATCATTTTTTCAATATCGACCGTGGAGGTTTGGGTGCGATGCGCCAACGCCCGCACCTCATCGGCCACCACTGCAAACCCTCGGCCTTGCTCGCCGGCACGCGCGGCTTCGATGGCAGCATTGAGCGCCAGCAGGTTAGTCTGGTCGGCGATGCCACGGATCACGTCAATCACCTTGCCGATCTCGCGCACCTGGTTGGCGAGGTCCACGACCGATTGCGTCGAGTCGTTGATCTCGACCACCATCGAACCCATCCCCGACACGGCCTGCTCCACTTGCTTGCGCCCATCCTCGGCTTCGGTGGTGGCCTGGCGGGAAGCTTGCGACGTCGACACAGCATTGCTCGCCACTTCGTCTACCGCCGCCGTCATCTGGTTCACGGCCGTGGCTGCTTGTTGAATTTCGTCATTCTGGCGCGTCAGGCCACGCGTGCTTTCATCGGTGACGGCGCTCAGTTCTTCGGCTGCCGACGCGAGCTGGTCGGACGCATTGGCGATTTCCAGCAACGTACTTTTCAAGCCGCCCTGCATGTCGGACAGCGCCATCAACAGCAGCCCGGCTTCGTCGTTGCGCTCGGTGAGGATGGGCTGGGTGAGATCACCTTTGGCAATGCGTTGCGCGCTCTCTACGGCTTGTGCGATAGGGCGGGTGATCAGGCGGGTGATCAGCAAACCCACCGTGATTGCGATGATGAACGCCAGCACAATGCCGCTGATCATCCAGGTCAACGCGCTGCCGCGTAGCTCATCGGCGGATTCGGCGCCTTCTTTGATCTGGCGGTTATTGGAGTCGATCATCACGCGGATCAGCTCGCGCGCCTGCCTGAAGAGTTCATTGTTGGAGGAGTTGAGTTGCGCGCGCGCCTGTTCAGTCTTGCCGGTATCCATCAACCCGATAATTTGCTCGGAGTTGCTGACGTAGGCGGGCCAGAGCAGATCCAGCTTGTCACCGGCAGCCCGTTCATCATCTTCAAGCGGCGTGGCGCGGTAAGTGGCATAGGCGTCTTGGCTGCGCTTGAGTTGGTCGGCGATATCCTGGCGGACACGGTCGCGGTCTTGCGCGGCGACGTCGCCATGGCTGGCGTCGAGCAACCGGTACAGCCCACGGTTGTGGGCGACAAAGCCATTCAGGGTGGCTGCCGTATTACTGACCGATACAAGGTTGTTGGAGAAGGTTAAATCCAGAGCATTGGCGAGCCGAACGACCCCTTTGATACCCAGTAAACCCACCCCCAGGGTGACGAAAGCGCACAGTACAAACGAAAGCAACAGCTTGGTTGAGATTTTCATGGGTCGAATCCAGCGGTAGTAATAAAAGGGACCTCGCGCTGGCGCTCCGTGTCCAAAGGCGATGTCACAGTGACATCACTGCAAATGCAGAAGTTTCAGCCAAAATAAAATGACTGAATCGATACACTCGTTTGATAGACGGGTTCTCTACCCGCTGCGTGAAAAACCGATCGATCGAGTGTCGACTCAGATGTTTCAAACCATTACCAAAACGCACCAGATTCGGTTTTTGATGTCAGACATTTCGTCATTCGGTGAAAGCTGAATGCCGCTTTCCAGCGTCGCTGGATGAGCTCTTCCGCGGTCCAGGAGGCCGCCATGTATCGACGACTGCTTCTTAGTGCTGTACTCGGTCTGACCCTTTCTGCGTGTGTGCCCTATTACGATGGCGGTGCCACTTACTACCGCTCCGAGGTCTACACCGCCCCTGCGCCGGCCTACTATTACGGCGGCCCCACTTACCAATATGGGCGCAGCTACTACGCGCCATCGCCGCGTTACTATCCGGCGCCGCGTTACTACCAGCCGGCACCGCGTTATTACCAGGCGGCACCGCGTTATTACCCAAGGCCCGGTTACCGGCCGTACCCAAATCAGGCTTGGGGTGACCGCGGCGGCAATGGCGGGCACGGCCGTGGACACGATCATGGCGGTGGTCGCGGCGGCCATCGTTGACAGCGGTTGACTTAAAGCGGCGCGCCAAGCGCCGCTTTTTTTTGCCTGCCGTTTATCGGTACTGTCAGTTCTAACAGGTATCTAATGTGATTCAGATGTATTTAACTGCGTGAGCGCCGCTGTAAGTGTCCAGGAAACCAGCGGGTTAAAAAGGAGCGAGCGCCCAATGATCAAGCGATTAGCGTGTTTGTTTTCTCTGTTGATGGCAGGGGTTACACAGGTACAGGCGGAGCAGGGGTGCCCTTATCCCTCTTCGGTCAAGTTTACGGATGGCTATTTCCAGGCCCTTAGTGGAAAGGCGCTGTGGCAAAGCTCCAAGGTCGAGTCTGATGATTTTGCCGATCGGTTCATCGGCGCACTGTTTACTCCGGGCAAAGGCCAGGAGCGCGAGAACGGCCACTTGGACAAGTGCATGTACCGCATGGGCAGCGGCCAGGTGGTGGCGTTGCGATATGAACTGCCAGGCACACTCAACACGGTGTCACTGACCGCGACCCTGCATTGGCAACTCGCCAGAGATCCATTGGAGCAGTATGTTTACATCTGCCAGGACAGCCAGCCGGACAACTGTGCATTCAAGGTTGGCATGCTCAACTGATTGCTGTCAGTAGTCCGACAAGTCTGCCAGAGGGTTTCTGCCTTCCCAGGCCTTGTGAAAGTGCGCTTGCACCACAGCGTCCGGCACCGTGTTTATATCCGGCCAATGCCAATGCGGCTGTTGATCCTTGTCGATCAAGCGCGCCCGAACCCCTTCGCTGAATTCCGGATGACGGCAGCAATTGAGGCTCACGGTGTATTCCATCTGGAACACCTGGGCCAACGATAGGTGTCGCGCCCGCAGGATTTGCTCCCACACCAGATGCGCGGTCAGCGGGCATCCTTCGCTGAGCGTTTTGCCTGCGCGGCTGAACAGCGGGTCGGCGTGGTCGCTTAGCAGGCTCAACGCGCGCCAGGCACAACGCACATCGCCCACGTCCAGCCACTCGTCGATCTGCGCGCGGCGTGGCAGCCATTGCGCTTCGGGTTGCTGGCTGACGGCTTCCTGCGCGAGCGCCTTGAGCAGGCTGTTGAGTTGCATCGCAGTTTGTTCCTGCCAGTTCAGTTGCAGCAGGCCTTCGATCAGTTCGTCTTGCTGGTCATCGCGCAAAAAACGGTCGGCCAAGCCCAGGTCCATCGCATCGCGACCATTGATATGCGCACCCGTGAGGCCAAAGAACAGGCCGAGCTTGCCCGGCAGGCGCGACAGGAACCCACTGGCCCCGACATCCGGGTACAAGCCGATGCTGATCTCGGGCATCGCCAAACGGCTGCTGGGCGTCACGATTCGCACCGCCGCACTTTGTAACAAGCCCATGCCACCGCCCAGCACGTAACCGTGGCCCCAGCACATCAGCGGTTTGGGGTAGGTGTGCAGGCGATAGTCGAGGCGATATTCCGCCGCAAAAAACTGCGCGGCCAGAGGCGGTACAACGCCCGGCTCTTCACGGCAGGCCTGTGCCAGGCTGCGCACTTCGCCGCCGGCGCAAAAAGCTTTTGGCCCATTGCCGCGCAGCAGTACACAGACAATATTCGGGTCTTTGGCCCAGGCATCCAGGCGTTCGCCCAAGGCCTGAATCATCGGTAATGAGAGGGCATTCAGGGACTTTTCAGCGTCCAGGCTGGCAATGCCGAGGTGGGCACCGTTGCTGCAGGCCAGTTCTTCGAAGTGCAGGTTCATCGCGACCTCAATCCAGAAAGTGAAGGTTCAGTATGATCGCTTCAAAGGAAAGTGCCGGTTGTGTGTCAGATCAATTGACAAGCGGGGTGGGCTTTCCTAGGGTTCGCGCATTCTTTTTTAGACGATGATTCGATCATGACCGAAGGCGACCGTATCAAACTCGAACCGAGCTGGAAACACGCGCTGCGTGATGAGTTCGAGCAGCCCTACATGGCCCAGTTGCGCGAGTTTTTGCGCCAGGAACACGCGGCAGGCAAAGAGATTTACCCGCCTGGTCCGTTGATTTTCAATGCGCTTAATTCAACGCCTTTGGACAAGGTCAAGGTGGTGATCCTCGGGCAAGACCCTTACCACGGGCCTGGTCAGGCGCATGGGTTATGCTTTTCGGTGCAGCCTGGCGTGCCTGCGCCGCCGTCCTTGGTCAATATTTACAAAGAGCTTAAGCGCGATTTGAATATCGACATTCCTAATCATGGTTGCCTGCAGAGTTGGGCGGACCAGGGTGTGTTGATGCTCAATACCACCATGACGGTTGAGCGAGCCAACGCGAACGCGCACGCGGGCAAGGGCTGGCAATTTTTTACTGACCGGATTATTGAGGTGGTCAGCGAGCATCAGCCGCACTTGGTGTTCTTGTTGTGGGGGGCTCATGCACAGGGTAAGCAAAAGCTGGTGGATGCGACCAAGCACTTGGTGTTGACGTCAGTGCATCCGTCGCCGTTGTCGGCCTATCGAGGGTTTTTGGGGTGCGGGCACTTCAGCCGTACCAATAAATTTCTTGAGCAGAATGGCGAGACGCCGATTGAGTGGCGGTTACCGCCCCTTTGAGGCTTAAGGTAATGGGATGTGGGAGCCAGCTCCCACATTTTAATGACACAAGGCTTCAAACCTTTTCAGGCTGACGGTTCCAGTGCCGGAACAGGGGCTCCGCCAGAAACAGCACAAACAACAAACGCATTACCTGCATCGCCGTGACCAAGGGCACCGACAGTTGCAACGTCTCGGCCGTCAGGCTCATTTCAGCAATCCCGCCCGGCATCATGCCCAGGGTGAGTGAGCGCAAATCCAACTGCGTCAGCGCGCTCAAGCCGACGGCCGCCAACGTCGCCAGCACCATGGTCAGGGCTGTGCCGAGCAGCGTACGCGCCATAAACGACGGCGCGCGCCGAAAGAACTGACGGTTGAAATGGCAGCCCAGACCGCTGCCGATCAGCCATTGGCCGATCTGGCTGCCGCCGTTCGGCAGGCCTATGTGCAAGTCCCAGACAACGCTGGCGGTAGCGCTTACCAAAAGCGGCCCGAACAGCCAAGGGTTGGGCTGACGCAAACGCTGCCAGCCCCACGCCACCAACGCGCCAATCGGAAACAACACCGCCAGCCACGCCCAGCTTACCGGCGCCGGGTGAAATTGCGGTGTGCCGCCCTCCAGCAAATACTTGAAGATCGCGGGTACACACAGCACCACCACCAACACGCGCAAGCTCTGGCCCGCCGCGACACGGCTGAGCACCGCGCCATTACGCGCGCCCAGGTTGACCATCTCACCGGAACCGCCCGGCATGCTGGAAAAAAACGCGGTGGCGCGGTCTTCGCCACTGCGGCGCATCAACCACACGCCGACGACGCTCGACAGGCTGGTGACCAATGCACCAAAAAAAATCAGGCCGAAGTGGCTCATCACCTGCTCGATCACCACCGGCGTGAAGTGCAGGCCTATGCCAATGCCCACCACCCATTGACCGCATTTGCGCCCGCCGGGAATTTCCGCCAATTGCCACGGCGTGAGGCAGCGCACCAGGATAATCGCCAGCAACGAGCCGACCATGTACGGCAAAGGCCAGCCGACCAGGCTGGCCAGGTAACCGCCGGCCAGGCCGACCAGCGGTGTTCCCCACCAGTGTTTAAAGGTGACCTCAGACATCGGCCACGGCACGCCGCGCCAGCGCACGTTTGCGGTAGATGCGCACCAACGGGAAGGCCAGCATCAGCGCAGTCAGCACCCATACACCAAAGGTGATCGGGCTCGACCAGAGGATGTCCAGCGCACCGTTGGAGATCGACAGCGCGCGGCGCAGGTTCTGCTCCATCAGGCCACCGAGGATAAAGCCCAGCAGCACCGGCGACAGCGGGAAGTCCAGCTTGCGCAGGATGTAGCCGAAGATGCCGATACCGACCATCAGGAACAGGTCGAAGGTGGTGGCGTGCACCGCGTACACACCAATCGCGGTGATGATGGCGATCACCGGCACCAGCGCCCAGTTCGGCACGGCGAGGATACGGGTGAAGATGCGGATCATCGGAATGTTGAGGATCACCAGCATGATGTTGGCGATAAACAACGACGCGATCAGGCCCCAGACGATGTCCGGTTGCTGTTGGAACAGCAGCGGGCCGGGCGTGATGTTGTACAGCGACAGCGCGCCGATCATCACCGCCGTGGTGCCTGAACCGGGTACGCCAAGGGTCAGCATTGGCACCAGCGCGCCGCAGGCCGAAGCGCCAATCGCGGTTTCCGGCGCTGCCAGGCCGCGCATGTCGCCCTGGCCGAATTTGCCGCTGGCACCGGCGATACGTTTTTCGGTCATGTAGGCAACGGCTGAGGCGAGTGTGGCACCGGCACCCGGCAATACGCCCATGATGAAGCCCAAAAGGCCGCAACGGATGTTAACCACGAAAACAGAGGACGCCTCCTTGAGGTTGAACATCATCCGCCCGGTGGCTTTTACCGCTTCCTGGCCACGGTGGGTTTTTTCCAGCAGCAACAGAATCTCGCTGATCGAGAACAAGCCCAATACCAGGACCACAAACTGGATGCCATCGGTGAGGTGGATATTGTCGCCGGTAAAGCGGTACACGCCGCTGTTGGCGTCAATGCCCACGGCCGAAAGGAACAGGCCGATCAGCGCCGCCACAAAGGTCTTCAGCGGTTTGTCACCGGCCATGCCGCCGAGGCAGACGATCGCGAATACCATCAGTACGAAATATTCCGCCGGGCCGAACGCAATCGCCCACTTTGCCAGCAGCGGCGCAAACAGCACCATGCCGCAGGTGGCGATAAACGCGCCGATGAACGAACTCCACGCCGACAGTGACAGCGCCACACCGGCCAGGCCTTTACGGGCCATCGGGTAGCCGTCGAGGGTGGTCATCACGGTGGAGGCTTCGCCCGGAATGTTCAGCAGGATCGAACTGATACGGCCGCCGTACTCGCAGCCCAGGTACACGGCCGCCAGCAGGATTAATGCCGACTCCGGAGGCAAGCCCAAGGCAAACGCGATGGGGATCAACAGCGCCACGCCGTTGATCGGGCCAAGCCCCGGCAGCAGGCCGACCACCGTGCCGATCAAGGTGCCGCACAAGGCGGTAATCAGGTTGTAAGGCGTCAGTGCAACGCCGAAGCCCTGGCCCAAATAGCTGAACGTATCCATATCAGTTCTCCAGAACTTCAAGCAGGCCGAGGGGCAGCGGTACATCCATGGCTTTATCGAAGAGCAAATAAAGACCCACGGCCATCAGGCTGACTATCACCACGCTGGGCAACCAGCGGCCACCATACAGGCGCGCCATTGGGATGCCGATCAGGATGCTGCTTAGGATGAAGCCCAGCGGTTCGAAGGTACCGGCAAACACCAGCAACAGCGCCACGCAAGCGCCGATCTTGACCAGCGTGTCGCGGTCCAGTGCCGGTTCTTCTTCGGTATGTTTGGTCGGCTGCGGGCGAAACAGCATGTAGACAAGGCCCAGGCTCATCAGCCCGAGCATCAACAGTGGGTAAGCCCGAGGCCCGACCGGCTCGTAGGAAAACGCCGCTTGATACGGCCAGGCCATCAGCGCGAGAACCGCGCAGACCAGCAGCATCACAGCGGCAAAAATGCGTTGTAAGAGCATGTTGAACTCCTGGGCCGCGCGCCTCATCAGGCAAGGCGCGGCCGAGTGAAAGACCGGTGATTACTGGATCAGGCCGAACTCTTTGGCCAGCACTTTGTAGTCAGCCACCTGTTTTTTCACGTAGGTGTCCAGCTCCGGGCCAGTCATGGCAAACGGGAACAACTCGCGCTGGTCACGCAGTTTGTCGAATTCTTCGGAGGCCAGCAGTGTGTCGAACGCGTCTTTCCACCAGGCGTAGTCGGCGTCGCTGACTTTTGGCCCGAGGTAGAAGCCGCGTACCACGGGCCATACGATGTCGTAGCCTTGCTCTTTGGCCGTAGGAATGTTCTTCATTTCCGGCTCGTCCAGGCGATTTTCGGCAAACACCGCGAGCAGGCGCATGTCACCGCTGAGAATGTGCGGCATGGAGTCGGAGATGTCGGTGCTGCCGACCTGGATATGGCCACCGAGCAGGGCCGTGGCGATTTCACCGCCGCCTTCAAGCGCCACGTAACGCAGTTCGCGCGGGTTGATCCCGGCGGCCTTGGCAATCAGCGCGGTTTGCATCCAGTCCTGGCTGCCGACGGTGCCGCCGGAACCGATGACAACGCTGCCTGGATCGGCCTTCAAGGCCTTAACCAGATCATCAAGGGTCTTGTAGGGCGAATCGCTTTTCACCGCGATGGCACCGTAGCTGGTGCCGACCGCCGCCAACCAACGCACGGCGCTTTCATCGAAGCGGCCAAATTTGCCTTGGGCCAGGTTCAACAACGAACCGCTGGACCATGCTACCAACGTGCCGCCGTCTGCAGGGCGCTGTGCCACCACTGCGTTATACGCCACCGCGCCCACTCCGCCGGGCATGTAGGTGACGCGCATCGGTTTGCTCAGCAACTTCTGGTTGACCAGCGCGCTTTGCGCCAGCTTGCAGGTCAGGTCAAAACCACCGCCGGGGGAGGCCGGGGCGATGCATTCCGGGCGCTTGGGTTCATCGGCGGCGAGCAGTTGGCCGGCGAACAGCAAGCAGCCTGCGGCGAGGGAAAGTTTACGCAGTGAAAAGCTCATTTTTTATCTCCGTCTTTATTTTTATTAGTTGTTACTAGTTGCTACTAAAACCACGACTTTTAAGGCATGACTTACCAGAGCGCTACGCTGTAGCTCACCAGCACCCGCACTTCATCCGCATCACGCGCTGAATAGTTGGAGCGGTACGTAGCGTTACGCAGGCGCACGGCAACATCCTTGAGCGCGCCGCTTTGCACCACGTACTTGACCTCGCTGTTGCGTTCCCACTCCTTGCCGGTGTCGCCATTTTTGAGCTTGATGCTGTCACCCGAAAGGTAACGGCTCATAAAACTCAGGCCGGGAATGCCCAGCTTGGCGAAGTCATAATCGTAACGCGCCTGCCAGGAGCGTTCTTCGGCGCCGGCAAAGTCGTTGATCTGCACGAAGTTGACAAGGTAAGGATCGCTCCCATCCACGTAGGGAAAAGCGCTTTCACCGAACATGCGCTGGTAGCCGGCGCTGAGCTTATGGCCGTTAAGGGCATAGCTGAACAAGCTGCTGAACGAGGTGTTGTCGATTTTGCCGCCACGCGCGCCGCCGGTGTCATCGCTGATCGCCAGGCGCAGGTCGCTGGCGAAGGTGCCTGGCCCCATCGGGCGTGCGGCCACGAGGCCGAGGAAGTGCTGGCGGTAAACATCGTCGAGCTGGGCAAAATGGTAGCTGCCGGTGATCTTGTCGGCGAACCTGTAATCCGCGCCGCCAAAATTGAAGTGTTTGCCGCTGGCACCGCTGACAAAACGGCTGTTGCGGTTATTCAGGGTGATGTCTTGGTAATGCGTGGCGTCGCGGTCCTTGGCTTTATCCAGGCGGCCGCCGGTGAACACCAGGTTCTTGAATTCTTTGGAGGTGAGCAGGCCACCGTTGAAGGTCTGCGGCAGGATACGCCCGTCATTGGGCTTGAGGGTTGGCAGTTCGGGGATCAGCGCGCCGACCTTAAGCTCGGTGGCTGCGACCTTCACCTTGCCGGTCAGGCCCAGCTTGCTGTACTCATTGGCGGCGCGGCCATCATCGTGTGTCGGCAACAGGCCAGTGCCGGTGCGATCGGGGCTGGAGTCGAGCTTGACCCCGAGCATGCCCAGCGCGTCCACGCCAAAACCGACAGTGCCGTCGGTGTAGCCCGATTGCAGGTTGAGCATGAAGCCCTGCGCCCATTCATCACGCTTGGATTGCTGGGCGCTGGTGCCGTCGCGAAAGTCGCGGTTGAAGTACATGTTGCGGGTTTCGAGGCTGGCGCTACTGTCTTCGAAGAAGTCAGCCTGGCTGAGCGGCGAAAAGCCAGCAAGGGCGGCGGCACTGGCAAAGGCGGTGTGGGAGAGGCAAGAAAAACGAGCAGGCGCGAGTGCCTGGGGCTGTGTCGACAGCATGGTGGTGTACTCCGTTATTGTTCTTATTTTTTGGCGAAAACGCTTCGGGGCGTTTTTTCAGCGCTACGGACCAGGTAACTCGGCAGGGAACGCATGCAGGCATGACCGACCGTCGCTGGATGCTAAAGGGCGAAGCTTTCACTAACCTTTCAGCTGCCTTTCAATGTTTTCGGGCTTCACAGGGTAGGCGGCGCCTGTAAACTGCCCCGCAAAGCGTGGTGTTGACCATGCCCGAACGAGGTAAAAATCCATGCGTGTACTCTTGGTTGAAGACCATTTGCAGCTCGCCGAAAGTGTCGCCCAGGCGCTCAAGAGCACGGGTTTGACTGTCGACGTGCTGCACGACGGGGTCGCCGCGGACCTGGCCTTGAGCAGCGAGGAATACGCGGTGGTGGTGCTCGATGTGGGGCTGCCGCGCATGGACGGTTTTGAGGTGCTGGCCCGTCTGCGAGCGCGTGGGAAAAATCTGCCTGTGCTGATGCTGACCGCGCGCAGCGACGTGAAGGACCGCGTACACGGCCTCAACCTCGGCGCCGATGACTACCTTGCCAAGCCGTTTGAACTCACGGAGCTGGAAGCGCGGGTCAAGGCGCTGTTACGCCGCAGCGTGTTGGGCGGTGAGCGTCAGCAGGCGTGCGGCGTGCTGGTTTACGACCTGGATACGCGGCGTTTCACTGTGGGCGGCGAACTGTTGACGTTGACCTCGCGTGAGCAAGCGGTGCTTGAAGCGCTGATCGCTCGCCCCGGCCGCGTGATGAGCAAAGAGCAATTGGCGTCCCAAGTGTTCGGCCTGGATGAAGAAGCCAGCCCCGACGCAATCGAAATCTATGTGCACCGGCTGCGTAAAAAGCTCGACGGCCAACCCATCGCCATCGTGACCTTCCGCGGCCTCGGCTACCTGTTGGAAGCCCGCGATGCATAAGCCCAGCAGCCTGCGCTGGCGGCTGCTGTGGAATTTGGCGCTGTTGCTGGTGGTGTTGATGCTTGCCAGCGGCATGAGTGCCTACTGGAACGGTCGCGAGGCGGCCGACACCGCCTATGACCGCACGCTTTTGGCTTCGGCGCGCACCATCGCCGCCGGGTTGACGCAAGTCGATGGCACCTTGAGTGCCAATGTGCCTTATGTGGCGCTGGACACCTTTGCTTACGACAGCGCCGGGCGTATTTATTATCAGGTCAATGACATTGACAAGAAGCTGATCTCCGGTTACGAAAACCTTCCCGGCCCGCCACCCGGCACGCCGCGCACCGACAATTACCCCGCGTTGGCGCGGTTTTACAACGCCACCTATCAAGGCCAAGAGGTGCGTGTGGTCAGCCTGCTCAAGGCGGTCTCCGAGCCGAACATGAATGGCATGGCGGAAATTCGCGTGGCGGAAACCGACGAGGCGCGCGAGAGCATGGCCCGTAGCCTGCTGGCCGACACGTTGCTGCGCCTCGGGATGTTGGCGATCGGCGCGTTGCTGTTGGTGTGGTTTGCCGTGAGTGCGGCACTGCGCCCGCTGGAGCGCCTGCGCACGGCAGTGGAAGAGCGCCAGCCCGACGACCTGCGGCCGTTGCCGCTGGTAGAGGTGCAGCTTGAGTTTGGCCCGCTGGTGCGTTCGCTCAACCACTTTACCGAGCGCCTGCGCGGCCAGTTCGAGCGCCAGGCGCAGTTTATCGCCGACGCCGCCCACGAACTGCGCACCCCGCTGGCAGCGCTCAAGGCGCGGCTGGAACTGGGCCTGCGCAGCGACGCGCCGGCCACCTGGCACAGCACCTTGGAAACCGCTGCACAAGGCACCGACCGCCTGACTCATTTGGCGAATCAATTGCTGTCGCTGGCGCGTATCGAAAACGGCGCGCGGGCGATTGCCGAAGGCGGCGCGCAACTGCTCGACCTCAGCCAGTTGGCACGCGAGTTGGGGATGGCCATGGCGCCGTTGGCCCACGCGCGCGGCGTTGCCTTGGCGTTGGAGGCGGACGAGCCTGTGTGGTTGCGCGGTGAGCCCATCTTGCTGAATGAGCTGCTGAGCAATTTGGTCGATAACGCCCTGGCCCACACGCCACCGGGCGGCAATGTCATCTTGCGGGTCTCGGCGCCCGCGATCCTGGAAGTAGAAGATGATGGCCCGGGCATCCCGCTGGACGAGCGGGACCGGGTATTCGAGCGGTTTTACCGGCGCAACCAGCAGAGCATGGGCTCGGGCTTGGGGCTGGCGATTGTCGGGGAAATCTGCCGCGCGCATTTGGCGCAAATCAGCCTGCACGATGGTGAGCTGGCCGGCTTGAAAGTGCGCGTGAGTTTTATCGCGGGCTGATCAGTAAAACATCGACCGTGCTTCATCCAGCTCGGCGCGCAGCGTCTCGCTGTAGGGGTCGATGCGCAGTTTTTTCATCGCAGGCAAGGTGGAAACGTGCACACTCGCCAACGGATGGTCGGTGCCTGCGTGGCAATACAGCACGGCAATTTGTACCAGGTCGATGTAGTCAAGGCGGGCCGAGTCGCGCTCCAGATCCAGGTATTGACCAGGCAGTTTTGCGAGCATTTCCGGGAAATCCCAGCCGCCCAACAGCTTGTCGCCCAGCAACGGGTGAATACTGTCGATCACGTGGTTGAGGCTGACCGGGTCGGCGAGTAGTTCGTAATGGTCTTCGGCGTAGGTAAGGATAGGCAATACGCCAATCTGGTGTACCAAACCACCGAGCGCAGCTTGGTCTGGCTTGAGCTGGCTGTAATTGCGGCACAAGGTATAGCTCACGCCTGCCACTTCCAGGCTGCGGCGCCACACATCATGCATTTTTTGTTCAACGACTTCAGAGCGGGCGTGGAAAATCTGCTCCATCACCAGGCCTATCGCCAGGTTGCTGCTGTAGTTGGTGCCCAGCCGAGTGATGGCGGTGTGCAGGTCGGTGACTTCCTGAGTGGCACGCAGCAATGGGCTGTTGACCACTTTTATGAGGCGTGCGGACAGCGCGGTATCGCGACCGATCACTTTGCTCAAGTGGCTGATGCTGATCTCCGGGTCTTCAGCGGCCTGACGAATTTTCAGGGCCACTTCCGGCAATGTCGGCAGAACCAGGTCATCGTTGTCGATGGCCGTCACCAAAGCCTGTTGGACTTTTTCCGCCAGCGTGCTCATTGATGCTCTCTAGGGTATTGCAAAAAGGGGGCGACGGTTAACGCTGGATCTCTCGATCGCGGTCCAGTGAGTAAGGCAGGTCAAGCAACTGCACACCGGGACCTTCCAGGGAGCCTACGCAGACCTTGCCACTGTCGGCAGCTTCGGCTTGCAACACGGCCAGAAGTTCAATCGATTGGTCAGCTTTCGCTGCAATGACGACTTCACCAATCGAACTGTTATGGCTGGGCGAAAACAGGGCGGTGCCTGGCTCCGGCAATTCGGCCGCGTTCACGCTCAGGCGATACAGGCGACGTTTGAGCTTGCCCAGATACTGCATGCGCGCGACGATTTCCTGGCCGGTGTAACAGCCTTTTTTGAAACTTACGCCGCCGACGGCCTGCAGGTTAAGCATCTGCGGGATAAACAGTTCGCGGGTCTGAGGCATGACCTGGCCGATGCCGGCGCGGATTTGGCCCAGCAGCCAATCATTCAAGTCAGCGTGTTGCAACTGTGTGGCCAATGAGTTGCGTACGGCTTCGGCTTGCTCGATGGGCACCCAGAGTTCGGCCCGGCCTGGGGAAACGCGAAGCGCGATGAAGGTTTCGGTGCGCACTACGCTGTCCGTCTCGGCCGGCAGGTCAAGGCCGAGGCTGGCCAGGGCGTGATCCGCCTGTGACAGGCCGAAACGTACCCAGGCCGCGCTTTCGTCGGTGAGCCTGGACTTGGAGAATACGGCGTATTTTTTCAAATCCGCCAATTGCGGTTCGAGCAGCTCGGTGGCCATGGCCAGCAGTACGCCATCACCTTGCAGCAGGATACGAAAGCTCGACTGCATGCGGCCTTTTTGCGTGCAGCGCGCGCCAAGGCTGGCCTGCGTATCGCTCAGGTAATTGAGGTTGCAGGTCAGCTGCCCTTGCAGGAACTTGGCGGCATCAGCACCGCGAACAGCCAGAACGCCTTCGTGGGACAGGGCGCAGAAAAAAGCAGAGTCAGCCATGGGTCATCGCAGGTCGAAAAGTCATGGGTGCATCATAGAGGGGCGCCCGCCAAATGGATAGTTTCCGTATCAGGCTACTAAAGCCGACTGTTGCGCAGCGGTCGTGCCTGTATACTTGCGCACTATTTGAGGAGCGTTCCATGGTCGAAGACGTAGAAATCAATCGCCTCTACTGGCACAGCCGTCGCGGCATGCTGGAGTTGGATGTGTTGTTGGTGCCTTTTACCAAGGAGGTTTACGCGACGCTTGATAAGGTGGATCGCGACCTCTACGTCAGGCTGCTGACGTGTGAAGATCAGGACATGTTTGGCTGGTTCATGGAGCGCGCTGAATCTGAAGATCCTGAGCTGCAGCGCATGGTTCGGATAATTCTGGACCGTGTTCAGCCAAAATAACCATTTTGAATGCCGCTGGCGCGCCTCACGGCTGTTGCTGGCGGCGTATCTTGTTGCCCAGTTGTTCGCGCTGGGCGCCTTGCTCGTTGTCGATTTGCCGTACTCAAGCGTTGGCGCAGTGCTGTGCCTGATTCACGCTGCCTGGGTTCTACCGCGGCATGTGCTGCTCACTCACCGTTCGTCGATTCGTGGCCTGCGCCGTGACGAAGACGGCTGGCAGTTGTGGAGCACCGCGCGAGGCTGGCACAGCGTGCAATTGCGCCCCGACAGCCTGGCCTTGCCGTTGATCGTGGTGCTGCGTTACCGGGTACGAGGCGAGTGGCGCGTGCGTTCGATCTGTGTGCCAATCGATGCGCAAGCCGCCGATGTGCACCGGCGCCTGCGCGTACGTCTTAAGTTCAGCCGCCGTAGGTGGTTGGCACCAGAATAGTGTCGCGTGCCTCGGGCAGCATCTGCGGGTAGTCGAGGGTGTAATGCAGGCCGCGGCTTTCTTTGCGCTCCATGGCTGAGCGGATCATCAACTCTGCAACTTGCGCCAGGTTGCGCAACTCGATCAGGTCGCGGCTGACTTTGTAGTTACTGTAAAACTCGTCGATCTCGTCCAGCAGCAAGCGCACGCGGTGTTGCGCACGTTGCAAGCGCTTATTGGTGCGCACAATCCCCACGTAGTCCCACATGAAGCGGCGCAACTCGTCCCAGTTGTGGGCGATGATCACGTCTTCGTCCGAGTCGGTGACCTGGCTGGCGTCCCAGCGAGGCAGGGCAGCCGGCACGGCGATGCGTGGCAGTTGTTCGAGAATGTCGGCGGCCGCTGAGCGGGCGTAGACGAAACATTCGAGCAGCGAGTTGCTGGCCATGCGGTTGGCGCCGTGCAGGCCGGTGAAGCTGGTTTCGCCAATCGCATACAGGCCGGGTACGTCGGTGCGACCGTGTTGGTCGACCATCACACCGCCGCAGGTGTAGTGCGCGGCCGGCACCACCGGGATCGGGCCTTGGGTGATGTCAATGTTAAACGCCAGGCAGCGCTCGTAAACGGTGGGAAAGTGGGTCTTGATGAAGGCTTCGGACTTGTGGCTGATGTCCAGGTAAACGCAGTCGATGCCCAAGCGCTTCATCTCGTGATCGATAGCGCGCGCCACGATGTCGCGCGGCGCCAGTTCTGCGCGCGGGTCGAAGCGCTGCATGAAGCGTTCGCCATTGGGCAGTTTCAAGTGCGCGCCTTCGCCGCGAAGGGCTTCGGTGATCAGAAAGCTTTTGGCCTGCGGGTGATACAGGCAGGTAGGGTGGAACTGGTTGAATTCCAGGTTGGCCACCCGGCAGCCAGAGCGCCACGCCATGGCGATGCCGTCACCGCAGGCGCCGTCGGGGTTGCTGGTATACAGGTAAACCTTGGCCGCGCCGCCTGAGGCGAGAATGGTGAAGCGCGCGCCGTAGGTGTCGACTTCGCCGCTGGCGCGGTTGAGCACGTAGGCGCCAAGGCAGCGATCGCCTTCCAGCCCGAGGCGTTTTTCGGTGATCAAGTCGACGGCTACTCGTTGCTCCAGCAGCTCGATGTTGGGGCGTTGGCGGGCTTGGTCGAGCAACGTCTTGAAGATCGCGGCGCCGGTTGCATCGGCAGCATGAATGATGCGGCGATGGCTGTGCCCGCCTTCACGGGTCAGGTGGAACTCGAATCCGCCGTCGTCGCTGCCTGCGTGTTCGTCACGCGTGAACGGCACGCCCTGATCAATCAGCCACTGGATAGCCTCGCGGCTATGCTCGACGGTAAAACGCACAGCGTTTTCGTCGCACAGCCCGCCGCCTGCGTTGAGTGTGTCTTCAACGTGCGATTGCACGGTATCGGTGTCGTCCAGCACGGCGGCGACACCGCCCTGAGCCCAAAATGTCGAGCCGTTGGCCAGGTCGCCTTTGCTCAGGACGGCAATGCGCAGGTGGCCGGGAAGGGTCAGTGCCAGGCTCAGGCCAGCCGCGCCACTACCGATTACCAGAACATCGTGTTGAAACTGTTGGCTCATTTCAGGGATTCCGCAAATAGCGATCCAAAGGCTGGCGCATACACGACGCCCGGATCGGCGAATCAAAGGGTCACACGGGCCACTAGTATATAGAGGGGGGGAGCGGCACAATAGCAAGGCATTCGTGGCAATGTGAGATTACGAAGCACAGCTAGGGTAAACTCGAACGGTTATTGAATCGGGAACTTTTTGCATAAGCCCCGACTCAATAGCAGGTTGCCCGGAAGCTGGGAAAGCGTTGATTTTATTGGCCCGTCGGGAGCATTGGACGCGTCATAAAACCGGCGACAAGATTATTCGCGCAGTCGGCATTGCCCGTACTGCGTTTTTCGTGTGTGCCAAATCAGTGCGCGCCGGAAACTTGCTTGGAGGGGGAGAACTTTTGCGAAAAGTCCGAGTCTATGTTTGCAAGCCTGATCGTTTAGTTATGCAAGCCTCCTCCCAGTACAACGAGGAGTGTTCATGCTAACCCAGGAAGAGGATCAGCAGCTCGTCGAGCGCGTTCAACGCGGCGACAAGCGGGCATTTGATCTGCTAGTGCTGAAATACCAGCACAAAATTCTCGGGTTGATCGTGCGGTTTGTGCACGACACCCATGAAGCGCAGGACGTTGCACAGGAAGCCTTTATCAAGGCGTACCGTGCACTGGGCAATTTCCGCGGTGACAGTGCGTTTTATACGTGGCTTTACCGCATAGCCATTAACACGGCGAAGAACTATCTGGTGTCTCGCGGTCGTCGCCCACCCGATAGTGATGTTAGTTCAGAAGATGCTGAATTTTATGATGGTGACCACGGCCTCAAAGATCTCGAGTCGCCGGAGCGTGCATTGCTGCGCGACGAGATCGAAGGAACCGTTCATCGCACAATTCAGCAACTGCCAGAAGATTTGCGTACGGCGTTAACTTTACGTGAATTCGATGGTCTGAGTTACGAAGACATTGCGAGCGTCATGCAATGTCCGGTGGGGACTGTAAGGTCACGGATTTTCCGGGCCCGGGAAGCCATCGACAAAGCCTTGCAACCGTTGTTGCAGGAAAACTAAAGACAGCGGCGACAGCCAAGAGAGGAACCGCCATGAGTCGTGATGCCCTGCAGGAATCGCTGTCCGCAGTGATGGATAACGAAGCGGATGAACTGGAACTTCGTCGAGTGCTTACTGCATTTGATGATGCTGAAACCCGTGATACCTGGTCTCGTTACCAAGTCGCTCGGGCGGTGATGCACAAGGATCTTCTAATCCCTCGTCTGGATATTGCTGCGGCCGTTTCTGCCGCGCTGGCTGATGAAGCCGTTCCGGCAAAAGCTGCTCGTGGTCCTTGGCGTAGCCTGGGTCGCTTGGCAGTCGCTGCTTCGGTAACTGTTGCTGTGCTGGCCGGTGTTCGTCTGTACAACCAAGACGAAATCGCGGGTGCCGAATTGGCCCAACAGACCCAGCAGCCGGTCATGGCCGGTCCGCAAGTCAAAGGCCCAGCGGTACTGGCTGGCTACAAGGAAAGCTCAGACACCACCGGCCCCATGGCCACCGGTGTGCTGCAAGGGCAATCCGGCTGGCAAGATCAGCGTCTTCCAGGCTATCTGCGTCAACATGCGCAGGAATCTGCCCTGAAAGGCACTGAAAGCGCTCTGCCATACGCTCGTGCTGCAAGCCTGGAAAACCGCTAGACCGCTAAGGAGCCCTATGCGCGCCATACCGCTCCTTACGTTTTTGCTTAGTGGTTGTTTTGCACTCCCCGCCCATGCCGATGAAGCCCAAAACTGGCTGACTCGACTTGGGCGTGCCGAGCAGCAGCAAAGTTTTAAAGGCACCTTTGTCTACGAACGCAACGGTAGTTTTTCTACCCATGACATCTGGCACCGTGTCCAGAATGGCCAAGTCCGCGAGCGGCTTTTGCAACTCGACGGTTCTGCCCAGGAAGTCGTGCGTGTAGATGGCCACACGCAATGCGTCAGTGGCACTCTGGTTGCCGGCCTTGGTAATTCGCCTGAAGCGCCTTCGCGCGCACTTGATCCAAAAAAACTAACTCAATTTTACGAACTTGCCGTCATTGGCAAATCTCGCGTGGCTGGCCGGAAAGCGGTAATCGTATCGATCACTCCGCGCGATCCCTACCGCTATGGTTTTGAATTGCACCTGGATCGCGAAACAGCGCTGCCGCTTAAGTCCCTGTTGCTCAATGATCAGGGGCAATTGTTGGAGCGCTTTCAGTTCACGCGACTGAACACTTCGCCAGCACCCTCTGATGCAGACTTGCAGCCTACGGGCGATTGCGCACCGGTAGCGCTCTCGACCAGCAAAGCGCTTGAAGTGCCTGCTACCCAAGTATGGCATCTGGATTGGCTGCCTCCTGGTTTCCAGCTTACCAACAGCATTGCGCGCAAAGATCCCCACACAAAATCGACTGTCGACAGCTTGATGTTCGAAGATGGGCTTGCGCGTTTTTCGGTGTTTGTTGAATCAACTGACGGCGCCACTGTGAATGAAACACGCACGCAGTTAGGCCCGACGGTGGCGGTGTCTCGCCGCCTGAACACCGTCGATGGCGAAGTAATGGTGACGGTTGTGGGGGAAATCCCGATCGGCACCGCCGAGCGCATTGCGCTTTCGGTGCGTGGCGAAAAGGCAGTCACCAAGCAGTGAATTGTTAATCCTGTGTTCATCCTGACCTTTCAGTCTGAGCGTATGCTTGGTCGAGTGCTGAGAGCATGAAATTTCTGGATCAGTATTTTCACTTGCAAAAATCCCCCATGTTTTTTATAGGTCAGGGCTTAACGGCGCTGGCCTTGTTTTGTTCGCGGAACAAAGATGCCGGTCGCAGTTTTCGGCGTTTCTTGAACCCTGTCGCTCAACCCTGCTCGTCGTAACGGGAGCTGTATGTCGATACCACGTTTGAAGTCTTATCTATCCATAGTCGCCACGGTGTTGGTGCTGGGTCAGGCCGTGCCCGCGCAAGCGGTCGAACTGCCTGACTTCACCCAATTGGTGGAGCAAGCATCGCCTGCTGTGGTGAACATCAGTACCACGCAAAAACTGCCGGATCGCAAAGTCTCGAACCAGCAGATGCCGGACCTTGAGGGCTTGCCGCCGATGCTGCGCGAGTTCTTCGAGCGTGGCATGCCACAGCCGCGTTCCCCGCGTGGCGGTGGCGGTGGCGGTGGTGGCCAGCGTGAGGCGCAGTCCTTGGGCTCGGGGTTCATCATTTCGCCCGATGGCTACATTCTCACCAATAACCATGTGATTGCCGACGCTGACGAGATTCTCGTGCGCCTGGCTGATCGCAGTGAGCTGAAAGCCAAGCTTGTGGGCACTGACCCGCGTTCCGATGTGGCTTTGCTGAAAATCGAAGGCAAAGATTTGCCGGTATTGAAACTCGGTAAATCCCAGGACCTGAAGGCTGGGCAGTGGGTAGTGGCGATCGGTTCGCCGTTTGGCTTTGACCATACCGTGACCCAGGGCATCGTCAGCGCCATCGGTCGCAGCCTGCCAAACGAAAACTACGTGCCTTTCATCCAGACCGACGTGCCGATCAATCCGGGTAATTCGGGTGGTCCGCTGTTCAACCTGGCGGGTGAAGTGGTCGGGATCAACTCGCAGATCTACACCCGTTCCGGTGGTTTCATGGGCGTTTCTTTCGCCATCCCGATTGACGTGGCCATGGACGTTTCCAATCAACTGAAAAGCGGTGGCAAGGTTAGCCGTGGCTGGCTGGGCGTAGTGATTCAGGAAGTGAACAAAGACCTGGCTGAGTCCTTCGGCCTCGATAAGCCGGCCGGTGCACTGGTCGCGCAGATCCAGGATGATGGCCCGGCTGCCAAAGGTGGCCTGCAAGTGGGCGACGTGATACTGAGCATGAATGGCCAGCCGATCATCATGTCGGCAGACTTGCCGCACTTGGTAGGCGCACTGAAGGCGGGCAGTAAAGCCAAGCTGGAAGTGATTCGTGAAGGCAAACGCCAAAACGTAGAGCTGACCGTTGGTGCCATCCCTGAAGAGGGTGCTGCCCTGGATGCTTTGGGCAATGCGAAGCCTGGCGCTGAGCGCAGCAGTAACCGCCTGGGCATCGCCGTGGCTGAGCTGACGGATGAGCAGAAGAAGAGCTTCGACCTTAAAAGTGGCGTAGTCATCAAAGAAGTGCAGGACGGCCCTGCCTCTCTGATTGGCTTGCAGCCGGGTGACGTGATTACGCACCTGAACAACCAAGCCATCGACAGCACCAAGCAGTTCACCGACATCGCCAAGGCGCTGCCGAAGAACCGTTCGGTGTCGATGCGGGTTCTGCGTCAGGGCCGCGCAAGCTTCATCACCTTCAAGCTGGCCGAGTAATCCGCCAGCCGGTAACCCGGTAACAACAAAAAGCCCCGCCTTCGGTTAACGAAGGCGGGGCTTTTTTGTGGGTGACAGCTTTAGCTCATCATCCCCTTGACCAAGCGTTCCTGTTCGATCAGCTCGCGTTGGCGTGCATCAATGCGCGAGGACAAGGGGAAGTTGTTGCCTGCCCGGCGCTTGGCAAAGTCCAGTTGCTGAATAGCCTGCTGGAAATCACCCACCAGCGCGAAGTACTCGGCGCGGGCTTGATGCAAACCGATGATATTACCGGACAAGCCGCGCGTTTCGGCGACCTGGTACCACACGTCCGGATCATCAGGGCGCGATTTGAGCAGGGCATCCAGTGCCTTTTCGGCATCGGCGGTGCGGTTCTGCTTGAGCAGCAAGTCCACTCGCACCTGGTTCAGCGGATAGTTGCCAGGGTACTGGGTGAGCATCTGATCGGTGCGTTGCTGCGCATCGGGCAAGCGGTTATTGGCGATGTCCAGCTCGATTTGCGCCAGGTTGTAGGTGATGTCGTTGGGTGCCTTGGCCAACAGCGGCTGCAAAGTTTCGCGCGCCTCTTTGTACTGCGTGCCTTTGATCTGGGCGATGGCCAAGCCATAACGCGCCACATCGTTTTTCGGGTTCTCGTCCAATTGCGCCCGGAAGCGCTTGGCGGCGAGGCCTGAGGTGTCTTCGTATTGCAGTTGCACGCGTGCGCGAATCAGTTGATAGCGCAAGCTGTCTTCCTTGCCGCCGGCTTTGGCTTGCTCTGCGCGGTTGCGGGTGTCGGCGATACGCGATTCGGTCACCGGGTGAGTCAGCAGGAACTCCGGCGGCTTGGCGTCGAAACGGTATTGGCGCATCAGGCGTTCAAACATGGTTGGCATGGAGCGCGGGTCGTAACCGGCCTTTTCCAGATTGACGATGCCGATACGGTCAGCCTCCTGCTCGTTCTGGCGCGAGAACCGGCGTTGCTCCTGAATGGCCGCCGCCTGGCTGCCGGCAATCGCGGCAATACCGGCATCACCCGCGCCCGCTGCGGCAGCGATGATGCCGCCGAGCAGCGCGGCCATCATCGGGAGCTGCATGCGCGACTGCGCTTCCACGCCACGGGCAAAGTGGCGCTGGGACAAGTGGGCCAATTCGTGGGCGAGTACCGAGGCATATTCACCTTCGGTTTGTGCGTTCAGAAACAAACCGCCGTTAACCCCGACAATGCCGCCGGGTGCGGCAAACGCGTTGAGCTGCGGGCTGTTGATCAGGATGAACTCCAGGCGCCGGTCATTCACCTGGCTGGTCTCTACCAGCTTGTACACGCTGGTTTCGACGTAATCCTTGAGCTGTGGGTCATTAAGCTGCGAGACCTGGCCCCGCAGGTAGGCCAGCCATGCGCGGCCCAACTGGTATTCCTGTTGTGGCGAGACAATGGCAGAGCTGGCGTCGCCAAGTGACGGCAGGTCGTCAGCGAAGCCTGGAGAGGCCAGCAGGCAGGCCAGCGTCAGCAGGGTGGGGCGCAAAAAAGTCATGCACAGGGCCTTTCGACAAAGAGCTTACTGTAGCCGGACACTGAGCGTGGGACCAGATATTCTAAGCACCCCAAACGCTTGCCCGGAGTAAAACCATGACTGACGCTGTAGCCTTTGATGCCGAACTCGATGCCAGTGGCCTCAATTGCCCGTTGCCGTTGCTCAAGGCCAAGCTGGAACTGAACAGGTTGGCCAGTGGTGCGGTGCTTAAAGTGACCGCCACAGACGCAGGCTCCCAGCGCGATTTTCGCACGTTCGCCAAGTTGGCCGGGCATACCCTGCTGCACGAGGACGACCTCGCCGGTGTGTACCGTTATTGGTTGCGCAAGGCCTGAGCCGTTTGCCCCACCACCCGAGGTTAATTGATGTTCAAAGTGTTACGAGACTGGATTCAGCGCTACTTCTCGGATGAAGAAGCCGTGGTGCTGGCCGTTTTGCTGTTCCTGGCCTTTAGCGCCGTACTCACGTTAGGTGGGATGTTGGCGCCGGTGTTGGCGGGGATGGTGCTGGCGTACCTGATGCAAGGCTTGGTCACCAGCCTGGAGCGTTTGCGTTTGCCGGGCGGGGTGGCGGTGGGGCTGGTGTTTGCATTGTTCATGGGTGTGCTGGTGGTGTTTATCGTGGTGGTGTTGCCCCTGCTGTGGCATCAGTTGATCACCCTGTTCAACGAGCTGCCGGGCATGCTCGCCAAGTGGCAATCACTGTTGCTGCTGTTGCCGGAGCGCTATCCGCACCTGGTGTCGGATGAGCAGGTGTTGCAGGCCATCGAGCTGGCACGCGGCGAGATCGGCAAGTTCGGGCAATGGGCGCTGACCTTTTCCCTGTCGAGCCTGCCGCTGCTGGTCAACATCATGATCTACCTGGTGCTGGTGCCGATTCTGGTGTTTTTCTTCCTCAAGGACCGCGCAATGATCGGCCGTTGGGTCAGCGGTTACCTGCCGCGTGAACGCGCGCTGATTACCCGGGTGGCCGAGGAGATGAACCGGCAGATCGCCAATTACATCCGCGGCAAGGTCATTGAGATTGTTATCTGCGGGGGCGTCACCTACATCGCCTTTATAGCCTTGGACCTGAACTACGCGGCGCTGCTGGCATTGCTGGTGGGCGTGTCGGTGGTGGTGCCGTATGTTGGCGCGGTGGTGGTGACGGTGCCAGTGACGTTGATCGCGTTGTTCCAGTGGGGCTGGAGTGACCAGTTTATCTACCTGATGGCGGTTTACGGGATTATCCAGACCCTGGACGGCAATGTACTGGTGCCACTGCTGTTCTCGGAGGCGGTTAACCTGCACCCGGTGGCGATCATCTGCGCGGTGTTGTTGTTCGGCGGGTTGTGGGGTTTTTGGGGAGTATTTTTTGCGATTCCCCTGGCGACGCTGTTCAAGGCCGTACTGGATGCGTGGCCACGGCGAGAGCCGGTTGTGGCGCCATTGTTGTAACAGCAGCGACCTGACTGTGGCAGGGGGCTTGTTGTGGCCAGTGTGCCTGCTGTGGCAAGGGGCTTGTTGTGGCGAGGGGGCTTGCTCCCGTTGGGCTGCGCAGCGGCCCTAAAAAGAGTGGGAGCGCTTCGCACTCCAACGCGAGCAAGCCCGCTCGCCACAGACAGAATTCAAGCTTTGTTCAAGGCCTGCGCCGCTGCCAGCACGGCATCCACATGCCCTGGCACTTTCACGCCGCGCCATTCCTGACGCAGCACGCCATCCTGGTCGATCAGGAAAGTGCTGCGATCTACGCCCAGGTATTCCTTGCCGTACAGTTTCTTCAGCTTGATCACATCAAACAGCTGGCAAACCGCTTCGTCTTTATCGCTGATCAGCTCGAACGGAAACTCCTGCTTGCCCTTGAAGTTTTCGTGGGACTTCACGCTGTCGCGCGACACGCCAAACACTTCTGTATTGGCGGCCTTGAACGCTGCGTACTGGTCACGAAAAGCCTGGCCTTCGGTGGTACAGCCCGGGGTGCTGTCTTTGGGGTAG
The DNA here is from genome assembly GCF_002723595.1 of Pseudomonas sp. ICMP 460. Classification (NCBI taxonomy): domain Bacteria; kingdom Pseudomonadati; phylum Pseudomonadota; class Gammaproteobacteria; order Pseudomonadales; family Pseudomonadaceae; genus Pseudomonas; species Pseudomonas sp. ICMP 460. The sequence continues at coordinate 47,538 of NZ_LKBR01000068.1, forward strand.
AAGTAGATCACCACTTGCTTGCCCTTGAGGGCGGCGAGGCTGAAGGTCTGGCCACTGGTGGCCTGGGCTTCGAAGTCGGCCACGGGTGTGTCGATCGCTACCGGCATGAGTACGTCCTTACATTGGGTTTTGTGGGCGCCATGGCTCGATCAGTGCGTCGAGGTTCAAGGCATCGGCGAAATCCAGGAACTGGTCACGCAGCCAGCTGATCTGCACGCCTGCCGGCAAGGTCACGGTGAACGTGGCATTGAGCATGGTGCCGCCGGTTTGCGGGGCCTGATAGGTGTCGCAGGTCAGGTTTTCGAGTTCGACATTGTGGTCGATAAAAAACTGGCACAGCTCGTTGACGATGTCCGAGCGGTAAGCCGAACTGACATACGCGACATAAGGCAGGGCCTGTGGGCGATTTTCCAGCGCGGCGCTGCGTACCACGTTAACCGTAAAGTCATGCTTCTTGGCCAAGCCCGGCAAGCCGGTCTCCAGGCGCGCCAGGGCGTCCCAGGTGCCGGAAATCTGCAGCACCAGCGCACTGCACTCGCCATGGCGAGTCAGGCGCGAGGTTACAACGGCGCAGCGATTTTCATGGCTGGCGCGGCACAGGACGTTGGTCAGCTCCATGGGGTTGGCGCCGAGGGCACTGATAACAAGGAATTGTTCGCGAACTGTGGGGGTGGACATGCAGCCTTCCTAAACGATGAGCGGTCGATACTGTGCGGGCCGTATCGATCAAAGCATGAAGGGTAGCGAAAAGCGTCGCCAAGGGATAGGAGGTGGCGTTTTCATTGCGTGATCGGTCGGATTTCAACGTGCTTCAGAGCAGGCTTTGGCCCAATGATGGCATTGCCCGTCGTTTAGTTGATCCAGAACGCGTCCTCAGGCGGTACTTCGCTTGTACAAGCATCTTGGCGCCAGTACCATTACGGCTCTCTTTTTCCGGCAGGAGCGGTTGCATGATTGCGGGCAGTATGGTGGCACTGGTCACACCCATGGATGCACAAGGTCATCTCGACTGGGATAGCCTGGGCAAACTGGTGGACTTCCACCTGCAAGAAGGCACCAACGCCATTGTGGCGGTCGGGACCACAGGTGAATCGGCCACGCTGGATGTGGAAGAACACATCAAGGTGATCGAATTTGTGGTCAAGCGTGTCGCGGGCCGCATCGCCGTGATCGCCGGTACGGGCGCCAATTCGACGCGTGAAGCGATCGAGCTGACCAAAAACGCCAGGAAGGCCGGCGCCGATGCCTGCCTGTTGGTGACGCCGTACTACAACAAGCCGACCCAGGAAGGCCTGTATCAGCACTTTCGCACCATTGCCGAAGCGGTTGATATTCCGCAGATCCTCTACAACGTACCCGGCCGCACTGCTTGCGACATGCAGGCGGCGACCGTGATTCGCCTGTCCAGCGTGCCGAACATCATCGGTATCAAGGAAGCCACCGGCGACCTGCAACGTGCCAAAGACATCCTGGCCGGCGTGAGCAGCGACTTCCTGGTGTATTCCGGTGACGACGCCACGGCTGTCGAGCTGATCCTGCTGGGTGGCAAAGGCAATATCTCGGTGACCGCCAACGTCGCCCCGCGTGCCATGAGCGAGATGTGCGCCGCCGCCATCGCCGGTGACGCCGTTACCGCCCGTGCCATCCACGAGAAGCTGATGCCGCTCAACAAAACACTGTTTATCGAATCCAACCCTATTCCCGTGAAATGGGCGCTGTTTGAAATGGGCTTGATGCCGGACGGTATCCGTCTGCCGCTCACCCGGCTCAGCGAAGCCTGTCACGAACCGCTGCGACAGGCCCTGCGCCAGTCCGGCGTCCTGGTTTAATTGAGGAAGCACTACGCATGAAGCGATTGGCCGGACTTTCCGCACTTGCCTTGATTATCTCCAGCACCAGTGGCTGCGGTTGGATTTGGGGCCCGGATGGTTACTTCCGTGACCGCGGCAGCGATTACCTGGAAGCACAAGCAACCAAACCGATGCAACTGCCGCCGGACGTCAATGTCGCCAAGCGCCTTGACCCGTTGCTGCCTATCCCGCGCAACGTTGCCGACGACACCGCCAAGGGTGAGTACGTGGTGCCACGCCCACAGCCGATCACGGCCGTGGCTGACGCCAGCGACTACAGCCTGCAAAAGAGTGGCGACAACCGCTGGATCATCGCGCAACGCCCGCCTGCCGAAGTCTGGCCGGTGGCCGTGCAGTTCTTCCAGGACAACGGTTTTCGCATTGACCAGCAACGCCCGCAGACCGGTGAGTTCACCACGGCATGGCAGCGCAGCAGCGAACTCTCCGCCAACATGGCCCAGCGCCTGCAGGCGGGCGGTGTAGCCGCTGACAACGAAGCCCGTGTGCGTGTACGCATCGAGCCCGGCGTGCAGCGCAACACCAGTGAAGTCTACGTGGTCAGCGCCGAGCGCCCAGCCGGCAGCACCGCCAACGTCGACTTCACCCCGCGTTCGGTCAACTTGGGCGTTGACGCCGCGTTGGTCGACGAAATGCTGGCCAGCATGAGCCGTATCTCCGAGAAGGGCGGTTCCGTTTCCCTGCTCGCCGCACGCGATTACGACACGCCTAACCGCGTCAGCCTCACCGAAGACGGCAGCGGCAACGTGGTGCTCAACCTGGGTGAAGACCTCGACCGTGCCTGGGCCAGTGTAGGCCGCGCGCTGGAGAAGGGCCCTTGGCGCGTTGAAGACATCAACCGCAGCCTTGGCCTGTACTACATCAACGTGGCTGAAAAGGCCGTGAAGAAAGATGACGAGCCAGGTTTCTTCGGCAAATTGTTCGGCACCACGCCGACCAAGGAAGAAGTTGAAACTCGCGCTGAGCGTTACCAGGTTCGTTTGAGCAAGGTTGGCGAAAGCGTACAAGTCACCGTCGAGAAAAACATCAACACTGTCGCGCCAGCTGAAACAGCGCGCAAAGTGTTGGGCGTGATTCAGGACAACCTGGGCTGATCCGATGCGTTTTGCCGTTCTCGGCAGCGGTAGCCAAGGGAACGGCACGCTGGTCGCACATGACGACACGTATGTGCTGGTGGATTGTGGTTTCTCGTTAAAAGAAACCGAGCGGCGCCTGTTGCGTTTGGGGGTTCACCCCTCGCAACTGAGCGCGATTCTGGTAACCCACGAACATGCCGATCACGTGCATGGCGTGGGTTTGCTGTCTCGGCGCTACAATCTTCCGGTGTACCTGAGTCGCGGCACCTTGCGCGGGATGCGCAAACCCATAGAACCCGCAGGTTTCCTGGCCGGTGGCGAGCAGCTGCAAATTGGCGCGTTGAGCATCAATGTGATTGCTGTGGCGCACGACGCACAGGAGCCGACACAGTACGTATTCAGTGACGGCGAGCGACGTTTCGGCGTGCTCACCGACCTGGGCTCCTACTGCGCCAAGGTGCTGGACGGTTACCGCGACCTCGATGCATTGATGATCGAGTCCAACCACTGCCGAGACCTGCTGGCGCGTGGGCACTACCCGTACTTTCTCAAGCAGCGGGTGGGCGGCGAGCTGGGGCATTTGAACAACCACCAGGCCGCGTACCTGGTGTATGAGTTGGGCTGGCAAGACCTGCAACACCTGGTCCTGGCCCACCTGAGCAGCAAGAACAACCTGCCGACGCTTGCCCGGCAATGTTTTGTCGACACCCTTGGGTGCGACCCGGACTGGCTGCAATTGGCCGATCAAGATTCAGGGCTCGACTGGCGACACATCGCCTAGCCCACCTCACTCAAAGCGGAGCCCATCATGGAAAAACGTGAAGAACTCTACCGCGGCAAAGCCAAGTCGGTGTACAAAACCGACGACGCCAACCGCCTGATCCTGCTGTTTCGCAACGACACCTCGGCGTTCGACGGCAAGCGCATCGAACAGCTTGATCGCAAAGGCATGGTGAACAACAAGTTCAACGCCTTCATCATGCAGAAACTCGAAGCGGCCGGCATCCCGACCCAATTCGACAAATTGCTGGGCGACACCGAATGCCTGGTGAAAAAGCTCGATATGATCCCGGTCGAATGCGTCGTGCGTAACTACGCCGCCGGCAGCCTGGTCAAACGCCTCGGCGTGGAAGAGGGCCTCAAGCTCAACCCTTACACGTTTGAGCTGTTCCTGAAGGACGACGCCAAGGGCGACCCGTTCATCAACGAATCCCACGTTGTGGCCTTCGGCTGGGGCACCGCCGAGCAATTGGCGCGCATGAAAGAGTTGTCCCTCAAGGTCAACGAAGTGCTGAGCAAGCTGTTCGACGACGCTGGCCTGCTGCTGGTCGACTTCAAACTGGAATTCGGCGTGTTCCACGACGGCTCCATCGTCCTGGGCGACGAATTCAGCCCGGACGGCTGCCGCCTGTGGGACAAAGACACCAAGAAGAAGATGGACAAAGACCGCTTCCGCCAAGGCCTCGGTGACGTCATCGAAGCCTACGAAGAAGTCGCCAACCGCCTCGGCGTACCGCTTTAATCCACGCAAGCATCTGATAGAACGGAAAAAAATCGCTTTTGGGGTTTGCTTCCGCGAAACACACTGTTATGATGCGCGCCGTTGGAGAGATGCCAGAGTGGCCGAATGGGACGGATTCGAAATCCGTTGTACCTTCACCGGTACCTAGGGTTCGAATCCCTATCTCTCCGCCATTACATAGAAAAAGCCCCGTAGCTGAACAAGCTACGGGGCTTTTTCGTTTTCGATTGTACGATTCAATCCAAAGAAACCTGCGGGCTTTCTTCAAGCTTAGCGCTGGACAAGCCTTTTGCTTGCCTCAGGCTGTCGAATTTTGACCTGTGCCCGCAACGCTTCCAGATTCCATACTTCGGTCATATTCACTTCCTTTTGCGTGCTAGTGATTCAGTTTGGCGCGCGTCCTGCCCGGTAAGCGGCTAGAACTTCAATGTCAGTGTGTGCACGGTTTTGTGAAGGAGGTCACGAACAACCTGGTATTACTCCGCACAGCCAGCCCAAGAGCTACGCAAATTGTTGCAGTTTTCATGCAGGGTTGCGCTAGGTGAGACAGGGCGATACCCTTCCGCCGTCGCCCTCATGGCGACCGGTTTTGACAGACCGATGTACAGGTGTGCGACCTCCATACGATTACAGGCTTCTTCTGCTGTGACGTCGTTTTATGGCGGCTGTGCGTGGGGCATCTTCGGGTGCGCCGGGTCCTGTATACCGGTCTGTCAACCCGCGCATAGCTGCCACCTGTTCCTGTTTGACAGCAGGATGTGACAGCTCCCATTGCATACAGGAGCTACACAATGAACATGACCAACCTCGATTCAGATTCCGAGTTTTCCCCCCGCAAGATCTTCCACGTTGGCGCAGACGTCCGCACCGAAGAAGCCCTGGCAAACGCCTCCGAAATGCTTTCATCCGCACGCCAAACCGCCTATCAATGCGCCGAAGATCCGGACAGCACGCAGTCACTGGTAATCATGGGCTTGGCGCAATTGATCGAGAATGCCCAAGCGCTGGTGCATTCTGTGCTTGAGCGTGATTTCCCGGCAGATAAACCAGGCAAATAATGACCTGCATCTGAAACTGAAAAAGCCTGCTGAGCTCGATGCTCAGCAGGCTTTTTTGTCGATACTGTCTCTGGGAAACTCACGGATTGCGTAATCGCGCTCACGTCTCGCTCCATGCGGAACCTACCACGTCGCCTGGCTTAAGTGGCCAAAGCGTTCAGAACATGCACCGGGTCGTTATGAATGGCTTTTAACGATGCCTTTGCTGGCCCTGTTGCCTTGAGAATTTCTTTAACCTGCGTCGCATCAACATGGAATTCGCGGGATGGTTTACGTTCCCCTCGCAGGATCTCGTTCATTTCTTGAACACTTTCCATCAGCTCATCAAAAAGCTTGCTCATAGCTATCTCCAGTGCTCGATTGCAGCTTTCAACGATTTACGCTCGTCAGCGGTAAGCTCATCAATTTTAGCGCTTAAGCGGTTATTTCATGCAGCCAACATGCCGTTCCTTTTCCAAGTCCTTCAAAGCCCAAGTCATTCTATGTGTGCCCAGCCGGGCGCTTCGATTGTCAGCATCGCACTCAGCCATGACCTCAACGCAAACTTCGTCGACCAGTGGATTCGTCTGCAAGCGCAGAACATCAGCTGTTCGCTCGGACTTGAGTCCGAACAGTCGCTGACGCACAAGTGCGTGTAGCCGACCCGCGACGACGCCTTCGGCGCCGGGTCGTATCATGGCCAATGTTTTTTTGAAAGAATCGCAAGCGCAGCGTCCGATATAATTCGAGCAGTTTAAATGTAGGGGCTATGGAGCGCTTAAATATTTTTGCTTTTATCTTCTTGGCTAGTTTTCACACAGGGAGATTGGAGTTGTCTTTTTGGTAATGTTTAATTATTTCTGTCCATATATATTTGTATCGAAATTCGAGCCAGCGAATCAAAAGTCTATCTTTCTGCTGCCTGAAGTAGCTTTTTTTTCGAGCGTCCAACATGTTTTTTATATCTCGTTCTAAGCTTTCCAAGTTGAAGGCTGACCATATAACAGGTATTACAGATTCAAGGTTCGTATGGCAAACAGGAGCTACTTCATGATAGAGAATTCGCTTTATTTCTTCTGGGTCGTAGGCTTCTGTCTCACGCGCTATGGCCTGGTAGTCAACCTCGGTATCCACAAATGCGTCGGATAATGCCCAGTAGACGTATGACCGCTGCTCCTCTGTCATCGAACGCCCCATGTCAGGAACTCCTCCAGTTCGTCATCAAGACTATCCGCTGCATATTCACCAAGTATGCCCCCAGCAAGACTGCCGGCCAGTACGACAGCAATAGCGCAGAGAGGGGCTCCTGGGCCGCAAAGCAACGATACACTCAATCCTGCCATTGCGCCGCCCGCTGCACCTCCGCCCAGAATCATCCCCTGACGTCCGGTTTCTTTGGCTTTGTCATCTGCTTTATAAATTTCAGAGGCAGCGAATGCGGCGGTAATTACCCACGCTACTTTACCTGTCACTCTCATGATTTTAGTGCCACGAGTGACCTTGAGATTATCGACGCCGGACTTTTTAAAAATCAAGTGGTGGACTTTGGATTTTTCTACATCAGTCAAAAGATCAAACTTTTTCTTATAAAGTGAATGTGCATATTTGTCGAGGGTGGTTTGAAGTGTAGGCCCGTTTAGTTTTATGTTTTCCGCGACAGCGACGCCTTGGGCTGACGTGAATTTTCGATGCTCATTCATGATGTTGTTACGCATTTCTTGACAATACGCTACACCGTCTTTCGCGGTGAGTTTGCCTGCCATAACCTCAGCCTCAACCAATCGAGACATTTCTTGGATTTTGCTTTGGTATTTTAGGCGAGTGTTGGCGTCCTTTATAGCATCGGTGGCAAAGCGTGCTGCCGCACCTTCCATACCCGCTATCGCCATTTCCAATGGCGAACTGTGGAGGTCGTGCTCTCGTTTTAAAATGTAGCTGCCGGTAATGAGCATCGGTTCCGTCACGAGATGATCCTTATCCCTGAGTTTTATTGAGAATGTTATCGAGAATTGAAATGCCATCTGAAGGCTCTTCAGTTCCGTAATCAATTGCGGTACAGGCTTTACCTGTAGGGTTTAAGAATCTAACTGTATTTTTCGCGTCAAACACGCCCGGCATCACTGATCCGTCTTCGAAGTGTGCAGTACAGGAAAGCCCTTCATAGCTCTCGGTGGTCGGGATTTTAAAACCGATCCAATTGCCATGGAGGGGCATAGGGCTAGGCGGGATGAAAGGTGCTGGTGTATGGGAGTCACCGATAATTACCGTACCCTAGCCTCCAATCACTACATCGCCATGGCTGCCAACGGTCCCGACCACAGCAGCATTCTTGCCATTAATGAACACCGTCGCTGATACGCCTGAGGTTAAAGCACTGCCGCAAGTGCAAGAATCACCTCTGGTTGCGGCTGCTAGTCCGTCGAAGAACACGTCGGGAGAACCGGAAGAGATGACTTTGGGGCCATGCCCAGGCACAGGACAGGTGGTCGGATCGGTGATGCGTGCGGCTGGCTTCGCCATACTTGACTCCCTGTCATTGAATTTACTGGGGGCCAACTGTATCAGACTCCCCCGTAAAGGGCGCTTTGGAAAATGCACAGGATCGGTGTTTGGGACAGCCCGCCATTTATTCAGTTGTATAAGTTTGACTTCGCATTTTTTTGATGTGATTTTTTCCAGCAAATGAATATATGAATTTACGCAGCGGGATGGCTCGTGGGTGGTAAGCGTTTGTTACTTTTATTTGCGAAGCCTTACGCTTTTATAGCTCACTTAGCCACGTATAGACTTGCTCAGAATTTGGTAGAAATTGGGCTGTCTTGGTATCTTAACCTTGTTTATGAACTGAGCCTGGCGGTTCTTTTGCTGAATCTCAAACGGGACTATGCAGGGTTGCGCTGGCTGAGGCAGGGCGATACCCTTCCGCCGTCGCCCTCATGGCGACCGGTTTTGACAGACCGAATAACGTGCGATCTCTGTGCATCCCCAAAACTTGGTTCCAGACTCTTGCCTGTCTGTGCCCATCTGATATGGCGGCTGTACGTGGGGCACCTTCGGGTGCGCCGGGTTTCCACGTTTCCGGTCTGTCAACCCGCGTACAGCTGCCACCCAATCCTGTTTGACAGCAGGGAGTGGTAGCTCCTTTTCATTACGTGGAGCTACATCATGAAAAAGATCACGCCCAAACCAACTGATGCCTTCAACGCCATTTCAGACGACAAGCCTCGTAAAATATTCAACGTAGGCGCTGACATCGGCACCGAAGAAGCCCTGGCAAACGCCTCCGAAATCCTTTCATCCGCACTGCAAACCGCCTATCAATGCGCCGAAGATCCGCACAGCACGCAGTCACCCGTAATCATGGGCTTGGCGCAATTGATCGAGAATGCCCAAGCGCTGGTGCATTCTGTGCTTGAGCGTGATTTCCCGGCAGATAAACCAGGCAAATAATGACCAGCATCTGAAACAAAAAAAGCCTGCTGAGCTCGATGCTCAGCAGGCTTTTTAGTGGGCATCGCCTGATTAAGCAGGTTGCGCCACCACGTTATTACTAACGCTACGCCCCAGCACAAGCACGGTCACAAAACCGCAGCCGACCAGCACTGTGGCCAGGCTCAACAGCACCGAGCTGCCCATTTGATCAACAATCCGTCCGCCGAAGAATGAGCCCAAGGCAATAATCACTTGAAACAAGGCGACGAACAGCGGCATGCCGCGTTCGACGTCCTTGGGTGCTACGACGAACATCCAGATGCTGGCGCAGGCCGGGAAGGCGCCGAAGGCGAAGCCCCAGAGGACGATCAGCATGGCTGCGCCGGTCATGCCGGTGGCGAAGTAGGGGAATAGCGCGGTGCTGGTGCCGATCATCAACGCGACCAGCAGCAGGGTGTAACGCACGCTGCGGTTGGCGGCGAAACCGGCAAAGATGTTGCCCGCTACGCCAGCCACGCCGAACAGCAGTAGCAGTGAGCCGATGGTCGGGCCGTCGAAGCCGGCACTGTTTTTGAAGAACGGCGCGACGTAGGTGTATGCGGCAAAGTGCGCGAGGCCGATCAGCAGTACGGCGATCAAGCCGACTCGGGCTTGCGGGTTGATAAACAAGGCCGGCAGGTCGCGGATCTGAATGGCTTTTTCCGGGGTGAGGCGGGGCAGCAAAAATACCTGCGCCAACAGCACGGGTATGCCCACCAGTGCGGTGACCAGGAAGGTCATGCGCCAGCCCATCAGGCCGCTCAGCCAAGTGCCTACGGGCACGCCCAGAACGGTGGCCAGGGTCACACCGACCATGATGATCGAGGTGGCTTGGGCAACGCCCACGCCCTTGGGCGCCAGGCGGCTGCTGAGGGCGATGGCGGTTGCCCAAAAACCGCCGATGCTGATGCCCAGCAGGACGCGGCCGAACAGCAACAGGCTGAAGTCGCTCGCGTAGGCCACGACCGTGTTGGCGACGATCATGATCAGCGTCAGGCTGATGAGCAGATAACGGCGGTCCATCGCGCCAATGAACACCGACAGCAACGGCGCGGCGAGGGCGGCCATGATGCCGGGCAGCGTGACCATCAGGCCGGCGTGGCCGGCACTGATGCCGAGGTCGCTGGCGACGTCGTTGAGTACGCCCACCGGCAGAAATTCGCTGGTGACTAAGGCGAAGGCGCCCACGGCAACCGAGAGAATCGCCAGCCACTGCTGTACGACACTTTGTTGGCTATGTTCGGGGCGGCCGCTTAGGGCGGGGCTTGCGCTTGGCATTATGTTGGGTTCCGGGGGGAGAGCGCCTGACTTCAGGCGTGGGGACAGGAAAATAGGCGGCGATTATATAAATGGGTTTCAGCAATCAACTAGGCCGTCGTTTTGATAGTCACCATCAGTGCAATCAATTCGACCCCTCTGAGGTGGTTGGCCGCGCTATTACGCCTTTCTTACATGTTTCTCCAACATTGCCTACAGCGCACGCGTTGCGAGCCTCTGCGTAACTGACTACCTTGGGCTCAACGGTTTTTCAGGTAGAAATTCCCACACTGCAAAGGAAATGCATCATGAGCAAAAATACGAAAAAGACCTCCGGCAAAATGGCGACGTTGGCAGCAGAGGTGCTGAGTAATCCAAACGCCTCAGCCATCGCCAAAAGCCTTGCTGCCTCAGCGTTGGCTCAGAGTGGTACCGACAAGCAGACGAGTGCGCACATGGAAGAAAAAGCCGGGAAGGCGCTTCAGAGCGATAAATACAGTGAGGATACAAAATCCCTGGCTGCCTCGGTGCTCTCCCAAGCCAACAGAGCGCGGGGCAACTGAATACACGTATTTATCGCAGCACCGTTACACAGCAAAGCCCCGTAGGCGTTAAGCCTTGGGGCTTTTTCATTGTCGGGCGGTGCTGTGTTGATGATCATCGTGCGAATTACTGGGCGTGTATCAGGTGGCAATTGCCCAAGGGCTGACAGTGTCTTCACGCTTGATCTGCTACACCTTTTCGAGCCTCTGCGGCGCATGAAATGACCGCCAAAATACGTCAATGAATAGCGACGTGATCACCCATCTTTGAGCGTTTGATTCAGAGGCGCTTCGCCCACTCAATACACCGCTAAAGTCCTTGCTGCGTTGGCCGAAACACTCTCATACGATGTCGTATGCCTAATAAAAGAGAGCGCCAAAATGTCACTTCGCAGCCTGTCCATTGCCCGCCGTGCGGGTCTGGGTTTTGCCTTGATTGCTTTGCTCGTGGCGATGCTCGGGTTCTTCGCACTTTCCAACATGGCGAGCATTCGCGAAAGCGCGGTGCAGGTTGAAAGAGGTTTGGTGCCGAAGATGCGGCTGGTGTCTGACATTCGCGAAATCATGCTGCGCATTCGTACAATCTCTTTGCGTATGGCGCTCGACCCCAACCCTGCGAGCATGCCGCAATACCGCAGCCAGATGGACACGCGCAGCCAGGACCTGACGAAGAGGCTCGCGGACCTCAATGCCGTGATCGACACCCCGGAAGTGCGTGCGCTCTACGACCAGTTCCAAGTCTCTTTGCGCCAGTATCAGCAGGGGCTCGCGCAGTCCTTTGTGCTCGCCGACAAGCAACAGGGCGCCGAGCTCAACAAGTTGTTGCTGGTGGACATGAAAACCGTGGTCGATGGCTCGGGCAGCCAGCTGAATGCCTTGGCTGACTACTACAACGCGCAGATTAACCAGCAGGGCCAGACGGCCGAGTCGCAATACAGCCGCTCGCGCACCATGGTGTTCGGCTTCGTGATACTGGCGGCTCTGAGCACGGTGGCCCTGGCCTGGTTGCTGACCCGCAGCATTGTCGGTCCATTGGGGCAGGCGATGCGCGCGGCTGAAAACGTGGCGCAGGGTGATTTGACCCAGACCGTGCAAGTCACCGGCAACGATGAAGTGACCCGTTTGCTCGTGGCGCTGCAAAGCATGCAGGGTAGTCTGCGCAGCACCTTGCAACTGATTCGGCAGTCGGCCGGGCAAATGGCCGCATCCGCCACCGACCTCAATGGTATTACCGATCAGAGCAGCCGCAGCCTGCAACAGCAGACCGCAGAAATTGAACAGGCGGCTACGGCGGTCAATGAGATGACCTCGGCCGCTGAAGAGGTGGCACGCAATGCGGTTTCAACCTCCGAGTCGACCCGGCTCTCCAACGAAACAGCGCGTGAAGGTCAGCACCGTGTCGGCGAGACAGTTACCGCGATTCAGGCACTGAGCAGCAACATCGGTGAAACCTCGACCCTGGTGCAAAACCTCGCCGAGCAATCGCGCGATATCGGCAAGGTGCTTGACGTGATTCGCTCCATCGCCGAGCAGACCAACCTGCTGGCGCTGAACGCCGCCATCGAGGCCGCGCGTGCCGGTGAGTCTGGCCGTGGGTTTGCGGTGGTGGCTGATGAGGTGCGGGCGTTGGCTCACCGTACGCAGCAATCGACCCTGGAAATCGACCAGATGGTGACTGCCATGCGTACCGGCTCCAACCAGGCGTTGACGTCCATGCAGTCGAGCACACAGCGTGCCACCGACACCTTGATTCTCGCCGAAGGGGCGGGCGGCGCGTTGAGTCAGATCACCGACTCCATCGACCAGATTTACCAGCGCAACCTGGTGATCGCGAGTGCCGCCGAGGAGCAGGCGCAGGTGGCCAAGGAGGTGGACCGCAACATCGTGAATATCCGTGATTTGTCGGCGCAGTCGTCTTCCGGTGCGGGGCAAATCAACGGTTCCAGCCATGAGCTGGCGCGTTTGGCGGTGGAGCTGAACCAGGCGGTGGCGCGGTTTCAGCTGTAGCCTGTCAAGGGGCGACCGCGCGGGTGTCGGGCACTAATTCCAACACCCGATTGCGGCCACCCTCGGCCAGCAGGTAGGTGCCTCGACCGGTCGCGACGATGGACTGCGGCGCCTTTAAAAACGTAAGGATGGTGCGCTGTTTTCCCTCCGGGCTCACCAGCAGTAACCTTGCGCGGTGGGTCGAGTCTTCGTTGATCCACAAGCCGCGTTGGTCGCACATCAAGAACGTCGGTTTGTTCAAGCCTGCCAGCACCACCGGGTCACTGCCGTCATCGGTCAGTTCGCGCACCACGCCCTTTGCCTTTTCTGTGTAGAGCATTCGCCCATCGGTGCAGCGCGTGATGGACTCGCCTTCGTGCAGTTGGTCACGCAGCACGGTCAGCGATTGGTCGCTCCAGCGATAGCGCAGGATTCGCCCGTCTTGCTTGCGGTCTTCGATGGCGTAGAGGTCATCACCCTCGCCCCACAAGCCTTGTACGTTTTCGCCGCGAAACAGCTCAGTCACCGCGCCGTCCTTCAGAAAGTTGACGGGGGCGTTGCCGGTTTCCTGGCTGAACACCCAGCCACCGCGAGCAGCGAACATGCCGTCAGGTTTGGACAGGTTGGCCACCACCACTTCGCGGTGCCCATCGGGGTGGATGCGCACGATGCTGCCTTGCGCATCGTCGAGTTCCTGGCTGACCATCAACGAGCCGTCCGGTAACGGCATCAGCGAGGCGGCTTTCGGTACATCGCGATGCACCGTCTTGACACTCCAACCGGTGGCCGCGCTGACGGGGTAAAAGCTTTGCCAGGCGAAAAAGCCCAAGGCTGCAATGCCCATCAGGCCGAGCAGGCTCAAGCCCCACCGCAGAGGCCTATACAAAAAAACGGTGCCCTTCACATTGATCTTCCTTGTTTATTCATTACGCTGTCGTCGGGCTGCCATGTGTTCGCGAGCTTGCGTGGCCGACCTTGCCCGCCCAGGGTCAGCCTTGAGGGCGGCAGCCGCCGGAATAACCTGGTCGCGCAACCAGTCTTTCATGGCTCGGTCACGCGTCAGCAGCGCTTTGAGGCTATCGCGAACTACTTCACTTTCAGTCGCATATTCAGCGGCAGCCATTATTGCCCGTCCAAAAAAATTCTGAATGTTGGCAGGTTTTCATGCGCATCTGTCTCTCCGGTTGCGTCATTCAAGCCGCAAGTATTGACGCTTTTTCGCGGCGGTGTGGCGCCGGCCGGCAAATAACTCACTGATATGTATGACTTCATATTTGAAGTAGGGTTATTAGCCCTCGCGGCCCCAGCCACGCATGGCGCCCGGTGACCGTCCATACGATAATGCCCGCCACATCGACCACACTGGCCTTTTTCGTGATCATCAACTTCGACCTCAACGACCTCCAAGCCTTCCGCGCCGTGGTAGACAAGGGCAGTTTTCGCGGTGCCGCCGAGGCGATCCGTATTTCGCAGCCCGCGCTCAGCCGGCGTATCGAAAAGCTTGAGTCTGCGCTGGATGTAAAACTCTTCGAGCGCACCACGCGGCGGGTCAGCCTGACCATGGTTGGGCGGGCGTTCCTGCCGCAAGTCGAGCGCATGCTCGATGACCTCGACATCGCCTTGATGGGCATCAGCAACGTTGCGTCCACGCGTATGGGCAACGTCACCATTGCCTGTGTGCCGTCCACCGCTTACTACTTCATGCCCCATGTGATCTCTGCGTTTCACACGCTGTACCCGAAGATTCGCCTGCGCGTGCTGGATGCCAGCGCGGGCGAGGTGTGCAATGCGGTGGAGAGTGGTGAGGCGGATTTCGGCGTGAGTTTCAGCGGCAGCTTGTCCGATGAAGTGGAATTCGAGCTGCTGTTGCAGGAGCGCTACGTGCTGGCGTGCAGGCGTGATCATCCGTTGGCCGAGCGTGAAAGCGTGGCCTGGGCCGAGGCCTATGAGCACGACTACATCACCGTGGATAAAACCTCGGGCAATCGCTTTTTGCTCGATCAGGCCTTGCGCGGTGTACGCGTGAAAAAACCGAGTATCTGCGAGACGCACCACGTGACCACGATGATCGGGCTGGTGGAGGCGGGGTTGGGCGTGGCGATGGTGCCGTCGATTGCGATGCCGGCGGGCACGCACCCGATTCTGGTGAGTGTGCCGCTGGTGGAACCGCAGGTGATGCGCAATGTGGGCTTGATCAAACGCCGCGGGCGGACATTGCCGCCAGCGGCGCTGGAGTTGGAGCGGTTAGTGCGCGAGATGCCGTTTCGGTCAGCGTGATACCGAGTCCAGGCCGGTGGATTGCACCACCGGTTGCGCCTCGGGCGACGCCATAAATTGCAGTAGCGCCTTGGCCTGCGCCGGGTGTTCGGCGTTAACCGGAATGCCGGCGGCAAAGCGCGTCACCGATTGCACGTCTTCCGGGATTTTGCCGACGTACGTCACGCCCGGCACCGGCAACAATTCCGCGACCTGCTGCAAGCCCACCTCGTAGTCACCCTTGGCCACCACTGAAGCCACCGGGATGCGTTCGATCATCTTGCCTTTGGCCGGCATGCCGAGCTTCTTGAACAGCTCCTGCTCTACATACACGCCGCTGGCGCTGTCCGAATACGCCACGGACTTGGCTTGGCTCAGCACCGCCTTCAGTTCGGCATCGGTGCCGATCGCAGGTTTGGCCGCGCCTTGCTTCACTACCATGCCGATGCGCGAATCCGCCAGTTCCACGCGCGAGGCCTTGTCGACCTTGCCCTGTTTGATCAAGTCATCCAGCGCGTAGCCGACCATGATCACCACATCGGCATGTTCGCCACGCGCCAGGCGGTTGGGAATCGCTTCCGGCGCCTTGCCCATCGACGGGCCGAGGAAGGTCTGGAGCGTATCGCCGCTTTGCTTGGCGTATTGCGGGCCGAGCAATTGATACGCGGCGGTGAAACCGCCCGAGGTCATCACCTTGAGTTCTTCCGCCTGTGCCGTCAGCGCCAGGGCGCCGAGGGCCAGGGCCGTGAGTGTGTTGCGCAGCGCTGTCATCACACAGCCCCCTGCATCACTTGCCCACGGGCGTTGGCGCGGCGATACAGCGCAAGGGTCGAGCACAGGGCGCACAACGCGGCAAACATCATCCAATAGGCCGGCGAGGCCTTGTCTTCGGTGATGTGAATGAACCAGGTCGAGATCGCCGGGGTGAACCCGCCAAAAATCGCGGTGGCCAGGCTATACGCCAGGGAGAAACCGGCCACGCGTACTTCCACCGGCATGATTTCGGTCAGCGCCGGGATCATCGCGCCGTTGTACATGCCGTACAGGAACGAGAACCACAGCAAGGTTTCGAGCATGTGCGCGAAGCTCGGCGCGTTCACCACATACGACAGCGCAGGGTAAGCGGTGAGGACGGTCAGCGCGGTCATGGCGACCAACACCGGCTTGCGGCCAAAGCGGTCGCTCAAGGTGCCGCCAATCGGCAGCCAGACAAAGTTCGACACCGCCACCAGCAGCGTCACCAGCAGGGCATCCGAGGTGCTCAGTTTCAACACGGTTTTGCCGAAGGTCGGCGCGTACACGGTGATCAGGTAGAACGCGGTGGTGGTCATGGCCACCATCAGCATGCCGCCAATCACCATCGTCCAGTTTTTCGCCAACGTGGCCAGTACTTCGCGCATGGTGGGGCGATGCGTGCGGTTGGCGAACTCTTCGGTTTCCTGCAAGTTACGGCGCAGCACGAAGATGAACGGGATGATCACGCAACCGACGGCAAACGGAATGCGCCAGCCCCAATCGGCAACGACCGCAGGTTCCATCCACACGTTCAGGCCATAGCCGAGTGCAGCGGCGACCACGATGGAGATCTGTTGGCTGCCCGATTGCCAGCTGGTGTAGAAACCCTTGCGGCCTGGCGTGGCCATTTCGGAGAGGTAAACCGACACGCCGCCCAGTTCCGCACCGGCCGAGAAGCCTTGCAGCAAGCGACCCAGCAATACCAGCAGCGGTGCCCACAGGCCGATGGTTTGATAACCCGGCACCAGCACGATCAACAGCGTGCCGCTGGCCATGATCGACAAGGTCACGATCAACCCTTTGCGGCGACCGACATCATCGATGTAAGCACCCAAAATAATTGCGCCGAGTGGACGCATCAAGAAGCCTGCGCCGAACACGGCGAAGGTCATCATCAATGAAGCGAACTCATTGGCGGCGGGGAAAAACGCAGCGGCGATGTAGGTGGCGTAGAAGCCGAACAGAAAGAAATCGAACTGTTCGAGGAAGTTACCGGAAGTTACGCGGAAAACCGCACCAACTTTCGAACGGGCAGAATCGGGCCGGGAAGGGCTAGTCATGGTTTTGTGTCTCCAGCGTTCTTTTTAAAGTGCTTGTCTCGCTTAAGACCGCGGATAGTGGCTGACACATTTAGAAATGATAAGTGAGTAATTTGGATAGATTGATGCGCGCAGACTATCAATCCCGCCACACCTCCAAAATCCCGCGCCTGATCTATGCTTGAAATGCTGATCAATGCTTGATGAAGGGAGGTGCCAATGGCTGACGAACACGAACCGCATGATAAGCCCACGCGTGAGCAACCCCGACAGCGCGAGGAAGAAAAGCCCCAGACCTGGAAGCACCCGGACGACGGCACGGAGCTTTCCGAGCAAGATCAGGAACGCCCGCTCAAACCCTGAACGCCCCAAACCGCTCAATCGCTCCGATCTCACTAACTGAACTCAGTCAAATGTGGGAGCGGGCTTGCTCGCGATGGCGGTGCACCAGCCGACGAATCTGTTGACTGACACACCGCCATCGCGAGCAAGCCCGCTCCCACAGTAGATCGGAGGTGTTTTCGCGGCGTCTAATAGACGCAGCCCCGCGGGCTTTCTACACTGCGGGCTGTCTTGGGGAATGGGGCGAGCGCCGAATGAATCGCAATGAATTACGCAAGGCCGACATCAATCTGATGGTGGTCTTTGAAACATTGATGCTCGAACGCAATGTAACCCGGGTAGCAGAGAAGCTGTTTCTCGGCCAGCCGACCATCAGTTCTGCCCTTAACCGGCTGCGCACGCTGTTCAATGACCCGCTGTTCATTCGCGTCGGCCATCGCATGGAGCCTACCGCCCGCGCAGAAGAGATCATCAAGCACCTGTCGCCGGCCCTTGATTCATTGTCGTCGGCGCTGAGCCTGACCCACGATTTTGACCCGTCCATCAGCACCATGACCTTTCGCATCGGCCTGTCCGATGACGTTGAATTCGGCCTGCTGCCACCGTTGCTGCGGGCCTTGCGCCAGGAAGCGCCGTCGGTGGTGTTCGTGGTGCAGCACGTTGATTACTGGCGCATCCCGGACCTGCTGGCGTCCGGCGATATTACCGTTGGCATCACCCAGACACGCGGCCTGCCGGCGAATGCCAAACGCAAACTGTTGCGGCATATACGGCCGTGCCTGTTGCGTGCCGATGCCTCGGACACACCGCTGACCCTCGACGAATATTGCGCACGGCCGCATGTGCTGGTGTCCCACACCGCCAACGTGTCCGGGTTTGCCGATGAATGGCTGGCAGAGATTGGCCGCAAGCGTCACGTGGTACTGTCGGTGCCGCAATACAGCGCGTTGCCGGCGCTGCTTGCCGGCACCGACATGATCGCCAGCCTGCCGGACTACACCGCTCACGCCATGGCCGCTGGCGGGCAGTTGTTTTGCGAGGCGTTTCCGTTCGAAACGCCGACCCTGGATTTGTCGATGGTCTGGCTCAGCCACGTGGACACCGACCCGGCGGAACGCTGGATGCGCTCGCGGCTGGAGGCGTTCATGAGCCAGCGCGAGACGCTGGCGGCAACCTCCTGAGGTAGCTTCATCAGGCAGACCCATCGATGGCGTCGCCTTCACGCTGCACGCGCGCGGGGCCGGTTCGGCCTTGTGCTATACGTACCACTCTATACCCACAACCATCAGGAGCTTTCATGCCGCACTTGCATCTGGAATACACCGCCAACCTGCCGGACCTTGCCGTCGAAAAAACCCTGTTGCGGCTCAACAACGTGCTAATGGCGTCCGGGCAGTTCGGCGCCGAGTTCGATATCAAAAGCCGCGCAATCAAGCTTGAGAGTTTCCAGGTCGGCACGTCCATCGCCCCGCGCGGTTTTATCGCGTTAAAACTGTCGCTGCTCAGCGGGCGCTCACCGCAGGTCAAAAAGCAACTGTCGGAAAGCCTGCTGGCGGTGTTGCAGGATATGGGCGACTGGCCAGCGGATATTCAGGTTCAACTGAGTGTGCTGCTGGTAGACATGGACCGCGACTCCTACAGCAAAGTCGCGATCGGCTGAGCGCAATTAAGCGCGGCGAGGGCGCTTAAACTAACGCTTGGTCCGCGCAGACTTTTACCACTTGTTCTCTGAACCACGTATTGGCGCTGTCTTGCGCACTGGTCGGGTTCCAGTGCATGTCCAGAGTGAACCCCGGTAAACCCTCGGGGGCTTCGCAATGGCCGAACACCGCTGCTGGCGCCAATTGCTGTTGCACACGGCGGGGCAGGGTGAGGATAAAGTCGGTGCCGGTGATCATCTTCAGCGCTGCGCTGTAGCTGTTGGCCCGGGCGATTACCTGACGTTTGTGAGACTGGCGTGCAAGCCAGCCGTCGATCATGTTGGTGTCGGAGGTCCACGGCGTGGGGAACACGTGGCGGCGCTCGGTAAACGCCTCCAGGCTGAACGCCGGCGCCTGCGGTGCCCAACGTTTATCGAACACACACACCAAGTCGTCCTCCAGCAGCTTCTGCGTTTTGAACTCTTTGTGGGCGCGGTGAAAGTTCGGGCCGAAGCCGATCACCAGGTCCAGGCGGCCTTCGCGCAGGTCATTGGCGGGGATCTCGGCTTCCAGCTTCTGCACATTGACGATCACCGGCAGGTCGGCGCGGTCGAAGTTTTTCAACAGGCGCGGCAAAATCAACTGTTCGAAGTATTCCGGCGCGCACACGTTGAAGGTCACGGCCTTGTGCGCCGGGTCGAAGGCCTCGCGACCGGCGTGGCACAGGTTGATGCTTTTGAGGATCTCCTGCACATGCCCGTACATGGTGGTGGCTTTGTCCGTAGGGCGCATGCCCGCGCGCGTGTTGATAAACAGTTCATCCTCAAAACTGGTGCGCAGTTTCTTCAGGCTGTAGCTCACGGTGGACTGGCTGACGAACAGCGTTTCAGACACCTCGGTAACGCTGCTCTGGTCGTAGACGGCGATAAACACCATCAAGTCCTGCATATCGAGCTTTCTGAGCAAATTACTGTTTAGCATCCATTCCGTCCGGTAATCCTTGGCACTGAGGCAGCGCGCGACAAGGGCAAAAGCTTAACGGAACGGTCGTGCCAATAGAAAGCTTTGTAGGGGATTTGTATGTTTGGCGTGGGACAAATTATGTTGGCAACACGACGTCAGCGGATATGTTGCGCGTAATGCTTTGGGTTAAACCGCGTGACGATCGCCAGCATCACCGCGATTACCGCCGTCAGCGACCACCAGGCCCATTCGAAGCTGCCCAATTGATCGCGGATCATCCCGGCAATAAGTGGCGACAGGCCAGCAATCAAGTAACCAATACCTTGCACAAACGCGGTCAGGCCACCGGCGCGGCGCGGGTTGTTCACGTGGTCGAGGGACAGGATCAGGCTCATCGGGAACAAGCCGCCGATACCCAAGCCGAGCAGGCACGGCCACAGCAGGCTGATGTGTTGCGGGCTTAAAATCAGCCCGCAAAAACCGAGGATGATCAGTACCAGCAGCACGGCGACCACGCCGCGTTTATCCTGGCGGCGGTTGGCGATAGCCGGCGTCACCAGCCCGGACACCACCTCCATCGCGGTCAAGAAACCCAACAGCAAACCGGCGTTCTGCTCGCTCCAGCCCAGCTCCACGTAGTACGGCGCCAGCCACGCGAGCACGCAGGTGTAGGACGCCGTACCGAGGCCGAAAAAGATCGCCAGCAACCACGCCCGGCGATTCCCGAAAAACGTTTCTTGCGGGCGGTAATCGGCTTGCGGTAATGCAGGCATTGCCGAACGCTGCGCAGACCAGAACAGCAGTGCCAGCAACGCGAGTGCCGCCCAAATTGCCAGGCCGATGCGCCAACTGCCGGTGTGCACTTGCACAAAAGGTGCGAACGAAGCCGCCAGCGCTGCGCCACCCATGATGGCGGTGACGTAAACGCCCATGAACAGTGAAACGTTGTTGCGAAAGTGTGTCTTGATCAGCGCCGGCATCAAGGCCTGGATCAGCGCAATACCGACACCTGCCGCAATCGCGCTGGCGATCAGCGCCGAGGCCGAATCCACAAACAGCCGTGACAGTGTGGCCAGGCCAATCACCAGCAACGCCAGCACTGTGCTGCGGTGCTCGCCAAAACGCTTGGCCAGGCCCATGCCGAAGAACATCGCCAAGCCCATGGCCATTACCGGCAGCATGGTCAGCAACGCCGCGCCGCTGAAACTCAGCGGCACCTCGCCACGAATCGATGACAATAAAGGCCCGATGGCGGCCATTGATGGGCGCAGGTTAAGGGCGACCATGACAATGCTGAGCATCAGCCAAACGCTGGTGTTGGGTTTTGCGTGAACGGTTTCCATGGGCAGGCCTTGAATAGACAAGGCCAGATCAGGCCACGCATGGGCAAGAGGGGCAAACGAGAAAATCGCAGGCGCTATCTAAAAATTGCAGACGGCAGGTTTTTGCAGTGAACGGGTTTGCACACTGAGCGGGCTAACTCACAGCATTAGCCCGCTCAATGCGCTGTGGCTCAGTAACCCACGGTAAAGCGCTGGCGCGAATGCTTTGGTGTTTCCACTTCATCAATCAACGCAATGGCGTAGTCGGCGAAACTGATCCAGCTTCGGCCTTCAGCGCTCACCAGCAGCTCATCCTGGCCGACACGGAAGTTGCCGGTGCGCTCGGTCTCTACAAACTCCGCAGACGGCGACAAAAACGTCCAATCCAGGTGCTGTTCCTGACGCAGCACGTCGAGGAATTCAGCCCCGGCGCTGGCTTCAGCTTTGTATTCAGCGGGGAAGCCAGGGCTGTCGATGACGCGGCTGCCATCCGGCAACAGCAACGAACCCGCACCGCCCACCACCAGCAGGCGTTTTACACCGGCTTTGGTTACCGGGCCGATCACGGCACTGGCCGGCAGCGTGGCGAAGTGCGCCGCACTGATCACCACATCGCTGCCGCTGACGGCCTGTTGCAACGCCTCGGCATTCAGCGCGTCGACTTGCTTGACGGTCACGCCTGGGCGCGCAGTCAGCGTGTCGGTATTACGCGCAATGGCTGTAACGGTATGCCCACGGCGCAGCGCTTCTTCCAGCAGTTGGCTACCGGCACGGCCAGTAGCACCAATGATTGCGATCTTGCTCATGCAGTTCTCCAGTCAGTCAGGGTTTAAAAACCATTTACCACTTCATTTCGCCCTTGGCGACTTTGGCGCTGAGTTCCAGCGAGCTTTCGTCGGCGAGGTTCGGGTAGCGTTTTTTCATGGCCGCGATCAAGGCGGCGGAGTCTTTGGCTTTGGCGGTTTCGAGGTCAAAGGCTTTGATGTAGTCGGCGGTAAAGGCCACCGATTTCAGTGACGGGCTGCCCAGGTAATGGCCCGGAATCACCGTGAGCGGTTTCAGTTGTTCGATGCGTTGCAGCGTCGCCAACCAGTCTTTGTGGGACTGCGCGCTCTGCGTGTCGGCCATCCACACGTGGATGTTTTCGGCGACCACTACGCCACCCACTACTGCCTTGATCGAGGGGATCCACACAAAGCTGCGATCCGGCTGCGCGCCGTCCAGGCCGATCACTTCCAATGGCTGGCCTTCGAGCGTCAGGCTGTGGCCTTCAAGCACTTGCGGCACGATGGTTTTGGCCGGTTTGTCGGCGCCCATTTTCGGCCCCCAGAATTCCAGCTTGCCGGCCACCGTGGCCTTGATATGGTCGACCACCGGCTGCGGCGCCAGCACCTTGGCGTCGGGGAAGGCGGCGGTCAGGGTGTCGAGGCCGAAGTAGTAGTCCGGGTCGCCGTGGCTGATGTAGATGGTGGTCAGGTGTTTGCCGCTGGCGCGGATTTTTTGCACCAGTTGCTCGGCCTGGCTTTTGCCGAATTGCGCGTCCACCAGAATCGCGTCTTTGGCGCCACTGACCAATACCGAACTGACCGGGAAGATGGCTTCAGCGCCTGGGTTGTACACGTCGAGCGTAAGGGCGGCTGCCGACGCCTGGGCGGCGAAGGCCAGCGCGGTGGTCGCCAGGGTCAGGCGCTTGAGGGTGGTTAACATGCGTGACATTGGGGGCAGCTCCAGCAATCGCTAAGGGATGCACAGAGCTTAGTTGCACCAAACACAACAAAAAATGCGATGCTCGCACATAGTTTGTTTCTAAAAGCGTGCAAATCATGGATCGTCTTCAAGCAATGCGGGTGTTTGTGACTGTGGTCGATTTGGGCAGCCAATCGGCCGCTGCCGACCATCTCGACCTGTCACGGCCGGTGGTCTCGCGTTACCTCGCCGAGCTGGAGGACTGGGTCGGCGCGCGCCTGCTGCACCGCACCACGCGCAAGCTCAGCCTGACCGCCGCCGGTGGTGAAACCTTGCCGCGCTGCCGCCAGTTGCTGGAACTTTGCGGCGACCTGCAAGCCGCCGTCAGCGCACCCGACGACGCGCCCCGTGGCTTGTTGCGGCTAAGTGTCAGCACCTCGTTCGGTCAGGCGCAACTGGCGGCGGCCATCGCCGAATACGTCAAGCGCTACCCGTTGGTCACGGTCGACTTGCAGATGCTCGACCGCACAGTGAACCTGGTGGACGAACGCATTGACCTGGCCATCCGCACCAGTAATGACCTGGACCCCAACCTTATCGCCCGGCGCCTGACCGTGTGCCGTTCGGTGGTGTGTGCAACGCCTGCGTATTTGCTGGAGCATCCGGCCCCGCAAAAAGTCGAGGAGCTGGCTCGGCACAACTGCCTGACCCACAGCTATTTCGGTAAACACCTGTGGCATTTCGAAGAGCACGGCGAGCACGTCTCGGTGCCCATCAGCGGCAATATCACCTCTAACGAGGCCAGCACTTTGTTGCAGTTGACGCTGGCCGGGGCGGGCGTGGCGATGCTGCCCAGTTACCAGGCCGGTGACTGCATTCGGGCTGGCGAACTGGTGCGCCTGTTGCCCGAGGCCGAGCCTCGGCAGATGAGCATTTACGCGGTGTATGCGTCACGCAAACACATGCCTGCCGCGCTGCGCAGCTTGCTGGATTTTCTGGTGCAGTGGTTCCCGGAAGAGCCCGCTTGGGATGTCGGTCTCTGAGCCGACATAAACAGTTTGAATGGCGCCCAATAATGGCAACTCGCCCTGACTGACCTATGCTTAAAGCAGCACCCCGTAGATCCGTTCAGAGGTCTGTGCCATGACCCTAAAAACCAGAAAGTACGTGATGATTTTTATCCTGTCTGCCCTGACCACCGCGCTGTACGGCTTCGCCGCCTTGCGCGTTGAACAAACGCGCATGCAGCCGAGCTTCGCGATCAGTTGCCATCACGACCTATGCGTTCCGCACACCGGCAGTTTCAGCGCGCTCAGGTAGCCTGTTCAGCCTTTAATTGCTCGCGAAACGCCTTGGGCGAAAACCCGACCCGTCGGCGGAACAGCCGCGAGAAGTTGGTCGGGTCGGAAAACCCCAACACCTCCGACATCTCATTGATGGTCATGCTGGTGTAGGTCAGCAGGCGCTTGGCTTCCAGTAGCTGGCGGTCGTGCATGATCTGCAACGCTGGCTGCCCGCCCAATTCCCGGCACGTGCCATTCAGGTGCGAGACCGAGATGCCCAGCTTGTGGGCCAAATCCTCAATCTTCGGGTGTTCGCGGTAATGCTGCTCAACCAGTTGGGTGAAACGCCGAAAGTATTCGCGGCCACGCGGCGCGCGAGGGTGGCGGCGCTGGATGGCCTGGCGGCTGATCCACACCAGCAGCACGCTGACCAGGGCGTGCAGCATCATGTCGCGCGCCGGTTGCTCATTCGCATATTCGTCCTGCAGGCGGGCGAACTGTGCGTTCAGGTAGTCGCTGTCCTTGCCCGCCGGGTAGCTGCCGAGGGCTTGCAAGCCGTCCACTGTCGCGCCCAGTTGTTTCTGTAAATGGCTGACCAGCGGCGCCGCCAGCGTCACGATGTAACCCTGCACATCCTCCGAAAAACGAAACCCGTGCACACACAGCGGCGGCAGCACCTGCAACGTGGCTTCACTCAGCGTGGTGCGCTGGCCCTCGATTTGCAGTTGCGCCTGACCTTTATGCACGTACAACAACTGGCACAGATCCGCGTGCCGGTGGGGTTGGATTTCCCACTGGTATTCCCGACTGCGCCGAGAAATAGTTTCACAGTGCAACAAATCCGGGGTCGGCCATTGCTGGCTTTCACCGTAAAGCTTGAAGACCGGAATCGCGGTACTGGCAGTTTTGGTCATGGTTTCAATCCGATACTCAGGATAGTGGTTCGGTAATCGCCCCGATTGGCAAAAAGCGCAGGCTTTGTCTCAGTTTTCACCTTCCTGTGGCGTCAACTCAAGTGAAAAATGTCAGCAACAACACCAATGACAACTCTTTCACCTGATCCGTTCGGGTGACGCATGCGGGCCACAAAAATAATGAAAACGCTGACCACCCAAGTCGCCATTATTGGCGCCGGTCCCTCCGGACTGTTGCTCGGCCAACTGCTGCATAACGCCGGTATCCAAACCCTGATCCTGGAGCGCCAGAACGCCGAGTATGTGCAGGGCCGCATCCGTGCTGGCGTGCTGGAGCAAGGCATGGTCGATTTGCTGCGCGAGGCGGGCGTGAGCCAGCGCATGGACGCCGAAGGCTTGGTGCACAACGGGTTCGAACTGGCGCTGGATGGCCAGCTTACGCATATCGACCTCAACGTCCTGACCGGCGGCCAGTCGGTGATGATCTACGGCCAGACCGAAGTCACCCACGACCTGATGGCCGCGCGCGCAGCTGCTGGCGCGATCACCCTGTACGAAGCGCACAACGTGCAGCCGCATGACCTTAAAAGTGATCGACCCTGGCTGACCTTCGAGCATCAGGGCGAGGCGTTTCGCCTGGAGTGCGACTACATCGCCGGTTGCGATGGCTACCATGGCGTGGCGCGCCAGTCGATCCCGGCGCAGGCGCTGCAGGTGTTCGAGCGGGCCTACCCGTTCGGCTGGCTGGGCATTCTCGCCGACACCCCGCCGGTGCATGCCGAGTTGGTGTACGCCAAGCACCCGCGCGGCTTTGCGCTGTGCAGCATGCGTTCGCCGACCCGTAGCCGGTATTACTTGCAAGTGCCGACTGAAGAACGCGTTGATGATTGGTCGGACCAGCGCTTCTGGGATGAACTAAAAACCCGCTTGCCCAGTTCTTTGGCCGAGCAATTGGTCACCGGCCCTTCCATCGAAAAAAGCATCGCGCCGCTGCGCAGCTTTGTCGTGGAGCCGATGCAATACGGGCGCCTGTTCCTGCTCGGGGACGCCGCGCACATCGTCCCGCCCACCGGGGCCAAGGGCTTGAACCTGGCGGCAAGTGACGTGAGCACGCTGTTTCGGATTTTGCTCAAGGTGTATCGCGAGGGGCGCGTGGACTTGCTGCACACCTATTCGGCGATCTGCCTGCGACGGGTGTGGAAGGCCGAGCGGTTCTCGTGGTGGATGACCTCGATGCTGCATCAGTTTCCCGAGGCGGATGGCTTCAGCCAGCGCATCGCCGAAAGCGAACTGGGGTATTTCATCGACTCAGAGGCCGGTCGAAAAACCATCGCTGAAAATTACGTCGGACTTCCTTACGAAGCTATCGAATAGGCTGCTATCCAGTAGTATGTTGAGCATTCCCGCAGGGCCCTTCTTTACCTGCGGGTTTTGCTCGAAGGGTCTGCCGTGACTAACCTGAATCAACCCGCACCACCGGTTCCTGCCATACGCAGTGTGCTTGCCGCCTTGATGCTGGCGATCTTCCTCGGGGCCTTGGACCAAACCATTGTTGCTGTGTCGATGCCGGCCATTTCCGCGCAGTTCCATGACGTTAACCTGTTGGCCTGGGTGATCGCCGGCTACATGGTGGCAATGACCGTGGCGGTGCCGATCTACGGCAAGCTCGGTGATCTGTACGGGCGGCGGCCGATGATGCTGATCGGCATGGGCCTGTTCACGCTGGCGTCGCTGTTTTGCGGCATGGCGCAAAGCATGGAGCAACTGGTGCTGGCGCGGGTGCTTCAGGGCATCGGCGCTGGCGGCATGATCTCGGTCAGCCAGGCGATTATCGGCGACATCATCCCGCCGCGCGAACGCGGGCGTTATCAAGGCTACTTCAGCAGCATGTACGCGGTGGCCAGCGTGGCCGGGCCGGTGTTGGGCGGCTACATGACCGAGTACCTGTCGTGGCGCTGGGTGTTTTTGATCAACCTGCCGCTGGGCGCAGGCGCCTGGTATGTGGCCCACCGCACTCTGGTGGGGCTGCCGGTGCCGCAACGCAAGCCGATTATCGACTACCTCGGCACCTTGCTGATGATCATCGGCCTGACGGCCTTGCTGCTGGGCATCACTGAAATCGGCCAGGGCCATAGCTGGCGAGACCCGCAAGTGCTGGGTTTGTTGGGCTGCGCGTTGCTGGCGCTCAGCGTGTTTGTGTGGCACGAACGCCGCGCGCCGGAGCCTTTGTTGCCCATGCATTTGTTCGCCAACCGCAGCGCGGTGTTGTGTTGGTGCACGATTTTCTTTACCAGCTTTCAGGCGATTTCCCTGACGGTGTTGATGCCGCTGCGGTTTCAGACGGTGACCGGCTCCGGGGCCGACAGCGCGGCCTTGCATCTGCTGCCGCTGGCGTTTGGTTTGCCGGTGGGCGCCTACACGGCCGGGCGCCTGACCTCGGTGACGGGGCGTTATAAACCGATGATTCTGGCCGGCGCATTGCTGAGCCCGTTGGCGATTTTGGGCATGGCGTACAGCGCGCCCCAGGATGTGTGGCTGACCGCAGTGTTTATGCTGCTGTGCGGGATTGCGGCGGGCATGCAGTTCCCGACGTCGCTGGTGGGCACCCAGAATTCGGTGGAGCAGCGCGATATTGGCGTGGCCACAAGCACCACCAACCTGTTCCGCTCCCTGGGTGGGGCGGTGGGCGTGGCCTGTATGTCGGCGCTGTTGCTGGCATTGTTGCAGGATTCAAGTTTTGCGCATTTGGCGAGTGGCGCGCTGGGCGGCGAGGGCAGTTCCGGCAACGTATTGCTCGACGGCCTCAACGCCGCGCCCGGCCCAGCGCAGGATGCGTTGCGTGGGGAGCTGGCGCTGACGTTTCGGCATTTGTTGATGGTCAGTGCGGCGGTCTCGCTGTTGGGGCTGGCGGCCGCTGTTGCGATGCCTGACAGGCTTTTGCGCGGGCGCGGCGATAAGGCGCGGTAATTTCGTTATTTGCGTAACGGCCGCTTACGGCTCAACTCGGTCAACAGTGGGAGCGGGCTTGCTCGCGATGACGGTGTTTCAGATAAATATTTTTCAACTGACACAGCGCAATCGCGAGCAAGCCCGCTCCCACAAAAGCGCTTTTCCAAATAACCGATGTGTACTCAAGCTCAAGGGCTGTAATACCCCACAGCCACCATCAAATGCCCCGCCTTGCGCAAATACGCGTGCTTGTTCTCGACCCGGTCAGTCACCGGGTTTTTCCAGCGGTATGTGTACTCGCCCTGACCCTGCTCAGCCATCAGCTTCAAAATCGGCTCCCCCACCGGCCTGCCGTCCGGGTCATTGACCTTGGCGAAATCCGTATTCACCAAGCGCGCATTCGTCCCATGCGCCACATAGCGGCCGGTATTCAGGTCCACCACAAACACATACAAGTCATCCTGCAGAAACCCGCCTTGCAACGAATTGATCGCCTTCAGCGTGCCCGCTTCATCCTTGGCCAAGGCCTTTACCGCCTTGTCCCTCAACGCCCGCGCCTGCTCCGGCGTAGCGCGTGGCAAGTAATACCCCACCGCCAGAATCCGTGCGCCGACGCGCTGATAAAACACATGTTTGTGCTCAACCTTGCCGTCGTTCCAGTTCTGCCAGCGGTAGTCGGCTTGTTGCACACCCTGACCTTCGGGCACCGCCAGCGCGTCCTTGAATGACTGACGCAAATCCGGCCCCAGCACTTCAGACACATCGCGGCCGATCAATGCAGAGGATGGGCCGCCACTCGCCAGCAACACGCCTTGGGTGTCGACTACAAACACATAACGGTCCTGGTCAATAAACTCGCCCTGGCGGCTGAACGCGGCAAACGCCTTGTCGCCATTGCTCTGGTAATACGCCAAGGCCTTTGCCAGCAATGCCTTGGCGGCGTGGGCGTCGGTATCTTCTGCCGTGTCGGCGTGCACCTGGCTGAAACACAACAGCAGCAACCAGGTGAGTCGGAACAGTCCTTTCATTGCTCATCCCTCATTATTATAGGTGTGACAACAGCGTAGACCGGCGTGACTCAGGGCGCCGCCAGCCATTGATCGAGAATGCCGGCATAAACGCCATTGGCCACGCTCAGGTGCAACCACTGGTCGACGTAGCTTTTCCAGGCCACATCATCGCGGGGCAGCAAGTAAGCTTTTTCGCCGTACTGCATCTGCCGCTCAGGGTTGACCGCACACAGCCCCGGCTTGCGCTTTTGCTGGAAGCGCGCCTCGCTGGCGTCGGTGATCATCACGTCGGCCTTGCCCGCGAGCAACTCGTCAAAAATAGTCACGTTGTCGTGCAGGCGGATGTGCGCGTTGGCCAAATGGGCGCGGGCAAATGCCTCGTTGGTGCCGCCCGCCGGCTCGATCACACGCACCTGCGGCTGGTTGATCTGTTCGACGCTCTGGTAGCGCTGTACCTCGGCGCACCGCACCAGCGGGATCTTGCCGTCGACGCCGAGCGTCTGGCTGAAGAAGGCTTTTTTCTGGCGCTCCAGCGACACCGAAATACCGCCCACGGCGATGTCGCAGCGCTGCGCCAGAAAGTCCGGCATCAGGCTTTTCCACGTAGTCGGCACCCAGTGAATGCTGGCGTTGAGGCTTTTGGCCAGTGATTCGGCCATGGCGATGTCGATACCTTCATACGTGCCGTCTGCGCGCAGGGCGGAGTAGGGCGTGTAGTCGCCGGTGGTGCAGACGTTCAGCGTGCCGCGCTGCAGCACTTCATCGAGGCGCGAGGGGGCGGTGTCGGCCAAGGCGTTAGTCGCCAGGCTCGCCAATAAACACAGGGCTAGGGCAGCTTTCATGCAAGCGAGTCCTTGGGGAATGATCGGGGGCGTCATTATTTCCAGCTGCGCGCGCAGGTAGCAAGGGGCGTTGCCGGGTTTACCGCGGCAGGGCTTCGACCTTTTTTTCACGTTGCAATGGTTAAACTACGAATCAAGGTCATTCACTACCGTTCCACCCACATGAGCCCGTGATGTCGCCACAACCTCCTTCCTCTATCGAGATTGAATTCGCCGAACACTGCGACCGCGAGCATGCCAGGGTCTGCGGCGACACGCGCCCGCCAGCGCTGCGCAAGCGCCTGGCGGTGTGGCGCGATGAGCGGTTGGTGCGCCAGGCGTTGAAAGTGGCCGGCGAGCCGGGGCTGATTCTTGACCTGGCCTGTGGCTCCGGCCGCTTCTGGCCGGTGCTGGCCGAACACATCAATCGGGTGATTTTGGCTTCAGACAACTCCCAGCACATGCTCGACCACGCGTGCACCCATCACCCGGCGGCGCTGCTCAAGCGTGTCAAAACGTTCCAGGGCTCAGCGTTTTCCATCGGCTTGTCGGCGAACGCGGTGGACTGCATTTTCTGTCTGGAGTTGTTTCGCCATGTACCCAGCAGCGACGCGCGTTTGGCGTTGCTGCGCGAATTCCATCGGGTCAGCCGCGACACGGTGATTGTGTCGGTCAGCTCGCAGGC
Source organism: Pseudomonas sp. ICMP 460 (assembly GCF_002723595.1). Lineage (NCBI taxonomy): Bacteria > Pseudomonadati > Pseudomonadota > Gammaproteobacteria > Pseudomonadales > Pseudomonadaceae > Pseudomonas > Pseudomonas sp. ICMP 460. Next base: position 78,222 of record NZ_LKBR01000068.1, read on the forward strand.
GTCGGTAGAGGATGAGTTCCGTCAGGCGGGCTTCAAGGTGCTGAATCACCAGGAGTTCCTGCCGGGCTCAAAACGTTGGCGTGTTTACGTTCTACGTAAGAGAGGCTAACTCCCGCCTGTCGGACTATTCTTCAGCTCCTGTCGGAGTTTTCATGATGGCGTGTGCACTGCGGATGCTCGCTAAGCGCTTTCACGATATATACTGCGCGCCATTCTTCAAGGGAGAGCCGTGTGGCCATCGATATTCACTGGATCTGCGACAACGATAGCCTCGGCCAGCATTGCGCCGAATGGCAGCAGTTGCCATTCGTCGCCCTCGACACCGAATTCATGCGGGTCGACACTTTTTACCCCATTGCCGGGCTGATCCAGATTGGTGATGGCGTACGCGCTTACCTGATCGACCCCCTGACCATCGACAACTGGCAACCGCTGGCCGCTTTGCTGGAAAACCCCGGCGTTATCAAAGTGGTGCACGCCTGCAGCGAAGACCTCGAAGTGTTGCTGCGCCTGACCGGCAGCTTGCCGGTGCCGTTGTTCGACACTCAATTGGCTGCGGCTTACCTGAACCTCGGTTTCTCCATGGGCTACTCGCGGCTGGTGCAAGCGGTGCTCGATATCGAGCTGCCCAAGGGTGAAACCCGTTCCGACTGGCTGCAGCGGCCGTTGTCCGAGACGCAGGTGAGCTACGCCGCCGAAGACGCGGTGCACCTGGCCGAAGTGTATATCCGGCTGCGCCCGCAGCTGTCCGACGACAAATACAGCTGGGTGCTGGAAGACGGCGCCGAGCTGGTGGCCAACTTGCGCCGCGAAGTCGACCCGTACGAGGTGTACCGCGAGGCCAAGCTGGCGTGGAAACTCTCGCGTGCGCAACTCGCCGTGCTGCGTGAGCTGTGCGCCTGGCGCGAGCAGCAAGCCCGCGCCCGTGATCTGCCGCGCAACCGCATCGTGCGTGAACACTCGTTGTGGCCCCTGGCCAAATCCCAGCCGGATAACCTTGCCGCGCTGGGCAAAATCGAAGACATGCACCCGCGCACCGTGCGTCAGGATGGCCAATTTCTGCTGGACCTGATCAAACGTGCCGGCAGCGTGCCGATGGACCAATGGCCGCCCGCCGTTGCTGAACCGCTGCCGGTGGATGCCGCCACGCTGATCAAGCAACTGCGCGCCTTGGGCCAGGCCGAAGCTGAGCGCCTGGAGATGGCGCCGGAACTGATGCTGCGCAAGAAAACCCTTGAGGCGCTGGTCAAAAGTGGCTACCCCGACGGGCCGTATAAATTGCCAGACTCGCTGCGTGGCTGGCGCCGCGAGTTGATGGGCCAGGCGCTGCTCGACAGCCTGGCGACTGCCGGAGAACAGCCTTGAAACGAATTTGCTCGATCTATCGCAGCTTGAAAAAAGACGGGATGTACCTTTACGTGCTCAAAAGCGATGCGCTGGAGCGTGTGCCGGAACCCCTGATGGTCGCGTTCGGCAAGGCTCATCTGGCCTTTGAAATGGTGCTGACGCCGGAGCGCAAGCTGTCGCGCGAGGACATCACGGTAGTGCTGGAGAACCTCGATAAGCAGGGCTACCACCTGCAAATGCCACCGGCCGAGGACGAGTACATCGAACACTTGCCCGAAGAGCTGCTGCGCCGCAACGACCCGATGTGATCGGTCAGTGCCCTGTTCAGGGCACCTGCTTCCCCTGTACTCGTATTAGTTGGCGGTGGCCGCATGGATGCGGGCGGCCGTCTGCACTGTTTTTGAAAGGTTTGAACCATGCGTGTTCTGATTGCTGAACAGGATCACCCGCTTTACGCCCGATTGCTGAGCGAAGCGGCGCCGGACGTTGAAGTGTTGACCAGCGGCGACTCGGCCGAGCTGTCGCGCCTGGCCGCCGATTGCCCTGTCTGGCTTGGCCAGCCGGATTTGCTCGCCACGTTGCTGCGCCAGGGCCATACGCCGCAATGGCTGCAATCGACCTGGGCAGGCATCACGCCGTTGCTGGCCGAAGGCTTGCCGCGTGACTATCAACTGACCCGCGCGGTGGGCATTTTTGGCCAGGTCATGGCCGAGTTTGTGCTCACGTATATGCTGGGCCACGAGCGCGAAGTACTCGCGCGGCTGGTCAGCCAGGTCGAACGCAAATGGGACAACCGGCTGGGCCAAAGCCTGTCGGGGCGCAAGGCGCTGATCGTCGGCACCGGTGATATTGGCCAGAGCGTTGCCGATTTTCTGCTGCCATTTGGCGTCAAGCTGTATGGCATCGCCAGTTCCCCACGCGAGCAGGCGCCGTTTATCGAAGTCGCCGGGCTCGACCAATTGGGCCGGTTGGTCGGTGAGGTCGACTACGTAATCAACCTGCTGCCGAGCACGCCGAGCACGCATGACTTGTACGACGCGGCGCTGTTCAAGCAATTCAAGCCGACCGGGTTGTTTATCAACGTCGGGCGCGGCGTGGCGGTGGTCGATGCCGATTTGGTCGAGGCGTTGAAAGAAGGGCACCTGGCCGGTGCGGTCATCGACGTGTGCCGTCAGGAACCGTTGCCGCAACGCCACCCGTTCTGGACCGCCTGGGGCTTGTTGCTGACCGGGCACAGCTCGGCGCCGACATCGCCAGCGTTGATGGTCGCGTTGTTTGTCGAAAACCTGCGCGCGTATCAGGCCAGGCAAGCGCTGCGTGGAGAAGTCCGCTTCGAACGCGGTTATTGAAGGCAGCGCCCGGCAATCGGGCGCATTGCTTAACGTTCGGTCATGTACATAAAACCTGACAGTCAAGATGGAACCTCTTTCGCGGGTGCCCCCACCCAGTGATCACAGAAGGCGCAGGGTTGCGCGTTTTGAAGGTTTTCTCTTACTAAGGACAGGTATCACCATGACCACGCTCACTTCGCCTGGGGTTTATACGCCCCATTTCGCGCATTCAAATTCATCCAGCGTGCCCACGGGCGAACCGCCCGCAACGCTTGTGCCGGCGCACGTTAACCCAACGCCGACGCCCCCCGCGCTATTGGACGCAACGCTGGCAGCCCACTGTAATCGGCGAACCCTGGCGGATAAACTGCGCCACATCATTCAAGACCTGCCCCGGCAGCTCGTGGCGAACCAACCGTTATCCAGGGCCAGGGCGCAGATGGAAACCGCGCTGGCAGCGCAGTTGAAAAACACAACGATGTACGTGTGTGAGAACTCGACCTATCCGGCACCCGAGGCGCTGCCTGCCAACCGCCTGGTCAGCCTTGAGGCCTATCTGCTCAGTGGCGGCATGGAGGTGCCGACAACCCTCGAAGCGCTGGTGCAGCAACAAAGCGTTATCGGCAGGCAGGCACAGGCCCATCCACTGGGCAACCTCAGTGGCGCACTGTCGTGGCCCGTCGCGATGCCGGCGCAAGACCAGCGCGACATCATTGCCCTGATGCACGACAACAGCAGCGGCTTGGCGGATTTGCCGCTGGCCGACAGCGCGAAGGGCGCGCTCGGTTATTTGCTCAGCGGCAGCGCGGTGGCTGGAGCGGCGCTGAACTCGCCGGTCCTGGCGATGGAACAACTGCTCGGCTCACCCAAAGCCCAGGCGCTGGGGCAAGCCATTCAGTCAAGGTTGGACGGCAGTGGCTCAGGCATCGGCAGCAGCGCCTATGTGTTGACGGCGATCCATCTGGGGCTTGACCCGGAGTCCCTGGCCACGCCCGCGCGCAACAGCGTTGCCGGGTTTGATCTGGCGAACAGTCAGCACTGGGGGCAACCGCCTTCGGTGGTGCTTGAAGGGTTGGGTAAACACTTGGTCGAGAAAGGCCGCGCGAGCACGCAAACCGCCCAATTGGCCGCTTCATTGCTGCTGGCCAAAACGGCGCCGGAGTTCCTGATCAGGGATATTCCGGCCGGCGTGACCTGCGCCAGCGCGCTCTGGGCACACTTGGCGATGTCGGTGGGCAGGCTCGAAGCGCAAACCCCGGGTCGTACGCTCGGCATGCGCTATGCAGAGGTCTTGCTGGCCGCCGAGCAGCTCGATACCGACGCCGCCGTCAGCCAGCAGATCGACCGTCAGGCACTGATAAATTGGGGCGTGGCCAACGGTTTTCTCGGCACCGCTGAACAGGCACCGTCAACCATTCAGATGGAACGCGTGAGGGCCGCGTATAACGACCAGTTGAGCGTGTTGAAAACCACCAGCAGCTTGCTGCAAACGCCCATTCCCAGCCGAGAAGCGATGGCGCTTGCCCAGCTTCAAGAGGCGTTTCCTGGCCTGGACGTCAGCCTCTTCAAGGTCAGGAACATCCAGAAGGCCAGGTTGAAGGAAGGTCGCCCTGGTCTCTACCCCGGCCTGCGTTCAATGCTCGATATCGTGATGGAAGGGGGCAAGCTGGGGGGCGAAGATCATTGGATAAGCAATGACAAACGCTTGCCCATCAATCGGTTTTGCAGCCTTTACGGTCAGGGCAAACTGGATGTTTCGACCTCGTTCAAGGCGCAGTTCGATGCGTCCATAACCGCTCAGGAAGGCGGGCAGCAAGCCAGGGTCCGGCATCTGATCTCGACGTTGCCACTGGCAGATCGCAAGCGCCTCGAAAGTGCCAAGCTGGAATTCTTCCGTACCGACCAATACAAGATCGCCGGTGATTTATTTACCCCGCCAGCGCTTTACGCCAGGGGGCACACGTTGGAGGTGAAAGCCACCGGGAGTGACGGCCAGGTGGATCTTTACCGGATCGACACGCGCCGCGGTACAGTGCAGAAACAAAACTTTCTGATACGCCGCCGCACCGAGCCTTTTACCGCGAACAAAATGCACGAGCGCGAGGCCAATGTGCTCTCGAAAACGCAGCTGTTTGAGCCCGATAAAGCCAAGTACGCCGAGCAGTTCCAGGTGCAACCCGAGGGCGCGCGGGCGCCTGACAGTTTCAGCTCGGCGCGCAGTCATGCCATCGCCGATGTGTTTGTGCAGGCCCTTGACCTGAAGAATGATGACCTGTTGAAAGAGGCCAGGGGCGTCACCTCGTATGATCAGGACAGCGCGCGTAACGAGGCGATTTCCGAGTTCTTCCTGAACCTCATTCCGCTGCGCTCGGCCATCGTCAACTTTGGTAATGGCAACATTGGCCAAGGCGTCTTCGACCTGGCGATGGATGCGGTTGGCCTGATCACGTTGGGCGCGGGCAAGGCTGCGCAGGCCGGCAAGGTGGTGGGCAGTGCGGTGTCGACAGTGGGCAAGGTGGCGAAGGTTTCGAGGTTTGTCGGGGCAACGCTTGTCGAGGCCTTCAACCCGTTGAGCGGCGCGGGGGATTTGATCGCAAGCGGTGGCAGGTTGGTAGTCAACAGCAGCCGTGCTGTGAGCCGGCAATTTAATCAGCTCAGGGGCGCGGCCGGCAGTTATGCCCTGTTGAAGGTCGCCAGTAAACACTATGCAGAAGCGGCCACGGGCGTGTTCAAAGTCGCGGGTGAGAGCGTTGAAGGCGGCGCCGTGTTACACAAGGGCAAATGGTATGCCTTTGATGCCGAAACGATGCTGCCCTACGGCCGCCCGCTCGACGATTTCACGCCTGCAACCCGCGCGGTGAATGGCCAGATTACCCGCGCATCGACGGTGCCGGAGGGCGAGTTGAGCAACGGCCTGTTTGGCCAATTCAACGTGCCGGCGTCCAGAATTACCGGGCTAACGCGCAATCATCAGGGTGTGTATGTTGCCGCTGACGGGCATTTGTCGCATATCCGCCACACCGACAGTGCCGGCCAAACCGCCGTTTACGAAGTGCGCCAGGTAACGCGCACGGCAGACGGCACGGTACAGGCGCGGGTTTATCACAATAATCGGCAAACCCCGCTGTTGCTTGAGCATGTGCAGGGTGATCAGTGGCGGCGGCTGGGCGCGCGTGGCGGCAGCCCGGTGTCGGTCAAATCCGATTTGGGGCCAGAGATTGGCCGAGGCGGGGAGGGGACGCTTTATGCGAGCCTGGATGGCGAACATGTTTATAAGGACCTGGGGCCTACTCGGTTAACCACGGCCGAAGGCTACACCAGCATGGAAGTGGTCAACATGAACACGTACTACGGCGATGGCGTGGCTGAAGTCATCATTGATGAGGGCCGCAAATACATAAAAATGAAAAAAATCGACGGTGTGGACCTGAGCAAGATTGAGAAGGGAAGCTTGCCGCCTTCGGCGCGGTCGTTGGTTGATGATGCGCTGGCGCGCATGGAAGCGATGGACATTTATCACAACGATCCGCAGATGAGCAATTTCATGTATTCGAGCAAAGACAATAAAGTCTACCCCATCGATATGGATGGCCTGCCTGCCGAGTTCATGGTGCCGGAGATCATGGACGCGTATAACCGGGTAAAGGCCGAACTGCGCAAAACCTTCAATGAACTGATCGTCGCAAACGCTTGACGGTTTGCCCTGCCGTTATTCAACGGCAGGGTTTCAACGGCGTTAAAGGCTGAAGTCACCTTCGCATTCGCGCTCGCTCAACACTGCTGCGCCCCCGCCAGACTGACAAGTGGTGCAACGCAGCCACTCGTAAGCGCTTGGCCGCAACGGCCTTGGGCACTAGACTGGCGGCCTTTTCACCTACTGATACTGATGCAGAGCCATGGCCGCCAAAGTCGAACCTTTCTGGATACGCAAAACCCTTGAACACCTCGACCAACAGGAATGGGAGTCGTTGTGCGACGGCTGTGGCCTGTGCTGCCTGCAAAAGCTTGAGGATGAGGACGACAACAGCGTCTATTACACGCGTATCGCCTGCAAACTGCTCGACCTGAAAACCTGCCAGTGCACCGACTACCCCAACCGTCGCGCCTCGGTGCCCGACTGCATCCAGCTCACGCCGGGCCAGGCCGACCAGTTCAAATGGTTGCCGCCAACCTGCGGCTATCGCCTGGTCAGCGAGCGCAAAGACCTGCCGCTGTGGCATCACCTGGTGTGCGGTGACCGCGATGCGGTGCACCAGCAACGCATTTCCCAGTCTGGCCGCATGCTCGCCGAAGGCAGCGTGCCCGAAGACGACTGGGAGGATTACCTGATCTTCCGTGCAGGCTAAAGGAGGCGTGTGTATGACGCTGCAAACCCGGCTGGCGGCGCTTTTGGTGTTGCTGGCGCTGAGCCTGCCCGCGTGGTGCGCGAACAAAGTCGAGCTGGACTACCACGTCAAACTGCTGCCGCAGAGCGATCAGGCGCAAGTGCGCGTGAGCGTGTCGCAAGGTTCGGCGGTGCGCAGCCTGAACTTCGACCTGGGCGCCGGCGGCGACTACAGTGACTTCAAGGCCGACGGCCAATGGAGCCTCAACGGCCACCGTGGCCTGTGGCAACCGAGCGCCGGCAAGGCCAGCCTGACCTACCGTGTACGCCTGACCCACGCGCGTAAAACCGGCATTTATGAAGCGCGGATGACCCCCGGTTGGGCGCTGTTCCGGGGTGAAGACCTGGTGCCGCCGGCGCGGCTCGACCAGCAGGACGGCGTCGAGTTGGTGTCGCGGCTGGCGTTCGAATTACCGACAGGCTGGGCAAGCGTCGAAACCGCCTGGCCGCGCATCGGCAAAAACACCTTTCGCATCGACAACGTATCCCGCCTGTTTGATCGGCCCACCGGCTGGATGCTCGCCGGCAATCTTGGCAGCCGCCGCGTACGCTTGGGCGACACCGACGTCACGGTGGCTTCGCCCAAGGGCCAGGGCATGCGCCGCATGGATGTGCTCACGTTGCTGACGTTCGTCTGGCCGCAAATTGAGGCCGCGTTTCCGCGTCACCCCGCCAAGTTGCTGGTGCTGGGCGCCAGTGACCCGATGCGCCGCGGTGTGTTTGCGTCGCGCGACTCACTCTACCTCAACAGCCGCACGCCGCTAGTCAGCGAAAATGGCAGCAGCCCGTTGATTCGCGAAGTGGTGCAGGCCGTCGGGCGTTTTAACGATCACGGCAAGAGTGACTGGATCAGCGAAGGCATGGCGCAGTTCTATGCCATCGAACTGATGCGCCGTGCGGGCGGTATCACCGATGATCGGTATGCCGCGATCCAGGCGCGACTGGTCAAGGAAGGCAAGGACGTGACCACGCTGCGCGGCGAGCACGTCAGCGGTGCAACCGTTTCGCGCGCGGTGGTGGTGTTGCAGGAGCTGGACCGGGAGATCCGCGTGAAAACCCACAACAAACGCTCGCTGGATGACCTGGCACACGCGGTGATGCGTGCAAACAGCGTCACCACGGCCGAGTTTGTGCAGTTGGCCGACGCTGTTATCGGCGAGTCGTCGGTGGTGCTGGATTCCAAACTGCTGCGCTGATGGGTTAGGCCAAACGCGCTTTTTTGTGGGAGCGGGCTTGCTCGCGATAGCGCTGTGTCAGTTGAAAAATACTCGTCTGAGACAGCGCAATCGCGAGCAAGCCCGCTCCCACAGTTTGACCTTGCACCTCTGCAAGGCGTGGATCAGGCCGGGGTTTTGACGGCTTTTTCAGCGGCCACTTCGGCCTTGGTCTTCAAGTTTTTCAACTCTTGGCCTGCGCGCTCGATCTTTGTGCGCACGGTGTTCATTTCCTGGCGGCCCTGCTCCAGCTTGTCTTTGAGCGAGCTGTGCCCGGTAACGCCGCGCACCAGCGCCACGCCGCCAATTGCCACCTGGATCAGCCCGAAGATACCGCCACGGCGCAGGCCTTTGCCGACCAGCATGACGCCGCCGGCGACTGAGCCGATGCGTTCCCAGCCGTGCACGTTTTGGCCGGGTTGGCTTTCAAATGGCGCGTGTTCGATGATAGGTCGCAGGTTTTTGCTGTCGCTCATGGTCTGTCTCCAACAAGGGCTAGTGTGAATAGCTGACTGTTGGCAGGCGTCGGATGTTCCCGAAAAATCAGTATTTGGGGCCTGAGCGGGTGTTGTTGCCTTTGGCCAAGCGGTCGTAGAGCACCACGTTGACGGTGGCGGCAAGGTTCATGCAGCCGGTGGTCGGGATGTACACCACGTCTTCACACCAGTTGCGAATGTCTTTATCGAGCGAGCCGTCTTCGGGGCCGAAGATATACAGCGCGCGGTCGGGATGGGTGTATTCGGGCAGCGGGCGCGCGCCTTCGACCAGTTCCACAGCGACCGGGACGCAGCCCAGAGGCAGGATCTTTTTCAGGTCGTCGATGCCGATCAGCGGAATGTCGTGGTGGACTTTCTTGGTGTCGGTGATGAAATCCCGCGCCCGTTCGTAACGCACCCCGGTGTAGAACACCGAGGCCACGCCGTAGCAGCCGGCGGCACGCATCACCGAACCGACGTTTTCGGGGGATTTGGGGTTATACAGACCGATGCAGCTGTAGCGTTTATTGCCCACGGGGAAGGGTGCCTTAAAAGGGCGGCATTATAGCGGCAAGTTTCAAGCTGCAAGCTATAAGTTAGGCAGCTGCAAGTTTCAAGCTGCAAGCTGCAAGCAGATCGGCTTTTTCTTGCGGCTTGCGGCTTGCGGCTTGCCGCTATGATCCATCTTTTTTCATCAATCCGGCCAACGCCGCAAACGGGTTGTGCGTCGCCTTGGCAATCGTCGGGCTGCTGGTGGAGCCTTCGCCGAAGTACTGCTGGTCGGTATAACGCGAGTGTTCGTTATCGTGGCAGTACAGGCACAGCAACTCCCAGTTGGAACCGTCCTGGGGGTTGTCATCATGATTATGGTTACGGTGGTGTACGGTCAGTTCGCTCAAGCGCTTGCCGGCAAATTCACGCGCGCAACGGCCACACACGTGCGGGTACATCTTCAAGGCTTTGTCGCGGTAGCCCATTTCCCGGTCGCGCTGGGCATCGGCAAGAATGCGGTCCAGCTTGGCAGTGTGGGAGGGCGGGTTAGTCGAGCTCATCATGGCTCCTGGCTATTTGGGGGTTCACGGATACAGTTGATTCTAGCCGCTCGCGCCGTAAATGACCGCTGGCTTTTTCAGCAGCGGTACAGCCTGGCACCGGCAATCGTTTGTAGTATCGGCTCACACCCTGCACAAGGATCTGAAAACCTATGCGTTTATACCCATGGACCGCTGCGCTGCTGCTCAGCGTGCTGGCGGCTCAAGCCCAAGCGTTCTCAACGCCCAAGCCTGGCCAGGTCGTCGAGGTGAGCCTCGAACAACTGCACCCCACCCAAGCCGTGGTGGGGTTTGACCAGATTGGCTACAGCCTGGCGTTGTTCGCCGACAAGCCGGCCAAAGTCTTCGACGAATACTGCGAAACCAATGGCCAGGGCGAGGCTGACAAAGTGCCCAAAAAGGCCAACCTGCACCAACCCCAAAGCTTCAGTTGCAAAGACCCGGTGGGCGCCCACCCCGATGCGATGAAAACCGTGGTGGTCGGACCCGGCGGCCAGTTGTACCTGACCGACGGTCATCACAGCTTCACCACCTTGTGGGAAGTACCCGGTGGTGGGCCTCAATTGAAAATGTGGGTCAAGGTTACCGACGATTTCAGCACCAGCGCGGACATGCCCGCGTTCTGGCAGCGCATGCAGGCCGCGCGCAAGGTTTGGCTTAAGGACAATCAGGGCCGCACGCTGGCGCCTGAGCAATTGCCAGCGCACTTGGGTTTCAAGAACCTGCAGGACGACACGTTCCGCAGCCTGGTGTACTTCACCCGCAAGGCGGCCTACGGCAAGCCGGACGAGGGCGCGATTGCGCCGGAATTTTTGGAGTTTTACTGGGGCAACTGGCTGCGCACGCAGATCGATTTGAGCGCGTTCAACCTGAACAAGAAAGGCGGCTATAAGGATGCGATCGAGGCCGTCGCCAAGCGCATGGTCAGCCTGGCGCCGGGCTCACAGGTCGGCGACAGTGGTTTTACTGCGCATCAACTGGGCGGCATGACCAAGCTGGACCAGGGTGAGCTGGAAAAAACTGTCGATAAAAAGCTGCCGTATGTGATCGATTACCGCAAATCCCGAAGCTGACGGGGGTTGAACGTGTGGGAGGCCCAGCGGCATCTTTGATATAGCGCTGTCGCGCGGCCATCGTGGTTTAACGGGGCGCTTCTCAGATCAAAGCACGGCGGCCTTAAGCCGACCTGAGTGGTTAAAGCAGATCAAAAGCGGACTTAGCATACACAGCGATCTGCTTTTGCTTTTTGTGGGAGCGGGCCGCTTGGTCGGCGCGATCAGCCCTTGAGCTTTTCGGCAATCCAAATGGTGTGCCGGGTGCCTTTGTTGCCGTGGGCAAACACCTGCACTTCTTCGGCCTTGAAACCGGCCTTGCGCAGTTTGTCGCTGAACAGCTTGTCGGCGCTGGCCGACCACACGGCCAGTACGCCCTTGGGCCGCAAGGCTTTGGCGCAAGCGGCCAGGCCACCGGCGGAGTAGAGCCAGCTATTGGCTTTTTGCGTCAGACCTTCGGGGCCGTTGTCGACGTCGAGCATGATCGCGTCAAACCCCTGAGGCTCGGCCTGCAGCACCTTGGCCACGTCTTCCATGCGGATCACCGTGCGCGGGTCCAGCAGCGGGCGGCCGGACTTTTCGCCCAGCGGCCCACGGTTCCATTCCACAACACCGGGCACCAGCTCCGCCACCACCACTTCGGCGGTCTTGCCCAAGTGTTTGAGGGCCGAGGCCAAGGTAAAGCCCATGCCCAAACCACCGATCAATACCCGCGAACCGGGGCGCCCGGCGACCTTGCGGCAGGGAATTTCCGCCAGCGCGTCTTCGGAGCCGTGCATGCGCGTGTTCATCAACTGGCCGCCATCACCGCCCTGGATCTTGATGACAAAATCCTCACCGTATTCGAACAGGCACAAGGCACCGCCGTTGTCGGGGATCGGGGTGGTGTCGAGCAGTACGAAACGTTTCATGGAAATCTCATTGGGAAGGGCATTCTTGCGCGGTTGGGAGTAGCCTTACGACATTCCGGTCAGGCCATGGAGCCATCGATGAAGTGCAACATTCTAACGGTCATTGTGTTGAGCGCGCTCGCATTGGGTGCCGCGCAGGCTCAGGAGGTGCAAACCGTGCCCGTTGCACCCGCGCCAACCCCAGGCGCGCCGGGCACGCCGACGCCGACGTTATACCCGCAGGTCACCCCGCCTGTCGCCCCCAAGGCCACCGCTAACGGCTCACCTGCGCTGGTGCCCATCGTATTGCCGACGCCACCGAAGGACCAAACCGTGCCTGGCTTGCTGCAGAACGACAGCAAACCGAAAACTCCCGGCGGTTAAACCTGTTGCGCGAGTAATTGCCCATCGGCCATGCGCAGGCGTTTGGACAGGGCAATCGCAATCGCGCGGATGATCTTGGCGGCAACGCGCGGTGCCTCGTTGAGCATTTTTTCCAGGGAATCCTTGCCCAGGTTCAGCACCACGCTGTCGCTTACCGCCACGCAACTGGCCGAACGCCGCTCACCATCGAGCACCGCCATTTCGCCAAAAGCCCGGCCACTGCGCAGGGGGGCGATGGTCAAGCGCTGGCCTGCGTGATTGGTTTTTTGCACGGCGACCTGGCCGCTGTGGAGGATGCACATGAAGGTGCCGGCATCGCCCTCGAGAAAAATCGCCTCGTCTTGAGCAATGCTGCTGATGTTGAAGTAGCCCGCGGCCAAGTGAAAATCTTCCGGCAACAGCGCGTCGAACAGCCCGCAGTCCATGAGCATGTCGCGGATTTCGTCGTTAAGCAAAGTGGGTTGTGGCATAGCGGCAGTATTGATCCATCAATCAGTCGGCGGTCCTGTGTTCAGACAGAACCGCCGCACTAAGTTCCTTAAATCAACCCCAGTGCCTTGAACACAAACGCATATTCGAGCGCTACGTCACGTAAACCCTGGTAACGCCCGCTCATCCCGCCGTGGCCGGCACCCAGCTCGGTCTTGAGCAGCAGCAGGTTGTCGTCGGTCTTGGTGTCACGCAGCTTGGCCACCCACTTGGCCGCTTCCCAGTACTGCACGCGGCTGTCGTTGTAACCTGCGATCACCAGCGTGGCCGGGTAGGCCTGGGCGCTGACGTTTTCGTAGGGTGCGTAGGCCTTGATGCGCGCATACACCTCAGGCTCTGCAGGGTTGCCCCACTCGTCATACTCGGTGATGGTCAGCGGCAGCTCCGGGTCGAGCATCGTGTTGAGTACATCGACGAACGGCACTTCGGCAATCGCTGCCTGGAACAGCGCCGGGCGTTGATTGAGCACCGCGCCGATCAACAGGCCGCCAGCACTGCCGCCGCTGATCGCCAGTTGTTTGGAGGTGGTCAGGCCTTGGGCGATCAGGTGTTCGGCGCAGGCGATAAAGTCGCTGAAAGTGTTTTGCTTGTGTTCCTGTTTGCCGTTGCGATACCAGGCTTCACCCAGTTCGCCACCGCCGCGTACGTGCGCAATGGCAAACGCCACGCCACGTTCGAGCAGGCTCAGGCGCGCATGCGAGAACCACGGGTCAAGGCTCTGGCCATACGCGCCATAACCGTAGAGGTACAGCGGGGTTGGCTTGCCGAGTTGGTCGCGCTTGACCACCAGGCTGATCGGCACTTGAGTGCCATCGGCAGAGGTGGCCCACAGGCGCTGGCTGACGTAGTCGTCGGCGTTGAACGCGCCCAGCACCGGGGTTTCTTTAAGCACCACTTGTGCGCCTGTGGCCAATTCGAGCTGGCGTACTTGGGCGGGGCGGTTCAGGGCTTCATAACGCAGGCGGATCTTGTGGCTGGCAAACTCCAGGCTGTTCTGCACGTAAAGGCTATAGGCCGCATCGGGCAATTCGACGCGATAGGCCGCCACGTCCTGAGCGTGCACTTCGATTACCGGCAGGCCGCCGATGCGCAGGCTCAGGGTCATTGCGCTGGCGTTCAAGCTCACGCCGTCGAGCATCACCTCGTCGCTGTGCGGGATCAGGTTTTGCCATTGGTCTTCAGTCGGCACGCTGCCGGTGTCGGCGGCGACAAACAGCGCGTAGTTGATGCCGTCGCGGTTGCTGCGAATAAACCACGTCCATTCGCCGTCGAGTTTGCCGTGGTCGACATCGTATTCATGGTCCTCGACGCGTGGCGCCAGGCAGGTAAAGTCCAGGTGCGGCTGGTCGGCGTCCAAGGCCCAGATTTCACTGGTGGTTTTGCTGCCCAGCGCCAGCAGCAACTGGCGCTCCGAGCTTGCACGGTAGCAATGCAGGAAAAACCGCCCATCGGGCTCGTGGAACACTTGCTGCGCCGCCGTGCCATCCAGGCGGTAGCGATAAAGCTTGTGCGGGCGATGGGTGTCGTCCAGCTCGCCGAAGAACAGCGTCAGGCTGTCATTCGCCCAGGTCATGCTGCCGTCGCAGTTCTCGAACGCGAGTTCGCTGACCTTGTCGGTGGCCAATTCCTTCACGAACAGCGTGTAAATCTCTTCACCACTGGTGTCGAGGCTGTAGGCCAGGCGCTGGTGGTCGGGGCTGATGCTGAAGGTGCCCAGCGAAAAAAACCCGCCATTGGCCAGCACGTTGGGGTCGAGCAGCAATTGTTCAGTGCTTTCATCCACCACGTTGCTGTCGTCCGCCGGGCGGCGGCAGCGGTAGTGACGGGCGTATTCGTCACCCGCGGTGGTGCGCGTGTAATACAGGTACGGCCCCCACGGCGAGGGCAGCGACAGGTCGGTTTCGAGAATGCGGCCCTTGATCTCTTCGAACAAGGTCTCGCGCAGCGCTTGTTGATCGGCGAGTTGCGCCTCCTGCCAAGCGTTCTCGGCTTTGAGGTAATCAAGTACTTCAGCGCTGTCACGCGCTTGCAGCCAGGCGTACGGGTCTTGGCCTGCGGCCTTGCGGGCAATCGGGGCGGCAGCGATGTGGGTCGATGAAGGCATGGATCACTCTCTGTCTGGCGGATGGTGGCAGGCATTGCAGCCGAGACACGCAAAAGCCGTTATCATAGCCGCCTGTTTGCCTACCTTGCCATGGACACCATGACCGAGAACGACTATCTGACCGCTTGGGGCCTTTACGCCTTCGCCGCTTTAGGCTGCCTGTTGGTGTGGTGGCGCATGACCCGCTGGGTCTGGCGCTGGCTGCGCGAGCCGCTGCAACTGCTGATGGCGGTGCTGCTGTTCAGCCCGACCATCGTTGACCCGGTCAAAACCCAGTTCGCGCCGGCCGTGGCGATTACCGCGCTGGACCTGGTGCTCAAGGTCGGCAATAACGCGTGGCGGGCGGTTTCCGATCTGTTCATGTACACGCTGATCGCCGCTGGCGTGTATATCGTCTTTGTGTTGATCCGCTGGCCCATCGAGCGCGCCGCCAACGCCCGCCGTGAGCGCAAGGCCGCGACCGATGCTGCGTTGGCCGCCGAGCGCGCCAACCAGGATGAAGACGACGAGCCGTACCGTCGCCCGGCGCCTGCCGGCAGCATGCGGGTCGAACCGCGCCTTTAACGTTGTCCGCCCTGCAGCGAGAGCCCTGGCATGTGTGAATTATTGGGCATGAGTGCCAACGTCCCCACCGACATTGTGTTCAGTTTTACCGGGCTGATGCAGCGCGGCGGGCGCACCGGCCCGCACCGCGACGGTTGGGGCATCGCCTTCTATGAAGGCCGTGGCTTGCGTCTGTTCCAGGACCCGGCCGCCAGCAGCGAGTCGGAAGTCGCGCTGCTCGTGCAGCGTTATCCCATCAAAAGTGAAGTAGTGATTGGCCATATCCGCCAAGCCAACGTAGGCAAGGTGTGCCTGTCCAACACCCACCCGTTCGTACGTGAACTGTGGGGCCGTAACTGGTGCTTTGCGCACAACGGTCAATTGGCCGACTTCAACCCGAGCGCCACGTTCTACCGGCCAGTGGGCGATACCGACAGCGAAGCGGCGTTCTGCGACCTGCTCAACCGCGTGCGCGAAGCGTTCCCGGAGCCTGTGGACATCGAACAGATGCTGCCTGACCTGATCGCGGCCTGTGCTGAATACCGCAACAAAGGCGTGTTCAATTGCTTGCTCAGCGACGGTGACTGGCTGTTTTGCTACTGTTCAACCAAATTGGCGCAGATTACCCGGCGCGCGCCGTTTGGTCCGGCACGGTTGAAGGATGTCGACGTGATCGTCGATTTTCAGGCCGAAACCACGCCCAATGATGTGGTCACGGTGATCGCGACCGAACCGCTTACCGACAACGAAAACTGGACCCGCTATGAACCGGGCCAATGGAGCCTGTGGCGACGCGGTGAATGCGTGAGCCAGGGCATCACTGAGTAAGGATAACGACCATGTTGCTTAGCTATCTGCGATTGGTGCTGTTTGCCATTGGCCTGTTGGTGGGTGTGCAAGTGCCGGGGTTTATCAACGACTACGCCAAGCGTGTCGAGGCCCACTTGATCGAGGCGCAGACTGGCCTGCGCGGGTTTGACGCAACGGCGCAGCAGTTCTTCAAAGGTGATTTGCAGGCGCTGGTGGCGCATTACCGCGCGAGTGACGACCCGGTGTTTCGCAGCGATGCCAACAGCCTGGGCACCTTGCTGGACCGTCAGGTGGCGCTGGACAAGCAATTTCAAGCGATGCAAGGGCCCTGGTACATTCGCGCGCTGCAGGTGGCGATAGCCGCCGACCCGGCGATTCGTCTGGAAACCTGGAACGGCTACAGTTATCAGATTCTGCTGACACCTGAAGCCATGGGCTGGGGATTGGGCGGCGCGATGTTGTTATCGTTTGGCATTGAGTGCCTGTTTCGCTTGATCGACTGGGTGGTGTTGGGCGGCAAGCGCCTGCGCCAGAGCCGGCCGATTGAAGAGCGCGACCTTAAAGGGCTCTAAAAACCGCCACAGCGCTAAATGTGGCAGCGAGCAAGCCCGCTCCTATCAAACTACAAATAACCTATTGTTTTTGCTATTAAAATTATTTAGGTTTGTTGTTTGGGTTTTGAGTGCATATCCGTTATTGAGGTTATGGCTTGTATCGGTTCCGCTCTTACAGCGGGTCACTTTTGAAAGGCCCGGAAGCCGGCCCAGCCAAAAGTAACCAAAAGGTCCTCGCCCCACCACTCGGTGCCTCGCTGTGGCTCGGCATGCCCTCACTCCGATATTACGGAGCGGGCCGCCGCGACGGGGCGTCCCTGCCCCGTCGCGGCTAAACCGGCGTCCTGCCGGTTTACCCGCTCCGTAATATCTGCGTTCGGCCAGCGTGGTTTAACGGGGCGCCTTTAGATCAAAATCAAAAGCAGGCGGCCTGACAGCCGACCCAATCTCCCACGCTGAATGCGGTCAAATGTGGGAGATTCTATGGCTGAAAAAGCGGGACGCAGAGCGTCCGGAGCGGCATTACCACGCAGAGCGTGGGAACGATCATCTAAGCTGACCCAATCTCCCAAGCAGAATGCATTCAAACTGTGGGAGGGGGCTTGCTCCCGATGGCGGTGTATCAGTCACAGATGCAGTGACTGACACTCTGCTATCGGGAGCAAGCCCCCTCCCACAAAAAGCAAAAAAAAGCAGATCTGCTGTGTATGCAAAAGCGCTTTTGATCTGCTCCAACCACTCAGGTCGGCTTTCAGGCCGCCGTGCTTTTGCTTTTGATCTTGATCTGAGAAGCGCCCCGTTAAACCACGATGGCCGCCCGCAGGCTTGAATCCGTGGGTAACCCGGCAGGACGCCGGGTTAGCCGCGCTGGGCCAAGGATGGCCCATCGCGGCGGCCCACGGATTCAAGCCTTCGGGCGGGCACACCGAGCCTAAGCGAGGTGCCGAGTGGTGGGGCGAGAGCGTTTTGGTTACTTTTGCGCTCTATCAAAAGTGACTCGCTGTAAGAGCGAAACCGAGTGGTGGGGCGAGAGCGTTTTGGTTACTTTTGCGCTCTATCAAAAGTGACTCGCTGTAAGAGCGAAACCCATACAAGCCATAACCAAAATACCGGATATATACCCAACCTGAAGAACACCCCCGAACCAGCCCGATGCGCGACAGCGCTACATCAAAGATACAGCGCCCACAGTTGGAAGACCGGGCCAGCTTCCGGGTGCACAAGGCCGCACCCCCAACCTATAACCGCTTAAATCAGCTAATCCGCCTGCTTCAATGAAACCTGTGGGCTCAGCACCATCCGCTCTTCACCCACCTCTTCGGCATACCGCGCCACTACCTTCTGGCACAGCCCGACTATCTCCTCCACCAGCTCCACACCGACGCGCCACGACACCACCACCTGCAAATTCGGCAAGCGCTGCGCCATCGGCAGCATCACCAATTCCCCGCGTGCCAGCTCCTCACGGACCAGCACCGGGGGCAGGGCGCCTATTCCAAACCCATCGCGCAGCAAGCGAGTGATCGCCGACACCGAGTTCACACAATTCATGCGGGGCGCGGCCACCCCGTTGGCCTGCATCAGGCTCAACACGTCCTGGTGCGGGTGCGAATTTTTCGAGTAAGTGATGATGCGCTCCCGGGCCAGCTCAGCGAGGGAGCCGTAGTCACGGTTGTAGATCGAATGGCTGGCAACAATCCACGCCATCGGGTGGCTGGCAAGTTCCAGGCTGCGCACGGTTTCGAGGCGCAGCAGGTCGGTTTGCAGGATCAGGTCGAGGAAGCCCTTTTGCAGCTGATCGCTGAGGTTGAGCGCGGTATCGGCGATCAATTCAATTTCGACCAGCGGAAAATGGTCCATCAATTCCGCCACCAAAGGGCTGAGCCACGTATGGATCACCGTGTCCATCGCGCCGATCCGAATGCGTCCGACCTTGCTGCTGGTGGTTTCCAGCGATTGCTTCAAGCCCTGCAGCGTCACCATCATTTGCTCGGCGTAATCGAGCACCTTCAAGCCTTCCGGGGTCAGGCTCACGCCGCGCGAGTCGCGCAGGAACAGCTTCACCCCCAGCTCGCTTTCGAGCACGGCAATGCGGCTGGAAATCGAGGCCTGGGTGGTGAACAGCTTTTCGGCGGTCAACCGAAAGCTCTTGAGCTTGGCCACCCAGACGAAGGTTTCGAGGAACTTCAAATTCATGGGATCAACTTTTCTTATGCATGGATCGGTTTTTATTAGTTGGACGCCGCGCCGGGCAAACGCCAAAAATCGAGCTATTCCACGATAAGCGGCGTTGGGGTGTCAGGACAAGTTGCGCGTTGCGTGCCCACAATCCCACACTGTAAAAAATACACAGCCTATAGGAGCACCCACCGTGAGCCGTCTGTTATTGAACTGTGACATCGGCGAAAGTTTTGGCAACTGGACTATGGGTCTGGACGCCGAAATCATGCCGTTCATCGATTGCGCCAACGTGGCTTGCGGCTTTCATGCCGGCGACCCGAGCATCATGCGCAAGACCGTCAGCCTGGCCTTCAAGCACGGCGTGCAAGTCGGTGCGCACCCGGCGTACCAGGACCTGCAAGGTTTTGGGCGCCGCTCCATGGCCTACACACCTCAGGAAATCCAGGACCTGTTGCACTACCAGATTGGCGCGCTGGACGGCATCTGCCGCGCGCAAGGCGGGCGCGTCAGTTACGTCAAACCGCATGGCGCGATGTACAACGACATGATGGCCAACCCTGCGCAACTGCGGGCGGTTATCCAGGCTGTGGCGGCCTATGGCGACTTGCCGCTGATGCTGTTGGCCACGCGCGATAACAGCGCGGCCAAGGCTTTGGGCGATGAATACGGGGTTATGCTGTGGTTCGAAGCGTTCGCCGACCGTGCTTACGACCACCAGGGGCACTTGGTCTCCCGCCAGTTGCCGGGCGCCGTGCACCACGACGCCGAGACCATCATCCAGCAAGCCTTGACCCTTTGCCAAGGCGAAGCGCTGACCGCCAGCGACGGCAGCGCCTTGCTGTTGCAGGCCAATACGCTGTGTGTGCATGGCGATAACGCCAGTTCCGTGGCCGCGGTGAAACGTATCCGCGAGGCGTTGAGGCCAGCATGAAGCCACGCGTTGAAGTGGTGGCGATCGACTGTCTGATGGTGCGTCTGTTTGAGGTGATTGCCGAAGCCAATATGCCGTGGATGCTCGCTGCCACCCAGCGCCTGCGCGAGCGTTTTGGCGCGGCACTGGTCGACCTGGTGCCGTCCTACAGCACCTTGATGGTGCATTACGACCTCACGGTATTGGCCCCGGCCGAGGCGCGGGTGCTGATCGACCAGGCCCTGGCCGACTTGCAACCCCAAGCCCAGGGCAGCGGCCAATGCCACGTGTTGCCGGTGTGGTACGACCTGAGCGTCGGCCCTGAGCTGAGCTTGCTCAGCCAGCGCAGCGGCTTGGCGGTAGACGAAGTGATCCGCCGCCACAGCGCCCATCAATACCAGGTATTCGCGCTCGGCTTTGCGCCCGGTTTTGCGTTTATGGGCTTGGTCGATGAGGTGCTCGCCACGCCACGCCTCAGCACGCCGCGCAAACGCGTGGCTGCTGGCAGCGTCGGCATTGCTGAACGGCAGACCGCCGCTTACCCGGTGGTCTCGCCGGGTGGCTGGAACCTGATCGGCCGCACCCCGGCCAAGCTGTTCGACCGTGAGCGCGACGGCTACAGCTTGATGCAACCCGGCGACACTGTGCGTTTCGAGCCCGTCAGCCACGCCGAATTTATCCGTTTGGGCGGCGATGACACGCCATTGGAGGCGCAGGCATGAGCCGTTTGTTGATCGAGGCCAGCACGCCGCTGTGCCTGTTGCAGGATGCCGGCCGTTTTGGCGTGCGCCACCTCGGCGTGACCCAGGGCGGCGCGCTGGATTGGGTGTCGATGTCGTGCGCCAATTGGTTGCTGGGCAATGCCCTGGATGCGCCGGTGGTGGAAATCACCTTGGGCGGTTTTACCGTGCAGGCGCAAGAGTATTGCCTGCTGGCCCTGGCCGGTGCGGACCTGGGCGCTTACATCGATGAGCGTGCGATCAGCCCCGGGCGCAGTTTTATTCTGCAAAAGGGCCAGCGCTTGCGCTTCACCCAACCGTTCAGCGGCGCGCGCGCTTACTTGGCGGCGCCCGGAGGGTTCACTGCGCCGCAGGTGCTGGGCAGTTGTGCCACGGTGGTGCGTGAGGCGTTGGGTGGGCTGGACGGTTTCGGCAAGGCGTTGGCTGAAGGCGGGCGCCTGGCGTATTCCGGCACGGGCGGCGCGATGAAAGTGCTGAGTGAGCCGGGGTTGCCTGCCAAGGCGCCGCTGGAGGTCATTGTGGGTGCGCAGATTGGCCAGTTCAGCGGGCAAAGCCTGTTTGACGCGTTCAACACCGAATGGGCCATCGACAGCCGCGCCGACCGCATGGGCATGCGCCTGCTGGGCACGCCGTTGCAGTATCAAGGGCCGTCGTTGATCTCTGAAGGCATTCCGTTGGGGGCGATCCAGGTGCCGCCGGACGGGCAGCCCATTGTGTTGCTCAATGACCGGCAGACCATCGGCGGCTACCCGCGTTTGGGTGCGCTCACGCCGTTGGCGCAGGCCCGGCTGGCGCAATACCTGCCCGGCGAGAAACTGCGCCTGGCGCCGGTGGTGCAAGAGACCGCGCATCGCCAGCACCGCGACTTTCTACAGCGCCTTGCCACCGTCTAACAAACACCGAGGTCAAAATGTGGGAGGGGACTTGCTCCCGATGGCGGCGTTTCAGTCACTGATGTTTTGACTCAAACACTGCCATCGGGAGCAAGCCCCCTCCCACACTGGATTTCCTGCAGCATGGGTATCCTGATTTGGATTCGGATTACTTGGAGAGAAAACGCATGCCTTCTTCCAGCCCGCGCAGCGTCAGCGGGTACATCTGATCCTCGACCAACTCGCGCACAATCGCGGTCGACGCCGTATACCCCCACGTGTCCTTCGGGTACGGGTTTATCCAGATCAGCTTTTTATACTTGGCCATAAAGCGCTGCATCCACACATAGCCGGCCTCTTCATTCCAGTGCTCGACGCTGCCGCCGGCCTGGGTGATTTCATACGGCGCCATCGACGCATCACCAATAAAGATCACTTTGTAATCGGCGCCGTACTTGTGCAGCAAATCCTGGGTCGAGGTGCTTTGCGAGGTGCGGCGCTGGTTGTCCTTCCACACCGCTTCATACACAAAGTTATGGAAGTAGAAGTACTCAAGGTGCTTGAACTCGGTCTTGCACGCCGAAAACAGCTCTTCGCAGATCTTCACATGCGCGTCCATCGAGCCACCGATGTCGAACAGCAGCAACAGCTTGATAGTGTTGCGCCGCTCCGGGCGCATCTGAATATTCAACAAGCCGGCATCACGCGCCGTATGGTCGATGGTGCCGTCGATGTCCAGCTCTTCTGCCGCACCCTGGCGCGCGAACTTGCGCAAGCGGCGCAGGGCGATCTTGATATTGCGCGTGCCCAGCTCAACCTGATCGTCGAGGTTTTTGTACTCACGCTGGTCCCAGACTTTTACCGCCTTGCCCTGGCGCTTGCCGGCATCGCCCACGCGGATGCCTTCCGGGTTGTAGCCGCCTGAGCCAAACGCGCTGGTGCCGCCGGTGCCGATCCACTTGTTGCCACCGGCATGGCGTTCCTTCTGTTCTTCCAGGCGCTTCTTGAATTCCTCGATCAGCTTGTCGAGGCCGCCGAGGGACTGGATCTGCGCACGCTCTTCATCGCTCAGCGAGCGTTCGAATTCCTTGCGTAGCCACTCCTCGGGGATCAGCGCCTGCAGGTGGTCGTCGAGTTTTTCGAGGCCATTGAAGTAGGCGCCGAACGCGCGGTCGAACTTGTCGAAATGCCGTTCGTCCTTGACCAGAATCGCGCGGGCCAAGTAGTAAAACTCGTCCATGTCTGCGAAGGTCACCCGCTGTTTCAGCGCGTTGATCAGGTCGAGCAGTTCGCGCACCGACACCGGCACTTTGGCCGCACGCATTTCGTTGAACAGGTTGAGCAGCATCAGCGATTACCGCGACGGCTCATAAACGCCAGTCGTTCCAGCAGTTGCACGTCTTGCTCGTTCTTCACCAGGGCGCCGGCCAGCGGCGGGATCGCCTTGGTCGGGTCGCGTTCGCGCAGCACCGCTTCACCGATGTTGTCGGCCATCAGCAGTTTGAGCCAGTCGACCAGCTCCGAGGTGGAAGGCTTTTTCTTCAAGCCCGGCACTTTGCGTACGTCGAAGAACACGTCCAGCGCTTCGCTGACCAGGTCTTTCTTGATGTTGGGGTAATGCACGTCGACGATTTTTTGCAGCGTGCTGCGGTCGGGGAAGGCGATGTAGTGGAAGAAGCAGCGGCGCAGGAACGCGTCCGGCAGCTCTTTTTCGTTGTTGGAAGTAATGATGATGATCGGGCGCTTTTTGGCCTTGATGGTCTCGTCGATTTCGTAGACGTAGAACTCCATCTTGTCGAGTTCTTGCAGCAGGTCGTTGGGGAACTCGATGTCGGCCTTGTCGATTTCATCGATCAGCAGAATCACCCGTTCCTCGGACTCGAAGGCTTCCCAGAGCTTGCCCTTTTTCAGGTAATTGCGCACATCGTGCACCTTGTCCACGCCCAACTGCGAGTCGCGCAGGCGGCTGACCGCGTCGTACTCGTAGAGGCCCTGATGCGCCTTGGTGGTGGACTTGATGTGCCAGGTGATCAGCTTGGCGCCGAAGGATTCGGCCAGTTGCTCGGCCAGCATGGTCTTGCCGGTGCCGGGTTCGCCCTTGACCAGCAACGGCCGCTCCAGGGTGATCGCGGCGTTGACGGCCAGTTTCAGGTCATCGGTAGCCACATAGGCCTGGGTGCCTTCGAACTTCATCGCTCATTCCTCAGATTCATCAATGCCCGGACTATACCGCGCAGCCCCGGTGGCTGTGAACGCAGACGCCTTATTCAGTCTCTGAATGGCCGGTCACGCGCCGCATCAGTCGGTCGACGGCTTGGGCTGTTCGTACCGCGCGTTGAAGGCCTGGATGAAACCGTTGCGCAAAATCGCCACGAATGCAGAGAACGCGCTGATATTTTGCTGGTGCACGCTGCCGCTGAGTTCGACGCGCGTGGCAAATTGATTTTTGCGCTGGTTTTTCAACACCGTCTCACTGGTGCCCACCACGGCTTCCCAGATCGAGCGGAAAATATTTTTGTCTTTGTTTTCGACGTCCTGCTGCCAGTCAAAAACTTCAACATCGCGCAACAGCGGCTTGATGTAGCCGCTGAGCTGGCCCTTCTGGGCCTGCGCTTCGATCACCACATCACCGGTGCCCGCCTTGAAGTCGAACTTGCCGTACGCCGAGGCGAAATCGTTCATGCGTGTGAGTTGCAGGTCACGCGCGCGGAAGCGGAATTCGAAGTCCTCAAAATCATTGAAAGGGTCAAAGGTGGCAGTGGCTTCCAGCGGCGCCTGGCCTTGCAGCATGGCCTTGCCGTCAAAGCGTGCATCGCGCTGGCCTTTGAGGTCCACCACGTTGGTCAGGTTATACAAGCTGGCGTTGATTTCAGTGGCGTTGATGTTTACTTGCGGTTTGGAGCTGAAGTTGTGAAAGGCGACCTTGCCGTCCTCAATGCGCACTTCGTTCAGGGTGATCGGCAGGAGTTTTTTCAACTGCGCTTGCCAGTCGGTGCCCTTACCAGTCTGGGACGCCTGTTTGTTTGCGCCGCCGTCGACGAAGTTGATTTCAGGCCGCACAAAATGCCCCTCGGCAACCACCGCATGGTCGTACCACAGCGAGTGCCAACTGACCGCAAATTCAATCAGCGGCGCGTTAACCAGCGGCACCGGAACCTTACCGTCGACCTTGACGATTTTCAGCCCTTTGATGCGGTAAGCGCCGCGCCACAATGCCAGGTCTACATCGGCGATTTCGCCACGGTAATCGCCCATGTCGGCGAGCTTGTCATTCAGGTAATCGCGCACCACGTAAGGCAGCGCGATGTTCAAGGCGACCAGCAGCAACACCAGCCCGGCGGCGGTCCATAGCGGCCAACTGTAGCGACGTTTCATGGCGTAGGTTCTCTGTCCATATCGGGTTACATATAATTGATGGACTTGCGTACAGGGCGCAACGTTCCGCAGACTGGACGCCTCTACGCCAGCGGCATAACCTTGGGGCCTTCCTGAAATAGCCTTAAGGACCCCGTCATGAGCCGCATCTTTGCAGACAACGCGCACTCCATCGGTAATACGCCCCTGGTTCAGATCAACCGGATTGCGCCACGTGGCGTGACCATCCTGGCCAAGATCGAAGGGCGTAACCCAGGTTATTCGGTGAAGTGCCGCATTGGCGCAAACATGATTTGGGACGCCGAAAGCAGCGGCAAACTCAAACCCGGCATGACCATTGTGGAACCGACTTCCGGCAACACCGGCATCGGTTTGGCGTTTGTCGCGGCCGCGCGTGGCTACAAACTGCTGCTGAGCATGCCAGCGTCCATGAGCATCGAGCGGCGCAAAGTGCTCAAGGCTCTCGGTGCCGAACTGGTGCTGACCGAACCGGCCAAAGGCATGAAAGGCGCTATCGAAAAAGCCGCTGAAATCGTTGCCGGCGACCCCTCGGCCTACTTCATGCCGGGCCAGTTCGAAAACCCGGCCAACCCTGCGATCCACGAGAAAACCACCGGCCCGGAAATCTGGAACGACACCGACGGCGCCGTCGACGTGCTGGTCGCGGGCGTCGGCACCGGCGGCACCCTTACCGGTGTGTCGCGCTATATCAAGAACACTGCGCGCAAGCCGATTCTGTCGGTGGCGGTGGAGCCGATTGCATCGCCGGTGATCACCCAGGCGCTGGCCGGTGAAGAGATCAAGCCCAGCCCGCACAAGATCCAGGGCATCGGCGCGGGTTTCGTGCCGAAAAACCTCGACCTTTCGATGGTCGACCGCGTGGAACTGGTGACCGATGAGGAATCCAAGGCGATGGCCCTGCGCTTGATGCAGGAAGAAGGAATTTTGTGCGGTATCTCTTGCGGCGCCGCCATGGCCGTGGCTGTGCGCCTGGCCGAGAAGCCGGAAATGCAGGGCAAGACCATCGTGGTGATATTGCCGGACTCCGGTGAGCGCTATCTAACGAGCATGCTGTTTAGCGATTTGTTTACTGATCAAGAAAACCAGGCTTGACCAGTTTTGCTGCGTGTCTCCCACGCAGGGCCCGCAATCAGGGGTGCAGAGGGTTGATTTATGTCAGTCGGTCGGCCAAAGCCTTCTGCATAATGCTGCAAATGTTTATGATGAGCGGCTGCTACGTTTGGTTTCCCCTCACCGGGAAGTTATTCGCCAGGCGCTAATTTCCAGGAGTTGCTGCATGACCTTTTCTTTGGCCGCCAAACTGTCGGTGCTGCTGTTGTTTATCGGCAGCACGTTGTATGTGCACTTGCGTGGCAAGGCCCGTTTGCCGTTGTTGCGTCAGTTCGTCAACCACTCGGCGTTGTTCGCCCCGTACAACGCCTTGATGTACCTGTTCTCGGCCGTGCCGTCCAAGCCGTACCTGGACCGCAGCAAATTCCCTGAACTGGACGTGCTCAAGGACAACTGGGAAGTGATCCGCCAAGAGGCCATGCACCTGTTCGACGAGGGTTATATCCGCGCCGCGGAAAAGAACAACGATGCAGGCTTTGGTTCGTTCTTCAAGAAGGGCTGGAAGCGTTTTTACCTCAAGTGGTACGACAAACCGTTGCCATCCGCCGAGGCGCTGTGCCCGAAAACCGTGGCCCTGGTCAGCAGCATCCCCAACGTCAAGGGTGCGATGTTTGCGCTGTTGCCCGGCGGCAGCCACCTCAACCCGCACCGCGACCCGTTTGCCGGTTCGTTGCGTTATCACTTGGGGCTGTCCACGCCGAACTCCGACGACTGCCGCATCTTCGTTGAC
Source organism: Pseudomonas sp. ICMP 460 (assembly GCF_002723595.1). Taxonomy (NCBI): domain Bacteria; kingdom Pseudomonadati; phylum Pseudomonadota; class Gammaproteobacteria; order Pseudomonadales; family Pseudomonadaceae; genus Pseudomonas; species Pseudomonas sp. ICMP 460. The sequence goes on from NZ_LKBR01000068.1 coordinate 104,791, forward strand.
GGCCAGGTCTACGCCTGGCGCGACGGCGAAGACGTGATGTTTGACGAAACGTATGTGCACTGGGTGAAGAACGAAACCGAACACACTCGGGTGATTTTGTTTTGCGACATTGAACGCCCGTTGAGTAGCCGTTTGATGACGCGCATCAATCGCTGGGTCAGCAAGCAACTCGGTCGTGCTACTGCGCCTCAGAATCTGGATGACGAACGTGTTGGCGGCATCAACCAGGCCTATGCCTGGAGCAAGACCTTCAGCGACAAGTTCAGTGGTCAGGTCAAACAGTGGAAGCGCAAGCACCCCAAAGCCTACCGCATCGCGCGGCCGGTGTTGGCGGTGGTGGTGTTGGTGCTGTTGTGGAAGTGGTTGTTTGGCTGATCTGATGTAGCGGTGTTGCGCATCGGGCTTGGGGGTGTTCTTCAGGTTGGGTACATATCCTTTATTTGGGTTATGGCTTATATCGGTTTCGCTCTTACAGCGAGTCACTTTTGATAGATCCGGAAGCCGGCCCAGTCAAAAGTAACCAAAACGCTCTCGCCCCACCACTCGGTGCCTCGCTTAGGCTCGGCATGCCCGCCCACAGTCTTGAATCCGTGGGCCGCCGCGATGGGCCATCCTTGGCCCAGCGCGGCTAACCCGGCGTCCTGCCGGGTTACCCACGGATTCAAGCCTGCGTGCGGCCATCGTGGTTTAACGGGGCGCTTCTCAGATCAAGATCACAAAGATCAAGAGCAAGAGCACGGCGGCCTGAAAGCCGACCTGAGTGGTTGAAGCAGATCAGAAGCAGATCAAGGGCGGGTCTTGAGTACACAGCAGATCTGCTTTTT